>NZ_SYUT01000024.1:0-222674 GCF_005146325.1 Vibrio genomosp. F6 | reverse complement strand
TCTTATCTTCTTATCTTCTAGAACGCTATAAACCCAAGCGAAATCAGGTTCAACGCCTTTAAGTCAGTTCTCATCTATTATTGAGGAAATAGCACGAATAAGCCTAAATAATGCCAACAATCAAAAAAACTCAACTATTTATGATAAAAATATCAAGTTTACTTGAGGAAAAGCACAAAACCATTCACTACAACGGGTAAGATGTCGCCCATCAAACAGCACATATTAGGGAAATAAGTGACTCATGGAATCGTGCTATAAAAATCCCTTAAGCAATTGCAAATAATGCTTACTTTATGAAGGCGTCGATCATGAAACAAGAATGGCAACAGTACATTCAAATTATCAAGCAAGTCGTTAAACCCGCTCTTGGTTGTACCGAACCAATTGCTGCTGCTTATGCCTCTTCTTTAGCTGTTCAAGAATTAAATGGCGTTGTGCCAGATGCCATTGAAGTATTGGTATCTGCCAATCTCTATAAAAACTCAATGGGTGTATTTGTCCCTGGTACTGGAAAAATAGGTTTACCGATCGCGGCAGCCTCAGGTGCCATTGCTGGTAACCCAAATGCTGGTCTAGAAGTTCTCGCTGGAATAACACAAGATCAAGTCGATGCAGCTCAAAAGCTAATAGATAGCGGAGCCATCAGCGTAAAGAAAATTGATACGGAAGAGTTTATTTACTGCTCAGTGACCGCACGTCACGCCCAAAATGAAGCTTGCGTGACGATCAGCGGTGGCCACACTAACATTCTTCGCAAAACAGTAAATGGCACCGTAACCTTTGAAGCGCCACTGACGGATAAAATAGCCACTGCATCGATTTGTGATGGGGTTGATATTAACATCAAAGCCATTTACGAATTCGCCCTATCGGCACCGTTTGCTGATATTTCATTTATATTAGATGCGGCTGATCTCAACGAAAAACTGGCCAATGAAGGGATGACCAACCCCTACGGCTTAGAAATTGGCCGAACGTTTCAGTCAAACATATCCAATGGCATTATCGGCGAAGATCTGATGACTAAAATTCAGATGTACACCTCTGCCGCTTCTGATGCGCGTATGGGGGGAGCAACTCTGCCTGCTATGAGTAATTTTGGTAGTGGCAACCAAGGGATCGCGGCAACCATTCCCGTTACGATCGCAGCCAAAACCTTTGGTAAAACAGAAGAAGATTTAGCGCGCGCACTGATTTTAAGCCACCTTGGTGCTATTTATATCAAGTCACACTACCCTCCACTATCCGCTTTCTGTGGTAATACGGTAACCAGCGCTGCCGCTTCGATGGCGATTGTTTATCTTGCCGGTGGATCATTTGAACAGTCCTGTTTTGCGATTCAAAACGTGATCAGTGATAGCTCCGGGATGATCTGCGATGGGGCCAAATCCTCTTGCGCGATGAAAGTTTGCACATCTTCTTCAACGGCCGTTCGTTCATTTATGATGGCGATGAACAATAGTTCAGTGCAAGGGCAAGGCATTGTTGCAAAAGAGGTTGAGCAGACGATCAAAAACGTGGGTTCAATGGTAAGTTGCGGCATGACGGCAACCGATAGCACCATCATCGATATTATGTCGGCATAGCAACTCGCTCGTCACTCAGCAATGGTCAGCCAGTAAAATAGATTGGTATAACAAGCATTTAAAGGTAATAACATTGGAAATCACGGCTTTTACTCAAAATGATTACGATATTCTTAACTCGATGTCTAATGTGGTGGATGGGATCGCACGGATGTATGGGGAATACACGGAGGTGGTACTGCATAGCCTCGACAGTGAGAATCCATCTATAGTGAAAATTGCCAATGGTCATGTTACCGGAAGAGGTCACGGCGCTCCCATTACCAATCTAGCCTTACTCAAACTAAAGGAAGGGAAAGATATCTCTGACTCTTACCTTACTAAAACCTCTTGTGGGAAAACATTACACTCAATCACCACGATTGTAAGAAACCCGCAAGATGTTCCCATTGGCCTATTGTGCATAAACGTGGACATGGATGCGCCATTACAATCTTTCCTACGCACGATGCTCCCTCCAAGCACTGCTTGCTGTGATATTTCACAATCGCCGGAAACCTTCGCGCAAAATATCGATGAGACCATCACCAGTACGATTAGCACCATAAAAGAAGAGACCTGGAAAAACGACGAAATTGCACCTTCAAAGCGTAATCGCGAGGTCGTCACAAAACTTCACGGGCTCAACATTTTCAAATATAAAGACAGTGTTCAACTCGTCGCTGAAGCATTAGGAATATCTAAAGACACTGTTTATCTGTATTTAAGAGAATTAGAAAATAGCTAGGTGAGAACCTAAAATCAGCTGAGTCAGCGCTAAGGAGATAACCGTTATCAGTTCGTCTCCTTTTTTATGCCTACTCCTTTCCTAAATCGTTTACTGCATTTCCATATATCTGTACCACGTCTCTATACCACTACGTAAAATAGAATTATCGAACGGCTAAAGCCTCTCCCCCTCATGAGAACTTCATTGCACATAAGGTTACTACAATCACATAATTTTATTAGGGTTATTGCGAATAGCTAACACCTAGAGTAATTATTCAGCTTATAAAATAAAGTCAAATTATCACTTTTTTATATAAGGATGTAAGCGTGAAACATAGCATTGTACCAATACTCATCTTAACCTCTTCAATTGCAGGATGTGGAGGCGGCGGTGGCAGTAGTAGTGGTGGCGGTAATAGCGATACTTTAGCGCAGCTTTCTCAGCAAAATGCCATATTTGCAGCAAATAGCCTAGAAACCCTTGAACAACCCGTTGCGTTATCAAATGTTGTTATTAGTGTACTCCATCAACTCAATCTAGAAGATGGAACAACAACAGCAGAATGCCTTTTTGATAGCAACGGTACTGGCACCTATACCGCAACACTAAACAATCAAACACTGAGCATTACATTTAATAGTTGTAACGTTGAAGGGCTTGGCGATATCACAGGTCAAACGACAGCAACATTTAGCTCTCTGCAAAAAAACAATCATTACTTAGAATTTGAAGGGGATATTAGTACCGTTGATTTAAAACATACTGCCGATGGAAATCCATATACGGCAAGTTACGGTGCGCATATTCAACAAACAATTACTTCCGAAAATAATGTTGAATATAGGATGAGTTTGACTGGGGATGAGAGTATCTCCATCAACGGAGCCCACTTATACTTCAAAGATAACGAAATTGTCAGGAGCCTAAATTATAATCAAGGTACCTACAGTATGACTGCCAAGGCCAACTTATCTCAACCAGATCAGTTCGATGGCGATATTTGGTTACGCACAACCTTACCGCTTAGTGGTTATATTCGTAGCTACCCCACAGCAGGCCACTATGAAATACAAGGGGCGAATGGAGACAAAGTAGTGGTATCTCCTAACTATTCAAATATTGCTGAGATTGACATAAACATTCAAGGGGTCCGTGACATACAAAATGTATCTTGGACAGATATGATGTTGGGATCCGCGATTAGTTTCCCTGCAAGACAAGGCATTAAATCGGGTGATATTTTTGATAATTTCAGCAAACGTTGGTACTTCAATGAACAATCACCAAAGATTAAGCATACCAATTCAAATCCACTTCAACCAAGTCAAACCATTTTAGTCATGCCGGCTCCCGCACCCCAAGATCTAAAGAATATTGAGTTGCGAAAATCGAGTTTAGGAGAGTTACTGCAAGATGACATGTATACCATTTCGGCAGATGGCCCTTGGGTTACGATCAACTTCACCAAAGATCTAGAAGTCGACAACAGCTATAACGTAATGCTTTTTGATGAAAGTTATAATCATTATGCATCATTTGACTTTGATACCACGCTCGCATTCAACATTGAAGTAACGCAAGATCAACTCCTTACAGAAATGTCTCCATTTACTCTTGGCATAACACAAGTTTCCTATGCCTCAGCACCAATAGCGATCGAGTGGAGCCACGTAAGCGGAGGTATGCACTTCATTCCAGTAAAAAAACTCAGTGCGACGACTGCTTCAATCGATCCACAAGACATGGAACCTGGGGAAATCTACGTATTTCTCGCAAAAATAACTGACCCATATAATCGCAAAACTGAGTCCCGAGTCAATTTAACGGTAAAAGATCCAATCAATGGTAATAGCTACTTATCTATTGAAACAGATTCAACTTATCCAAAACTGGCTAATCGAAATGTAACGATTGTCCAAGACTCGACCAGTGCCATTACAGCAACCAGCTTAAAAGTTGAAAATGCTTTTAACTCGAATGATGACAATGATTTCTTACTGGATGTCTCTGGTTTATATAACAATTATGTTAACACCAATATTGGAAATAAAATTGATTTAAAAACAAACAACCTTGATTGGGCTTATTACTGCAACACCAAAACAATGCAGCTAGAAGTGCTAGAAAATGAGCAAGTAGAGGAACAAAAAGAGACATATGTCGATTATTATCAAAAAGTGGCTCTAGACTTTACTATCAATTGCGATAGCGGAACGCTGAAAGGCAAATACCGCCACCGTTCAACCATTGAATAGACCATCATAAGCTTAATCAGCTGAACCATTCAGCTGGTTAAGTTTTTACATGAACAACAGACACTCCTCCCAGATCCTTTTGATGTATTTAATCCCTTACCAATCACCAAATCTCATTACTATAAATCAACCTCTTAGGTGTAGATTGCCGTTCCATATGTAAGCAATTTATTGCATTAATGTGATCGCAAATGATACAAATTGCCTTCAACACACTACACTGAAATGATATGCCGTAAATCATTCGGCAGCTCTATCATTCAATAGAGAACAGGTTGTCATAGAACAATCGAGTAATATATCGCTAGGCTAGGAGAGAGTATGAACACAACGTCATTTGGTCGATTTCAGTATCTTCCAATATTCGCCTTGATTGTATCCATGGTTTTTGGCGGGTATTTATATAATCAAACCCTCAATAGTTGGCTCACAAAAATCGTCAGCGACTACATGTTCAGCTTAGTTGATGACGTCACTCATGAAATTAAAGAGAAACAGATCGATCTTTACGACATGTCAGAGACAGAGGTCGACCAATTTCTTAATACCTTATCTCAAGCGAAGATTGGCCGCCGTTTTACAATTATTCACAGCTCAGGAAAAGTACTTGGTGATTCACAACTGACTCCACGAGAAGTTTCACAACAAGATGATCACAGTAATCGCCCTGAGGTTATCTCTGCATTAAGTGGACTCAATGGGTTATCACAACACTACAGCTCAACGCTTAACCAAGAGATGTTGTACGTTGCCAAGAAAATTGAACTTCCATTAGACGACCATGACCACGACTCCAGCTATATTCTTCGACTCGCAATGCCAATGACGACGCTTTATTCAATGGCAAAAGATCTCGAATATATCGTTTTTGCTCTGATGGGAAGTTCATTTCTCACTCTGCTACTGTTCTCTTGGTACAGTAATCGGAAAATTCTCCATTTAGTCAAACAAGAACGAAGCAAACAAGAAGATAGGATCCGCCAAAGTACACAAGAGATTGAGCTATTACACCGATTAGCCAATATGCTTGCCGCTTGTAACAACATCAATGAAGCACAAGCCGTGGTTTCCGATATTATTCCTAGGATCCTTGGGGATATTAACGGCAGCGTCTCTATCATGCGAGAATCACGTAACCAACTAGAAGTTAAACTCGACTGGGGTGGCGAATGGCCAGCCAATAAAGTGTATGCGCCACACGACTGTTGGGCTCTAAGAAAAGGCAGGTATCATTTATCTCATGATGACTACCACCAACTTCCTTGTAACCATATGGATAATTGCCAACAAGAAGGACGAACACTGTGCGTACCTTTAACGGCTCATGGCAACACTATCGGCATGTTTCATCTCTATTTTGATAGTAGTGATGAGCTAATCCCTGAGGAAACCAAACAGTTAGCCTTTACTATTGCAGAGCATTTGGGCTTAGCATTAGCCAACCTAAACCTACAAGAAAAACTCAGATCTCAAGCCTTAAGCGACCCTCTTACAGGGCTATTTAATCGTCGTTACTTTGAAGAAACCATCGACCAAGAGTGGTTACGCGCAAGCCAAGACAAAACACCAATGTCTTTGCTAATGCTAGATTTGGATCACTTCAAACGCTTCAATGACAACTTCGGACATGATGCTGGAGATTATGTTTTAAAAGAGGTTGCCAGTTTATTGAAAGATGATATTGATCAAGAGCATGTAGCATATCGTCTAGGCGGAGAAGAGCTAGCGGTACTCAGCCCTAACTGTTCTGTTGAGGAATCCATTGAACTTGCCAATTCGATCGTTAAGAAAATCCACAACCTACATCTTGATATGAAAGGATTATCTTTAGGACAACTTGGAGTCTCGATTGGCGTGGTCACCTATCCAGATATGAATGCTCCCACAGAGGCACTTGTTAAAGCCGCAGACACCGCATTGTATGAAGCGAAAGCCAATGGTCGTAACCAAGCAATACATGTAAAGCAGTCACAGTCACCTAAAAAGAAACAACAGAACAATGGTTCAAGCTCATCCCCTGAATCTGGCTCTATTACTGAGATTTCACCTCAAAAAAAAGCTGACAAGGTGAAAGTGAAGAACGCTTAAATGCTTGAAAAATAATCACGAACAAACGTAATAAAGGTTTTCAATTTCAGTGATGGGTATATCACTTGAGGATAAAGTAAATAAAGATGGTTTGGCTCGGGTAGTGTCTCTAATGGCAATACCCAGCTTAACTTTTCTTGCTTTATCTCCTCCTCTACGTAGTACTGTGCAATCCGAACAATCCCCTTTCCTGCCAGCGCTTGCTTCTTCAATAGATGATTTTCGTTCGTCGAAATCCAACCATTGACCAATATTTCTTGATTTTTTAATGGCCAATATTTCTGATGTAACGTCGTCAAACACTGGTGGTCTTCAAGATCACTCACCTGTTCAGGTATGCCATAAGTACTTAAATATTCAGGGGAAGCAACCAACACATGCTGATATGGAAACAGCTTCACCGCCACCATATTATCAGGAGGCAGATTCGTCGCTCGAAATGCGAGGTCAATTTCTTGTTGGTTTAAGTTGAATGTGGTGTAGCTAGAATTTATCTCAAACTGTACATCAGGATGAAGGCTTCTAAACTGATCACACAGCTCAAATAAATAGGTCTCTGCAAACATTTTAGGGGCGGTCAGTCGCAGTAGGCCGCTAATTTGGTTGTGGTCTTGAATGATATTCCGTTCAAGATCGATGACCTGAGAACGAATCGCCAAGCCTTGAGCATAAGCATGCTCACCTTCTTGAGTTAAACGAACACTTCGCGTTGTGCGAATCAACAGTGGGCACTGTAACTCTTTCTCAAGCAACTTTATCTGCTCAGAAAGATACCCCTTGGATATACCCAACTGTTGCGCTGCCTTAGTAAAGTTAAGCTGCCTTGCGAGCTCCACAAACAGCATTAATCGTTGGATCCTTTTATGTTCCATTTTTTATATATACCTAGTGACACATCACTCCTACTTTCGTTGGCCTAATATTACCATCCACAAAAGATTTGTTCGATATACAAAACAATGAATTCTTTTTATACCTCTTCACTTTAAGTTACCGAACAATAGAATAGCCATAAACCTCCGTAAAATGGACATGAAACGATGAGTACTGAACGAAATAGCCTGCTAACAAACCCTCTATCCAAAGCCAGTAAAATTGCATATGGCTGCATGGGATTAGGGGGTGGTTGGAACAACAATCCGGTGAGTAATGAGCACGTCCAACAAGCGAATGAAGTCATTGATACTGCATTAGAGTCGGGAATCACTGTCTTCGACCATGCTGATATCTACACCTTTAATAAAGCAGAGATTGCCTTTGGTTCAGTCTTGAAACAAACCCCCTCTTTACGCGATGACATGTTCATTCAATCCAAATGCGGCATTCGGTTTGAAGATGAATCCGCCCCAGGACGTTACGATTTTTCCAATGAATGGATAACGCATTCCGTCAACGGCATCCTAAAACGACTGCATACTGAAAAACTCGATATGCTACTTCTTCATCGCCCTGATCCATTAATGGATTTACATGAACTAGCGGCATCATTAGAGCGTTTAAACGCTGATGGAAAGTTTGATTATCTTGGGGTATCAAATATGAACTTGCATCAAATTCGTTTTCTACAATCAGCACTAGACTTACCAATTGTTGCTAATCAAATCGAAATGAGCTTGTCTAAACTTGATTGGTTAAATGATGGGGTATTAGTCGGAAGCGAAGGCAGCCAGCATGTTAATTTCGTTAGTGGGACATTAGAACACTGCCAAATGAACAACATTCAAATACAAGCTTGGGGTTGCTTAGCTCAAGGTCGATATTCCGAAGCAGGACTTCATTCGGAAGACGCCAATATTCGTAATACGGCGCAGCTTGTCTTGAATTTAAGTGAGAAACATCAAGTGCCAAGTGAAGCGATTGTATTGGCTTTTTTACTTCGTCACCCTGCCAACATTCAACCGATTATTGGCACAACAAACCTTGACCGCATCAGAGCTTCTGCTCTCGCACCAGCGGTTACCCTTTCACGAGAAGAGTGGTACCGCTTATTTGTCACTTCTCGCGGTCATGCATTACCATAACCACAAAATAAAAAGCACGAATACTATTCATTCAACAATGAGAGTATTCGTGCTTTTTAATCTCGATGGCATCCAGAACTCATGCCACCGAAATGCTATTAATAAGCTTTTGCTTCTTTAACGCGAATTGTGTTCTTTGCTATTTTCGTCATATTCAGCGCTTGCATTGCTTTTGTTGCTTCTTCAAATTCCGGCATTTCTACAAAACCGAATCCTTTCGATTGACCAGTTTCTGCATCAAGAACTAGATTGCTAGAAACAACCGTGCCGTACTCTTCAAAAAGTGCTTTCAATTCTTCAGCGGTCGTTGTGCGAGCAAGGTTGCGAACTAATAGTTTCATGGGTGCCATATCTTATTTAAGTGGTTATTTGTCCTCAAAGATTATCACAGATGCGCGAGCAGAAACCAAGTAGCGATTAACATCACAACTTAACGTTATTTTTCCACTCTTCACTGGTGCTCATAAAATAGTCATTTATAATTTCGCCCCCTTTATTTCCCGTGGAGTCACAGATGCATAAAATCAACGTGATTGGCACAAGTGGTAGCGGAAAAACAACCTTCAGCCAACAACTTGCCGCTATACTCGACTACCCTTACCTAGAAATGGACTTAATTTACTGGAAGCCACAATGGCAAGAGCCCAGCGATGACGAATTCTTCGCTGCATTACGCCATAAATTAGTTCAGCCAACATGGGTTTTAGATGGTAACTACAACCGTACCGCAGCAACGAAATGGAAAAATGTGGATACGATTATTTGGATAGATTACTCTTTCTCCCGCACTCTCTACCAAGCGATTACCCGGGCAATCAAACGCACCTTAAGCGGAAAAGAGCTATGGCCGGAAACGGGCAACAAAGAATCGTTTCGTAAGTCATTTATGAGCTCAGATTCCATCATTTTATGGACGATTAAAACCTACGCAAAAAATAGAGATAGATACCTCTCAATGATGAATGACAAGCGCTATCAACATATCAATTTCATTCAGATCAGATCGCCAAAAGAAGCGCATCAGTTTATTGAGCGTTATTCAAATAAGTAAACCGCGTTATAAATGAACACCTGCACGGTCGTTTCGCTCTTTTGCTTTGTCAACGTAACCTTGCACGTTATATTGAAGTCATCAACGAGACAGAGGTCAGCATGGCACAAAAATTTTATGTAGTATGGAAAGGACGACAAACGGGTATTTTTACCGATTGGGCAACGTGTAAAAGCCACGTCGATGGTTTCAATGGTGCTCGATACAAATCGTTCAAGACTCGATCAGAAGCAGAAAGTGCTTTTGGCGGTAAAAGCAGCCCTTCCAGCGCCACCAGCTCTCGAAGTAGTACAGCGAAAAAACCGGCAGCAAATAGCGTGAAAACCTATACTGCTCAAGAAATTTTGGCTTTAAATGCCGAGGTAAAAATATTCACCGATGGCGGTTGCGATCCAAACCCTGGCAAAGCGGGCTCTGGAGTGGCAGTTTATAGACAAAACCAACTTGAATCTCTTTGGCTTGGGTTATTCAATCCGAATGGCACCAATAACACCGCAGAGCTCAATGCGTTAAACCAAGCATTAATCATGGCTAAAAAAGAGACCGAAGCGAACCAAAGCACGGTGATCTTTTGCGACTCTAAGTATTCAATCCAATGCATTACTCAATGGGCAGCGAACTGGGAAAAGAAAGGATGGAAAAAAGCGGGCGGTGAGATTAAAAATCTAGAGCTGATCCAAGAGATGTTTACGCGTTACCAGCAACTAAAAAGCAAAATTAAGATTCTACATGTCAATGGGCACGTGGGCGTTGAAGGAAACGAGCTTGCCGATCGCATGTCGATGCTCGCGATCAAATCGAAAGAAGTTGCTTTCTCTCAATACCATGACACGCTTGATATTGAAACCATTCTCGCAATGCAAGCAGGATAAACCGCCTTTAACCATTGCGCTCTCATAGGCTCAGACAATCGAAGGGAAACAATGCTAACCATTAGACATTACCGTGACGACGATGCAAAAGCGACATGGGCGCTATTCTTCTACACAGTCCGAAATATTAACTGCCGTGACTATTCTGATGAGCAAGTGAGAGCTTGGGCCCCTGACGATTTTGACTTCAAAATTTGGCAAAAACGCATGAAAACCTTAAAGCCTTTCATTGCCGAATACGACGGAACGATAGTTGGATACTCTGATTTACAAGAAAATGGATTCATTGACCACTTCTTTTGCCATCATGAATATCAAGGGAAAGGGGTTGGGCGCGCGCTTATGCAGCACATTTTTACCCAAGGAGAAAGACGAGGAATCACTCGCTTCCATTCTGAAGTCAGTATTACTGCTCGGCCTTTTTACGAACATTTTGGTTTCATTGTCAAACACTCACAAATCATTGAAGTTCGTGGGCAGAACTTAACCAATTATGTGATGGAAAAGGTTACCGATCTCTCATCAGTACACTGAGCAAAATGCTTTATATCAATAACAGATTACAGAAAAGATAGCCTCGTCGAATTTTATAAATAAGCTTAACTCTTTTCCGTACAAGCCCTTTTCAATCCATTAAGTTGTATTTTTCTTTGCTACTAATGGATTGGATTATGTCGTCAATGGCGATTTCAAACTATCTCGGTTTGTTCATCTTACTCATGTTCACCCACCCATTTATGCTGGTGATACTCAACATGTTGATCTGGGATAAGGCTACCCGTGCTCGGTATTCAAGTCGATTTAATATCGTCTGTGCGATTTTGGCAGCGTGCTTGATGATAATGCACATGCAAACGGAAGTTGTGTATGGAAAAGAGTTGCTTGATCGCTGGTATTCGATGAACCCGAATGGATAACATTATCTCCTGTCAGGACTCAGATCACTCTAAGCCCTGATCGTTCTTACTCTATTCGTTTCCTCTTCTAGTCGCTTCCAGTCTTACGCGCATTTAACCACTCTAAATTTGATTTATAGGCGAGCGAGCTGCTGCTTTCTCTCTTTATTCACCACACAAAAATTACCACGTTTCGTTCGGCACTTTGAGCATCGTTCACATTCAACGGGTGAGCGATCTCCCTCTTTCCAGCGTTTAATTAAGCTCGGTTCAGAGAGTAACGGTCTCGATAGTGCGAAATACTGAATACCTGTGTTATTGGCAATCTCTTCTATCGCATTAATATCGGTTAGACCTCCGACAGTAATAACCGGAATATCCACCTCTTCACTAATCGCATGACCATATTGGTGAAAATACCCCTCTTCTTGAATGGTATGCCCATCAAAATGTTCGCCAATTAATGTGTTGGCTTTACCGTGAATATTGCCAGAAATGATAATGGCATCCACTCCGATTGATTCTAACTTCTGACAAATAAGCCGCGTCTCATCAAAAGTAAGCCCACCGTCAAAGAACTCTGAGGCCGTTAATTTCACTAGAAGAGGAAATTCATCGCCAACCAGTCTTCTTGTTTCAGCATAAATTTCAAGCAAGAATCGCATGCGATTATCTAGGTTACCACCATATTGATCCTCACGGCGATTGTAGTATGGGCTCAAAAACTGGTTGATCAAATATGTATGGGCAGCATGTATTTCTATGCCATCAAACCCTGACTCTTTTGCTCTTCTTCCCGCCTGCGCAAATGCTTGAACGATGTAACCTATCTCCTCTTGAGTCATCGCCTTGCCAAGAGTTTGGGTACCTATTTCGCATACATCACTCGGGGCGTAAATTAGACGCTCACCAACGTTGTATGTGGTTTTCGTTCCGCCATAAGCAAGTTGCATCACTATTTTTGAATCATAGTGATGGACTAAATCCGTCAGTTTCTGGAATTCATCGATAAAGGAATCATTGTACATCCCCATCATTCCAGCGTTAGGCTTCTCTTCTTCTACAATATTGGCGTAACCCGTCACGATTAAGCCGACTTCACCTTTCGCTAACTCTTCATAGATCGCATATAACTTATCCGTCATATGCCCCTCTTCTGTCGCCATGTTTTCCCATGTCGCACTACGAATGAAACGGTTTTTTAAAGTCATGCTGCCAATTTGGCTTTCAGAAAACAAAGTGCTCAAACTCAACCCTCTCGACATTTATTGTCATAATTTCCGGATATTAAAAGGCAAAAAAGAACAGCCACGTATTCGCATAGCTGTTCTTTTTTGTTCATTTTTGCTGTGTCAATCAGCAAGCGAGGATGTTATCAATAATATTAATGATAAATGTTAATCCAGATTAAGAACATCACACATAAATGCCATGAAACGGCGGTATCCCATACGTTGCATCATGGATCAAATATCACTAGGATGAATAACCATCGTATATTCCAACCACAAAAAGGATGATTAATATGCTCATTATTTTCAGTTGTAAAGCTCATGCAGATATCACCATGTTTGGTGACGTTGGATTACAAATGTTAAAGATGATGGGGCACAGTGGAACCGTTCTAGGAGCGATTCAGGCATCGGAAGTAGCCACTGCACTCTCTCAATTAAAAGCAGCAGTCGCAAAAGAACAGAGAGCATCTGAACTCAACGATTCAGAACTCGATGACAACGGTGATGACCTTGTTGAGCAGAGCGTTAGTATCAATAATCGAGCACTACCGTTAATTGCATTACTCACTGCGGCTGCCAAAGAAGAGTGTCATGTCATGTGGGAATCTGTCGGAAAGTAATCATGACAGCAGCCATCATTACAGCAGTTAGCCATCACAACAGATAGCCAAATACAAAAAAAGGTAGCCATGGATAGGGCCACCTTTTGTTTATCAGCATAGAGTACCTTTCTGGAGAAGTAGTCCGGTAAATTATGCCGCTTTCAAGTCGCGTGTTGGGTAAGTTAATTTGTACCCATCAACTTGAACGTGCGTGTAGTTGCCACCACTGCTTTGACCCGTTACAACCATTGGACCTAATTCCACACCTTTAGTCGCGACAACTTGATCATCTATTGCAAACATTTTAATACCTTAAATCGACAGATTAAATTACAAAAAATATCTGCCAGTATTAAATCAGGATCGCCATTTATCGACTAATCAGGTTTTTAATCGTATGGATAAAAAATTTGCAGGTTCCCTTCGGACATCAAACCTTAACAACGTTTCCCGAAAACGTGATACTGCCTTTTTTGATCGCCTTTGATTGATACATCGCCGCATCGGCTTTTGTCAGTATATCTTTCTCACTTTGATTACCCGGTGCAATCATATGCACACCAATACTGCTCGACACCTTAATCGTATGCTGTTCATATTGGATAGGTATATTCACGAGCTTTTGCATCTTCAAGGCTAATTTCTCGGCCTTCTCTTTCGCTTGCTCCTCAGATTTGCCTAAATGTGTGTGCAATAAGGCAAACTCATCCCCGCCTAACCTTGCCAACACTTCATGCCTTTGGGCCGATCGCTTTAACCTTGCCCCAAGCTCCACAAGCACTTCATCACCAATATAGTGCCCAAGTTGATCGTTTATCGGTTTAAACCCATCCAAGTCAAAATAGATAAGAACACCAAAATGGCTAGTGTGTGCCATATAGTCCAAACCGTTCGTCAATTTAGTATCAAACATACGCCGATTATATAAACCAGTAAGAAGATCCGTATTGGATTCTTTTTCTAATTCAATTTGCGCTTCCTCTGTATAGCTCAATAACGTAAATACGCCAACGGTAGTACAAAAAGCAGGCCAAATAATTTGTGAATAGAGACTCGAACGCGCAAATAAGTCTGGTGATACTTCAAGTAATATTGAGCGACCGATGATCACCACTGTCATGAAAAGGAAAGCGTAACCGACAATAATGTCCGATGGGTGACGTTTCACTTTCAATTTTAAAAACATATAACTAATGGCACAAAATGCGATAGGAAGAAATACGCTACTGACATGCAGATAACTCTTTAAATCTGAAACCATCAACGCATATATTTGAGCGAGCACTTGAAGACAAAACATGCCCACAGGAACAACCCAAGGCAAGTTGACACCACATCGCCTCGAACTAAAGACCACCATTCCCCACACAAAAATTGAAGCAGACACTGCCGCTAAGATTTCCAAAAATATATTTACTTCAAATACGTAAATAAACCAACTCACAAAATACGCAAGAAAGGAGATCATAAAAAATTGAATTGAATGGGAGTTGCTTTCAAGCTCTTTAACGCGAGTTCCAGCAAGAGCAAATACCAAGTTTATCAACGCAACACTGAAGTAATAAGCTTGCTCAACACTCATTTATTTTGGAACTCCTTTTTATAAGCCTTTTAGCTTCATTGCTATAAAATTAGCGGCCGTAATGTAAGAACACCTGGCTCTCTACTAATCTGACCAGTATCGCACAAAATAACCACAACATGGCAACCTACACTCAAACAAATTAACTATTCATACCTTTTTTTAGCAATAAAAAACCTTATTATCAATTAAAGTTCATGTTTATTGGATATCAAGCTTATTGGATATCGAGTTTATTGAGTAGAGACGGAAAACCCCAGCCATCCTCACCCACCACAATCGGTTCTCCAGTTAAGTACTCATACAGAGTTGGCGCTAATGAACCATTCTCTTCTATCGACAGTGGTGTTGCTTTCTTGCCAATTGGCTTCCCCCAAAAACCAAGAAACGCATCTTTTTCGAGATAATCTTCACCCGCATGACGACCTGGCACTTTGGTATTAAATCCAATACCCGACTTGGGAAATAGATTAATTGTGCCCGCTCGTGACTCTTCATAAATGGCGGCTAATTGATTCACAGAATCTGGCTTGATACTAAAACGGGTCAACTCACGCCATTGTTGCTGGTTACACCATGTCGTCACATCACTCTCTTTCGCACGATACAGACATTGATCCACCAATTGGGCATAGTGGTTAAATGCCTCTTTTGAAGGCGCTGGGATATATGGATTCAGCTGTTGGATGCCTAACAGACGAGGAACCTGAGCTGGCACATTTTCTTGTGCATGGTAGTAACGCTTATCGCCGATCCTAGTGATAAACTCATCCACTCTTTTTCCATTGCGTGTTGCGACCAACCTGACTTTGCATCGGTTTAAATCGCACGGTTGTTCTCGTATCACCATATAATCAAGAGTCTCACTCAAGCGCTGAGCAACCTCGTTGACGATATCGATACTTTCACCATTGGGCGTATTAGCCGCTTGCCATTGAGTCAATTCTTGGTAAGTCGGTTGTACTTTCCATCCTTCTTGGGAATTGAAGAAATCCAACATAAAATTACCACCAGCCGTTGATGCCACAATCACATCATGCTGTTTGCTGCTTGGGTAATTCAAAGCATTGGTGAATTTAGGACCTTCACCTTCATCAGAAGATATTTTCATGATATTCAAATCGTATCCAAGATCTTGAGCCAATTCATCGAACACCACTTTCTCTGGATTTAAGGCATAAAATACTGGCGTGAGGCCATGATCGCCCGCCATTCCCCATAATGTTTGGTCATAAATACCCGCCTCTTGATAGGTTTTTTCAATTTCCGACAACCAGTAATCCAGACGATTCAACTCACCTGTGGGCATAATGACTTCATCACTGAAAGGTCCGGTGAAATGAGCAAAGTGATCAGGCCACGGGTTATAAATCAGAGTAAAATCAGGCATACCTTTACCATCTTGTTGCGCCAATCGTTTAATGCTCTGCTCAACTTTCCATTTCATGGTGAGTTTTGTATAAAAATCAAACGTCGAAATGCTTTCGTATGCTTGAATATCTTCCAGTAACTCAGTTCGACCTCTGCGTAATTGAATTTCAACTTTCGACCGCTCTTGCAGCTCGCGAACACACCGTTTTTCACCATAATCTCGTTGTGATTCCCCCAGACCAAGGTTCACCAAGCCGTCATAGGTTGTATGAGCATTCCAATCATACTGAGCATTGCAATTGAGGGTTTTAAGGTAATCCAAGCGGTCAAACATAGTTTTTACCTGATTATCCACCATTAGCCGATCAAGCTGTAAGGCATCATTACCAAAAAAGTAATAGGCTCGATCTTGTTCTCGGTCGACAAAATGGAAATTTGGGATCCCTGTGCCTTTATCTCCTGAAACCTTAGCGCCTGTTTTTATAATTGGTAAATTTCGCACGCTAATTGTCGGAGTAGATGAGACCCCGACCTGCACAATGGAGTCACGGTAGTCAGTATATAATCGTTTAAAAAATGGCAAATAACTCGGATCTTGATAACTCTGCTCGGCCAATCTCTGCATAAATTTAACTTGCTGTTGATGCTCAGGCTCAATTGTTGGTTCTTTCACAGGTTTCACATCAGTACGTTGTTGGTGGGCTTTGTAAGCTTCTGAGATGAACGGAGAGGAGGAGTCAACCAAACCTTCGAGTAAACCTTGCTGTAACCCGTCTACTGTCACCTGAACGGCAAACCGACGCTTCTGTTGAGATTCAAGAAAATCAGTTAACTGAGTAGGATCATCATCGAATGCTTGCTGCATCCAATTATTGAGAGCCTCTTCGCGCTCCTGCTGATAAATAAATTGCCGATACGCTTTCAACACATTTAATCGCACAAAATCAATCAAAGTTACGGTCAATGCCTGAGCTTTATTATTCACTTTACCCACGTTTTCCGGCAACGCATCCTGCAATACCGCTTTCACTGCGGCTTTCATGTCACCCTCACCCATTCCAAGTTCTGCTTGTGCTAGCAAATCGATAATAATGGGTTGGATTGTATTAATAATTTTTAAATCATTACGACTGTTCGTTAGGTAAGTATAACTATCAGGTAACGTATCCAGCTTTTGCCATTGACCAATTTGTACGAGAGCATCATAAATAACGACCATCGAGGCGATAAATTGATCATCGACTTTGAGCCCTTGGTGATGGCTCGAATCAGATTCAGCATGCAAGCTTTGATCTGTTTCAAGCTCTGAAGAATCGGATAATTGAAATAAGCTATGTTCAAAGTTGGCGAGAGTCGATTCATCGTAACGTGTTTTTAAATAGGCTTTGAAGACATCATCAGAGCTGAGCCCTACATAGCGATCGTAATAGCTATATAAAAAATACCCAAGTGGGATTGAGTAGGTGGGATCGGATAGTTGAGCCATCACTCTGGCTTTGGTTTTTACATCTAACGGCAATGTGAGGATATAAGTATCAAGCGTCACGCCTGCGATTGTAAATAAAGCAGCATCTCGACTAAAACGAGTCGAATAAGTGATAGATGAAACCACCTGATTTTTAAAAACTTGAGCTGAATTAAAGACCCCCCCAACAACCGGAACCGTTTCAATATTTGCAGCGTTAGCCAGCGAGGTTGCCAATACCAAGGGAGAGAGTGCAAAGGTAGAGACTGCCAATATTGACCTTCCCTGTTGCCAAAACTTAGATTTATTTTCCATATCAGACTCAAATTATATAAAACCCATTTATTGTTCCACTTACAACCTATAAGTCAAATTTTCATCTTACACCTTAAAAAATAAGTTAATTTTACACATTGTTAACTATATGAATTTAGTGGCTTATTAGATTTACCTTATAATGTTCTGCTCAAACAATGAGATCTATCACATATGAAATATTGTGAACTGCGCCCAAAATGCTTAACTTGATACAAACTTCAACCCAACAGTTTTGCAACAAAATAGAGATCAAAAGGATATGACTCACCTTGTAGGAAGACATTTAGAAGAGATGGCCGATATTCGTTCTACACGAAAACGAAAAATCGTATTGATATGTTCAATTGCATCTTGTTGCCTTTTTTTTATCTATAGCGTTCTTTACTTCACAGCAAACAATTATTGGTTTGGAACGTTTGATCTTATCTGGGCAGGAATTGCATTAGCGAATAGCATCTACGTGCTCCGGAAAAAACAACCTGCTTATGCCGACCTTATTTTAAGCAGCATTTTATTGATCCAAGGCGTTGTCCTTTTTCTTTATAGCCAAACTGTATCCGATCACCTGCTGTGGCTATACCCAATTCTCGCCGCCGTTATCTTTATCAACGAATTTCGTATCGGCTTAATGTTAAGCTCGTCATTCTTTGTTCTCATATCGTCCATCACTGTGCTCTCAGGTGTTATTGAGATACCGACCACTTATGCGGCTAGTCGGTTTTTATTTAGCCTTCTAGCAATGTGTGTGATTTGTCATACTTCCGCTTATTATTACGCAAAAATCATCAGCTACATACAGAGCCTTTATCAAGAAGGAATTGAAGATCTTGCCTATATGGATCAGCTCACAGGCCTTGCAAATAGATGGAGTTTTGAGAATTGGGCAAAACAAAAGTTAACTAAGATTGAAGCGAATAAAGGCATTACGGCACTCATTTTTATCGATATCGATGACTTTAAGGTAATTAACGATAACTATGGTCATGATGTCGGTGATCGAGTGCTACAACATTTTGCTAAACGTTTAAAAAACAACATTAGAACCAAAGATAGAAAAACTGACAATCAAGATTACTCAATCGCCCGCTACGCTGGGGACGAATTCATTATACTGCTCTATGATGTGCGTTCAGAACAAGATTTAAACCAAATACTGCATCGTATTTGTCACCTGTTTGATCATGATTACAATGGCCACGAACGTATCAATAGCTTAACAGTCAGTGTCGGAGCTGCCATATTTCCTCAAGATGCTGAGGATTTACCTGAACTCACTCGTTGCGCAGACAAAGCCATGTACGCAGCAAAACATTCAGGCAAAAACCGCTTTAGTTTTTATCAAAACTGCATTCCTGACAGTCTCGACATTGCTGACAATCACGAACAAAATTATCATAGTTTGCCCATGTCCCAAATATCAGAAGCACATAATGTGGTATCAATGAAAAAACGCTAACGTGTCATATACATTACCCAGAGAGAGAATGCTGCGATAACCACCAACCAAGCCACATATCTTATGTGATCTGGTTTATTCGGTTTTCGCTTGATAACAGGCCTCATTGCTGTGACTTTTGCTTTCTCAATAAAGCTAGATTGCTCGAATCCGTATCGACGCTTATCCGCTTTATTTGCAACTTGCGCAAATCTCTGCCTTTGATCTGTTGTGAAGTCATTACTCATGTCATAACTGCTGCCACTATCATTGTGTTTTGCTTGTACAGCCATATACGCCTCCTCGAGTCGATTCCACCAATACATAAGTATAGTAAAAAAACCGCCACTCAGTTCATTCAAAAAAGTTGAACAAGATACTCAGAAATCCAACGTGCTCTTCCCTTCATCAATTCTTTACACTTCTTTCATCAAAGAAACCTTCAGGAGTGCATCATGTCTACACCAAGAACGATTCAAAGTATCATCCCATCTCAGGCCACTTCTGACGGGGATGGGGTTAAAATTCATCGTGTTGCTGGGTTCAATAATGCAAAATTCTCGCCATTTTTAATGATGGATGAATTAAAGTCGGATCAACAAGCGGATTACATTGGTGGTTTTCCACCGCACCCACACCGTGGAATAGAGACTCTCACCTACATGCTCAATGGCCATTTTCAACATAAAGATCAGATGGGAAACATCGGTCAGCTCATGAGTGGCGGGGCTCAGTGGATGGCAGCAGGGCGCGGAGTGATCCACAGTGAAATGCCGATTATGGAAGAGGGACAGTTGCATGGTTTTCAAATTTGGATCAACCAACCATCCCACGACAAGATGAAGCCTGCTCAATACCATGATTTTCAATCAGATTCGATAACAGAACATCAGAAATCAGGGCTCGGACTGATCCGCGTAATTTCAGGAAACTTAAACGCTAATAGCCAACCATTAGCTGGGCCGTTAGATAAAACAGGCGTTCCTGTTACCGTCGCGGATTGGCGTTCAGATAGCGGAGACCAGGTCAAATTAGAAACAAACCCTACACATAACATGATGATTTTTATCTATAAAGGGAAAATATCAATTGGTGACAGAAGTGTAGATCAAGGGGAGATGGCGCTATTGACTCATGGTGAATATGCCCAACTAACGGCCAACGTAGATAGCGGTGTTCTAATTTTCTCAGGTCAACCTATCAAGGAACCCGTTGTCCACTACGGCCCATTTGTGATGAATTCATTATCCGAAATAGAGCAAGCCATACAAGATTACAACTCAGGGGCTTTCGAACGCTATTAATTTTATTTTGAGAGTCAATTTAAGACGCATAACGATGACATTCCACTGCCAACGATTATTTTCCGTCTTATATACCACGCTCGCGATGAGCGTGGTTTTTTTCTCTCTTCAAGCGACGCTATCAGCAGAAAATTATAAATATTCACACAGATAGGCAGTCGTCACTTCGACTTTCAAATCAAATGATGAATCACCTGTGACATTAAATGATTCGCCTGATGAAAATGTCGTCCATTCATTTTCACCTGCGCGTTGTATTGTTAACGCACCTTTTACGACCGTCATTTTCTCTGGTGCCGCCGTCCCGAATGTATATTCCCCAGGAGCCATCACGCCTACGCTACTTGTCTCATCTTGTTGAGTAAACGCCAATGATTTAACATTGCCCTCAAAGTAGATATTTTCCTTAATCATATGCTTTCCTTGTCCTATTTGAGCGATTGTTTCGATGTGAATTCAGGTTGTATCTGATTTTTTATCCGTAAACAAGTATTTCAATCGACTAATCTTTCAGCGAGACACATTGCGTTACCCTTATTATTGAGCACTATGTCAATATTTTTACAAGGTTATCTTGTTATTCAGCTCAATGATTAACAAGCTATACTAAGGCATCTACCGCACAATACCGCTCTCAACGTCCAGTGCGCACAAGCAGGATCTCCATGACGAAAACACCTAAAACAAAGGCAACGCGCTCATCCATTTTCCTTATTCGCGTCTGCTTCATTTTATTTGGCAGCGCTGTGTTTTCAGTGGCTTGTTATTTTCTCTTTTCATCCTATCAGGATCACGTCAATCCTGAACAGATATATGGTGACTGGATTGAAATTGGCGCTCCAAAATATCAAACCGATATACTGAATTTTTCTTCGAAGGGTTTCACACATAACCATCGATTAATCAGCACTAAATTTGATTATGATGGCAAAAAAATCCATATTAAAACCAACGCAGGTGAAACCACCTACGAACTATCAGGCACTTTTTCTTCACCACAACTATTGAGAATTGTTCCTCGTAAACCGAGAGTGACTTTTATTAAAAAAGGCTACGAACATACTATCGAGGATGATCAAAGCAATGCGATACAAAGCAGAGGAAAGGCGCTTTCTGAGCACTTCAATGCATCGAAATAGATCGATTCAAACGTTACAAATGTCCCATCCAATAATGATTGGATGGTGATAGCCTATGAATATTTCAAATTAAAACAGTATCAATTTAGTACCTTTAAATCAGCGGTTTATTTTTAAGACCGTCAATTAAACTTGGACTGAAGATAAACTTTCTTATGCAAAAACATGTTTGCAGGTTTCTCTTTTTTCCGCCTCACTCGAAAAGCATTTTAATTTTTCGCCTAAAAAATAAAGTATCTCAAATACTAGCCTTGATGTTCTTCAATATCTGAAAAACAGCTTATGTTTCTTCCAAGAATACCCCTGTATTCCAAGTTCCATTTTTTGGGAATACCGTTTTCTTGGACGTTCTTATTCAAGGGATGAGATAAATATTATGAATCGTTTTACTTTGTGCGCAGCAAGCATTGCCACTGCTCTTTCAAGTGCAGTAATAGCGGCACCTGCTACCCCGAGCATTGATATGTACGGCTCGAATAACCTACAATTTTCAAAAATTGAACTCGCAATGGAAACCACTTCTGGCTACAACCAGATGGTGAAATACCACGACTTAGCCACCATTAACGTTAAATTTAATCAGTGGAGTGGAAGTTCTGGCGATACTTACAAAATCTACTTTGATGGAATTGAAGTCGCGACGGGGCCAATTAAAGGCAGCCAAACAACGGCCAGCTTCCAATACGGGAAAGGTGGTTTGTATCAAATGGAAATTGAGGCGTGTGACGCAACAGGGTGTAGTCGTAGCGCACCTGCTGAAATTACCATTGCAGATACAGATGGATCGCACTTAAAACCATTAACAATGAATACCGATCCGAACAATAAGTCATACAGCACGGATCCAAACACAGTAGTTGGTACTTACTTTGTTGAATGGGGTATCTATGGTCGAGACTATACAGTAGACAACCTTCCGGTCGATAATCTCACGCATATTTTATACGGTTTCATTCCAATTTGTGGGCCTAACGAATCAGTAAAAACCGTGGGAGGGAATAGTTACAACGCCTTAATGACAGCTTGTAACGGAGTCAACGATTACGAAGTGGTCATTCACGATCCTTGGGCTGCATTTCAAAAAAGCTTCAAACAAGCAGGCCACGAATACAGCACGCCGATTAAAGGTAATTACGCCATGATGATGGCGATGAAGCAGCGCAATCCAGATCTTAAAATTATTCCTTCAATTGGCGGTTGGACGCTTTCCGATCCCTTCTTCGACTTTACAACCAAAGCCAATCGCGACACTTTTGTGGCTTCTGTTAAAAAATTCCTCATTACATGGAAGTTCTATGATGGCGTTGACATCGACTGGGAATTCCCTGGTGGCGGTGGTGCCGCGCCTGATCTAGGCGATCCAGTGAATGATGGCCCGGCTTATGTCGCTTTAATGCAAGAGCTACGCACCATGTTAGATGAGCTTCAAACGGAAACAGGCAAGAGTTATGAGTTAACTTCAGCGATCGGTGTGGGTCACGATAAGATCGAGGATGTTAACTACGGTGAGGCGATCCAATACATGGATTACATCTTTGCCATGACTTACGATTTTTATGGTGGCTGGAACAATGTATTAGGTCATCAAACCGCTCTACATTGCGGAAATTTCATGTTGCCAGGCCAATGCGATGGCTCAGGTGTCGATGCAAATGGAGAAGCCTTTAAAGGCCCAGCCTATACGTCAGACAACGGTATTCAACTGCTATTGGCGCAAGGCGTACCAGCGAATAAGTTAGTTCTTGGCGCTGCCATGTATGGCCGAGGTTGGGAAGGCGTAATGCCATCTAGCCTGACAGATCCGAACGATCCAATGACAGGCGTAGGTAACGGCAAGCTCAAAGGGAGCACCGCTCAAGGCGTGTGGGAAGATGGTGTCATTGATTACAAAGGGATCAAAAACCATATGCTTGGAGAAAACAGCCAAGGTATTAATGGTTTTGAGTATGGTTATGATGAAGTTGCAGAAGCTCCCTACGTTTGGAACCGTTCTTCAGGTAAGCTCATCACATTTGATGATGCACGCTCAGTTAAAGCTAAGGGAGCCTACGTTCGTGACCTAGGATTGGCCGGACTATTTTCTTGGGAAATCGACGCTGATAACGGTGACATTCTAAATGCGATGCATGAAGGGTTAGCGGGTGGTTCAACGATTCCTCACAACAAAAAACCCATCGCTGATGCAGGGATTGATCAAACCCTGATAGGTCCAATCACAGTAACTCTTGATGGCTCTTTGTCCAAAGATATGGATGGCACTATCCGCACTTATGAGTGGAAACAGATATCGGGTGAGACAGTAACATTAACGGATGCTAACCAAGCAAAAGCAAAGTTTGCCATTGATGAAGTCAGCCAACAGCAACGCTTAGTCTTTACTCTCACGGTCACCGACAATGAAGGCGCAACGGCCATTGATGAGATCGTCGTGACAGTTAACCCTAAAAACACAACCCCGATCAATACTCCGCCAGAAGCTAAAATTTCGGCACCAGCATCCGTCAACGCTGGTGGTTCCGTTATCATTGATGCTTCAGCCTCAAGCGATGCGGATCAAGATGTACTCAGCTTTACTTGGACGATACCACCAAGCATTAATGCGACGGTTCAAGGGGATAAAGTGATTTTCACTGCCGCAGAATATGCCCAAGACACACCGCTAAACTTTACTGTTAACGTGAGTGATGGTGTTGCGAGTTCATCAGCCTCGGTTTCTGTCATCGTTCTCAAAAAGATCACTGATGGTGGCGATACCTGTACCAACCTTTGGGATTCATCAGCGATATATACTGGTGGGAATCAAGTGACACACGACGCGAAAACATGGGAAGCAAAATGGTGGACAACAGGTGAAAACCCAAGTCAATCAGGCAAGTGGGGAGTATGGAAGCTCATTGGGGAAGCAAACTGCTCTGTCTCTAAATAGCGAAATGGCTCGCTAACGTTTTGTAGCGGTCAAATAAAGCCTAACGCATCACTGTCGTTAGGCTTTTCTCTATTGAGTCGATGAACGCTAAATTAACTTATCGAAACTCTCCATCACCTGTTGGCACTTCATAACGCGCCCATGGCCTTGTCCTTGAGTCGTCACAAGCGTTACTTTTTCCATTTCATTGGCTGCCTGCTGCGAGACTTCATGCTTAGTAAATCTATCTTTCTGATCATGAACGATATACGTCTGCGCCTCTCTCTGACGGAGTTTTTGCAGTGGATCGATAGATTGAAGTGGGTAGTGATATTGCTCTTGTAACTCAGACACAATCGCTTCAAATAGCTTCATTGAGTAGCCAGATCGAGCCACACTGCCAAACAAGTTATCCAAATAATCAAGCACAGGCGCAATTAATAACATAGGCACATTTTGAATCTTCGCGTGGCGGCACTCTAAAGCCGATGCCGTTCCCATGCTGTGTCCAATCACACCAGCTACGGGTTGTTCTATTACGCTATCAAGAACAGCTTCAAGTCCATTCACAAATGCGGGAATATGCCCATAAACACCATCGCTGCCGCCATGCGCAGGATGATCATAAGCCAAAGCAGTAAACCCTTTGCTCGCGATATGCTCCATTAGCGGATAAAACTGACTCGCCGTTCCAGACCAGCCATGAGTTAACACCCATACAGGGCCAGCGCCTAGGGTATACGTCTTTAACGTCCCTTCCTTACTTTCGACTTCACCGCATACTAACCCTTGCGGTTGGCTGTTTTTCGCTTCTGTTCGAGCTGGGGTTAACAGTAATTTACGCGCCGTTTTTTTTGCATGACTAGGCGCCACGGTATGATGCAACCGAGTAGTCACGTTGACTAAAGTGCGCTTCAAACTGAACTTGCCTGAGGTGTTAAAATATATTTTTTCGCTCATCTATGTGCCTTATCCTTTCAGCCTATGAACAAAAACAAGATCAATTTAAAAGAACGACCGTGCTTTTTATGAAAATTAAAAAAGGAGGTAAGCCTCCCTTACATTATAATTTATGTTGGATGTCGCAAGTGCCTCTATTGGGGAATTTTCCAACTAGAAATCAAACGCTCTACCCCTTCCCAAAAGTGACGCTGGCTCACGTCTTCTCCTTGCAAAGAGTAAAATAAGTTGGCGCTGAGGTATAAACCATACAATTCAAATGTGGCTTGCTGTGGATCTAAATCAGCACGAAATTGCTGATTATCAACCCCCTTTTCTACCTGAATGGTTAAGTAATGAATCCATGTCGCGATGGATTTTTGCAATGCTTGTTGAATGGCACAAACATCCGCTCCGGCATCTTTCCACGCATCGATAAACATACAGCTACCTTGAAAAGAGTGATTCCATCCCAGCCAATTTTTGAGCAAGCTTTTTAATTTAGCCTCAATATTGTCATCACCCAGTAGCCTCGCAGGCGCTATCACCCGCTGGGTAAAAATCAGATTAGAGAATTCCAACACCGACAATTGCAGGTTTTCTTTAGAATTAAAGTGAGCAAAAAGACCACTTTTAGACATCCCGCACTCTTTGGCTAACTCGCCAATGGTTAAACTTTCTAATCCATTCTTACTCGCCAGTTCAAATGCGCAATTGAGAATATGATCTTTGGTTACTTTACCTTTACTCATCATTATCCAGACTTATGTTTACACTCCATTTTTAGCACGTTCGTTCTTTTTTGCCAATTATTTTTTGTCATGATGATCTAACAACTGTGTCGCATTCGGTTTACGCGCAAGATCTCTTGCTAAGATCAACGCCAAACCAAATATTTGCAAAAACAGAGCGATATTTTTATAAAAAGCCATGTTGTCGCTCGTCACTTGCATCAACTCAGCAACCGCAACATTATCAAGATAGAAGTCATCAATTCGGTCACGCTGAGTTTGTTGTGCTAAGTTAATGAGCGTCATTATTTCAGATAGATTTTCAATGCTAATTTTAGGCACTTCCTTCCCAACCCAAACCGCCAGTTGCCCGCGTAAAACTTCATCCAATACCGAACTGGTAAAGGCAGACTCTAAGTCGGTTTTATCCACATGCAATAAGATTGATTCACGCTTGCGCTCTAATGTTTCAATGCTATTCCAAGAAAGCTGAATCGAATACATGTTACTTTCTTTCTGCTCAGCAAGTTGTGCAAGTTCCGCAGATTGTTTATCCAAAACTAAGCTAGACGTAATAATCGCAAGAATGTTAAGGATCAACCCAAAAAGCACTATCACCCATGCTGGTGGTATTCTCATCTGCGTTTTCCTCCTCACTTCTACCACAACTTCTCAAACGGCAAATAAACAATATTCAAAACGATCAAGCTCACCATCGCTAAAAAAGTCAGTTTCATGCCATTCACCCGGCCCGACATCTTCTCTTTCAATAACCCTTTCGCATGCATCACGCGCCCTATCACGAATACCACTCCTACAAGATGCAGCAGCCATGAAGGCGCACCGTTAAACTCAACCAGAGCCATCAAAATAAGCGTAATAGGAATATAGTCCATTGCATTACTTTGCGCCGATCTAGCGATTTGTAACCCTTCTACTCCACCATCCGAATACGCAACTTTGTTGCTGCGTCTCTGTTTAATGACTTCTATCGCCAGCCAAATCATCATGCTGGCTAAAATGGAGGCGTAAAGTGCTGTGATCATGCATTTATCCTATCTGTTTTTATGTAAGTTAACGTTAAGTTCTACTTGAGTTATGAATTCGAAGCAATAAAAAACCCAACCGAAGTTGGGTTTTGTCGTCATTCAGATTTAAAGTCTAATACGATATATTTAGCACTTTTTGTAGAAGACGGTCGATAACGGTGGGATACGAAGTGATAGCGACTGCGCTAAGCCTTCACTTTCAATCGCTTCCGTTTGAACCGTTTGCATCACCTCAAAGCCACTACCATTATATTTCGTGTCATCGGTATTCAGCAGTAATTCGTAGCTATGATCCGTCGGTACACCAAGGCGGAACGCTTCGTGGGGTACTGGCGTAAAGTTACTGATCACAAGTACTCGCTCACCAGATTCACTGATACGTTCGTGAGCTAAAATGCTCGCTTCTTCTGCGTCTTGAAGTCTCCATTCAAACCCTTTTGGGTCAAAATCTTGATCATGCATTGCCGCTTGCTCTCGGTACAACATATTCAGATCTTTAGTCAGCGTCTGCACACCTTGATGGCGAGGGTAATCGAGTAAGAACCACTGCAATTGGTCATCGTGATTCCATTCTGCGGTTTGACCAAATTCCGCCCCCATAAAGTTAAGCTTCTTACCCGGTTGACCGTACATATAACCCATGTATGCACGCAAGTTAGCCGTTTGCTGCCACTCATCGCCAGGCATTTTATTATGGATTGAACCTTTACCATATACGACTTCATCATGAGACAAAGACAGAACATAGTTCTCGCTATGAGCGTAAACAAGCGGGAACGTGATGGTATTATGGTGGTATTTTCGGTTAATAGGATCTTCTTGAATATAAGAAAGGCTATCGTGCATCCAACCCATATTCCACTTAAATCCAAAGCCTAAGCCTCCCATAAAGGTAGGCGCAGAGACACCCGGGAACGCAGTCGATTCTTCAGCAATCGTCATCACATTCGGGAAGTGCTTGTACACTTCTTCGTTCATCCATTTCAGGGTTGCAATCGCATCATAGTTTTCGTTGCCACCGTCTTGGTTCGGGATCCACTGGTCATGGCTACGCGAATAATCTAAGTAAAGCATCGAAGCCACCGCGTCTACACGTAGGCCATCAATGTGGAACTGATCAACCCAATAGAGTGCATTCGACACTAAGAATCGACGAACATGTTCACGACCTAAATCGTATATGTATGAATTCCAATCTTGGTGCCAACCTCGACGAGGATCTGGATCATGGAACAGTGGCGTTCCATCAAAATTAGCCAAACCATGATCATCCGATGGGAAGTGAGCTGGAACCCAGTCCAGCACAACGCCAAGGCCTGCTTGGTGACATTGATCGACGAAATATTTGAAGTCATCAGGTGAACCAAAACGACTGGTAGGTGCAAATAAACCAACCGGTTGATAACCCCAAGAACCAAAGAATGGGTGCTCAGAAACGGGCATTAATTCAACGTGTGTGTAACCTAAACC
This sequence comes from Vibrio genomosp. F6, assembly GCF_005146325.1. Lineage (NCBI taxonomy): Bacteria > Pseudomonadati > Pseudomonadota > Gammaproteobacteria > Vibrionales > Vibrionaceae > Vibrio > Vibrio genomosp. F6. Next base: position 193,645 of record NZ_SYUT01000024.1, on the reverse strand, counting down.
TGTCAGGTATGGAATAAGCTCTGCAGCAAGATCTCGATAGTTTAAGAACTCTCCATTCGCATCGCGTTTCCATGAACCAGCGTGCAGTTCATAAAATGATAACGCTTCTTTGCGTTTCTCAGTTACTGGGCGGTTTTGCCACTGTTCATCTTGCCACTCATAACGGTCATGGTCATAAGTAATAGATGAAAATGATGGGTATTGCTCTGAATAAAAGCCCCATGGATCGGCTTTATGAGGTAGACCTTCACCATTTGGACCTTTCAGCTCAAATTTATATTGAGCGCCTTCCTCAAGGTTTGGAATAAACAGCCCCCAGATGCCGTAATCTAAACGTTGCATTGGAAAACGACGACCATCCCACGAGTTAAAGTTACCCACTAAACTCGCTGCCGTAGCATGCGGAGCATAAACCAAGAAACGTGTACCTGAGATCGATTTACCATCACGCTCAAGAGTAATGAATTGCGAACCCATCTGCTTATACATCTCTTTGGGCGTATGAAGCTCTTCATACTCGGCATACAATTCATGGTACTGATACGGATCATCTAGAATCTGCTCGGTGCCCGACCAATCAATGGCTAATTGATAATGTGTAAAACGCAGATCACGCTTACTCTTAAGAATAAAGCCACTCTCTTGATCGCGTTCTAATTCAATTCGAGGTTCCTTGTCGATGACTAACTCAACTTTATTTGCGCCCGGAATCCAAACTCGTAATGCACCATCCTCTGGCGAAATAAACGGGCCTAAAAAAGAAAACGGGTCAGCAAACGAAGCTTGAGAAAGTTGACTGTATGCTTGTTCTTGCTTTGAAATAGTTGTTATTTTCAAAAACTCTCTCCCTAACCAAACTTCAAAAAATATTAAAATTATATATAAAAAATGCCCGCTAAATGTGCGGGCATTATAACGACAATCCATTTTACAGGACTACGCTTCATGATAGAGTGACCTAAGCGATAGTTTCGTCTGCAACCGTAGGAAACTACTGGTATTTTGTCTTATCTCACTCTATTCAATCATCTTATTTGCTCGCTTTACTGCGCACTTCTGTTAAACGTGAAGAGATACGATTCACGTCTTCACGGCTGAACACTTCATCTAGGTTCATTGTTAGCTTACGACGCCAGTTAGGGTATTCATTAACCGTACCCGGGATGTTTACTGGCTTGTCCATTTCTAACCAATCTTCAAGTTGAACGCTAAGCAGTGTTGAAGAACCTGCCGCAACATGAACTTGCAAAGCTTCACTTAAATATGAATCCATAGGGACTTGACTTGCATCACGGCCAACACCTTCAGGCAAGAAACCGTGCCATGCTACAGAATCTAGAATACCTTGCTTGCACTCTAAACGGTCACTAAATAATGTTTCAAGCTGAGCTTCATCTGGATACAAACCGATTTCACGACCCGTTTTCAGATCATCACAGTGCCAGAATCCGCGAAGCGTTGGCATATCATGCGTACATAGTGCCGACATTGATTGTGACGCATAGTGCTCAGGTGAAATAAACCCGCCATCTTCTGCTGTTTCGAAGAAGAAGACTTTGTACGAGTGAACACCGGCATCAGCAAGAATATCAACGATTTCATCAGGAACGGTACCTAAATCTTCGCCAATTACAGAACACTGGTAACGGTGAGATTCAAGAGCAAGGATCGCAAGCATGTCTTGTACTGAGTAGTACATGTATGCGCCTTTGGTCGCGTCTTCACCTTTTGGAATCCACCATAGGCGTAACAGACCAAGTACATGGTCAATACGCAACGCACCACAATGTTTCATATTTGCACGAAGCAGTTGAACGTATGCGTCGTAGCTAGTCTCTTCTAACACTTGTGGGTTTAGCGGAGGTAAGCCCCAGTTTTGGCCTAGTGGTCCAAGAATATCCGGTGGAGCACCGATGCTTGCATCCATGACTAGGTTGCCATTATCAGCCCAAGTTTCAGAACCTGAATCAGCAACACCTACAGCAAGGTCACGGTACAGACCTACCGCCATGCCTTTCTCTTCAGCAAGTGCTTGAGCTTCATTGATTTGAGCGTCAGCAAGCCATTGTAAGTACATGTAAAGTTGTACTTTATCCTGGTTGTCAGCAATGAACTTCTGTACGGCGCTATTTTCAAAGCGACGGTATTTCTCAGGGAAGACAGGCCAGCCCCACATATCCGAATTCTCAGCATGTAATTCAGCATGTAGCGCATCAAACGCTGCTTGATGAATTAGGCTTTCACCACCGAGTTCGATGAAGTCTAGGAATGCCATTGCTCGTTCAGTGTTTTTATCTAAATGACGAGTTTTGAACTCATTAAATAGAAGCGGTAAAACACTCATTTTTAGAGCTGCAACTTCTGTGTAGTTTACCCAATGAGATTCGCGCGCTTTTTGTAAACGCTGTTGGAAATCGGCACTGCCTACTTGTTGCTGAGCTTCTGCACTCAACGCAAACTCAGGTACTGAACTCACATCGATGTAGAGAATATTTAACCAACGACGTGAAGATGGGCTGTATGGACTCGCCCCTTCAGGGTTCGCTGGAAATAGTGAATGAATTGGGTTTAAACCAACAAAATCACCACCACGTGATGCAATGTCGCTAACCAGTTGTTTCAGATCGCCAAAATCACCAATACCCCAGTTATGCTGAGTGCGTAAGGTGTATAGCTGAACACTTGGTCCCCACATCTTTTTACCATTTTCAATGGCAGTTTGTTTGAAACAAGATTTAGGTGTAATAATCAGCGTCATCACATAAGGTGTTTTACGACGCTTACGATTAATGATTAATTTATGATATCCCCATGCCAAATCACTTGGCAATGCAAACACTAAAGGGCCACCCTCTGCGCGTTCATCGCGAACAACTTGTGATTGAAGATAGCCTTCAAGTACCTCTCCTTGTTCGGTTTCTAAACGCCAGCTAAACTCACTTTCACGAGCACTAACACCTAGATTCAAAGCCACTTCTACTGGCTCACCGTCACGCAAAACAAGAACTGGGTCAATTACGTCTTTTTTGTGTTTTTTCTCTGCTGATTTCAACAAAGTTTGATCATTTGTGGTGTCATAGCCTAGCGCAGCTAACAAGCTCAAAATTGTCTCATCAGATACAGCCGCTTCGTCGCCCCACGCGCTTACATAGCTATCGGCAAGATTCGCCATTTCCGCGACTTGTTTTAATACTGATTGTTCTTTCATCGCTCTCTCCGAAGGTACTTCTTTCGCCTTCACTTTTGTAGGGTTAAAACTATCTATTGGTCTTTCTTTTTATAATGACAATTGAAATCAATGTCAGAAAAGCCAAGGCAACAATGGTTACCTTGGCTTCTTTCTATTAGCGGTTTACTGCTTCTAGTTTCCAGATGTTGTTCACGTAGTCGCGTATTGAGCGATCTGACGTGAATTTACCAACCAATGCCGTGTTAAGAATCGCTTTCTTAGCCCAACCTGCTTGGTCTTTGTACTGCTTGCCCATATCTTCGTGAGCTTGAACATAAGATGCAAAATCCGCAAGACATAGGTAAGGGTCACCACCATCTAGCAGGCTATCAAATGTTGCACGTAGAAGACCTGGTTGACCTGGAGTGAACTCTTCGCCAGTCAGTAAATCTAACGATGCTTTCAGTAATGGGTCAGCATTGTAGTAATCGTATGGGTTGTAGCCCTGAGCTTTCAGAGCTTGAACACCTTCAACTTCTAGGCCGAAGATGTAGATGTTTTCATCACCAACTTCTTCACGAATTTCAACGTTCGCACCATCCATCGTACCGATGGTTAACGCGCCGTTTAGAGCCATCTTCATGTTGCCCGTACCAGAAGCTTCTTTACCTGCAAGTGAAATTTGCTGAGAAACGTCTGCTGCAGGGATGATGATTTCAGCCATGCTTACACGGTAGTCAGGGATGAATACCACTTTAAGCTTGTTACCGATGCGAGGATCGTTGTTGATCTTCTCTGCAATCTTGTTAACCGCGAAGATGATCTCTTTCGCTAGGTGATAACCCGGTGCTGCTTTCGCTGCGAAGAAACATACGCGTGGCTCACACTCGAAACCAGGTTCGTTAAGAATACGGTGGTACAGAGATAGAATGTGTAGCAAATCTAGATGCTGACGCTTGTATTCATGTAGACGTTTGATTTGCACGTCGAAGATAGCGTTAGTATCAAGTTCGATACCCATGTTTTCAGAAACCCAATCAGCAAGGCGCTGTTTGTTTTCTTTCTTAACAGCCATGAACTCTTTTTGGAATTTCGCGTCTGTTGCAAACTTAGCAATGCCTTCAAGCTGCTCAAGTTTAGCAGGCCACTCAGTGCCGATCTTACCAGTAATTAGCTTAGATAGGCCTGGGTTACAGAACTTCAACCAACGACGTGGTGTGATACCGTTCGTTACATTAGTCAGTTTACCTGGGAAGATTTCGTTGAACTCAGGGAACAAGTCTTTCTTAACCAATTGAGAGTGCAGTGCTGCTACACCGTTTACTTTGTAAGAACCAATCACACATAGGTTTGCCATGCGAACCATGCGGTGGAAACCTTCTTGGATGATAGAAAGCTTCGCTTGCTTCTCACCGTCACCAGGCCACATCTTGCGAACTTCTTGCATGAAGCGGTGGTTGATTTCAAAAATGATTTCCATGTGACGTGGAAGTAGGCGTTGAATCAGTGATTCAGACCACGTCTCAAGTGCTTCTGGAAGTAGTGTGTGGTTCGTGTATGCGAACGTGTGAGCACTGATTTCCCAAGCTTGGTCCCAAGATAGACCTTTCTCATCGATTAGGATGCGCATCAATTCAGGAATTGCGATCGTTGGGTGCGTATCGTTAAGCTGAATCGTTTCTTGCTTAGGCAGATCTTCTAGAGAGAAACCTGCTGCTTCGTGACGACGCAGAATATCTCGAACAGACGCTGCTGAGTGGAAATACTGCTGCATCAGACGCAGTGTCTTACCTTTCTCGTGGTTGTCGTTCGGGTAAAGTACTTTAGTGATGTTACCTGCATCGATGAGCGAGTGTTGCGCTTCGAAGTAATCACCGTTGTTAAAGCTTGCTAGTGAGAATGGTGCAATTGCCTGACATTCCCAAAGACGCAGTGGGTAAACCGTGTTTGATTCGTAACCTACGATAGGTAGATCCCAAGGCATTGCTTTTACTTCCATACCTGGAACCCAAGTACGTACTTCTTTACCGTCAATGAATTCAACGTCTACATGACCGTAAAAACCAATGTGTTGTGCTAGCTCTGGACGAGCAACTTCCCAAGGGTAACCTTCAACACCACGCCATGCGTCTGGTGCTTCTTGTTGACGACCATCTTGGAAAGACTGTTTGAATAGACCGTATTCATAGTGAAGACCGTAACCTACTGTTGGGTATTCTTGAGCGGCACAAGAATCCATGAAACAAGCAGCTAGACGACCAAGACCACCATTACCTAGTGATGGGTCGCGTTCTTCTTCTAGAAGGTCAGTTAGATTTTGGCCTAACTCTTCCATAGCACCTGTAATTTCTTCATACAGACCCATGCTGATAAGGTTGTTACCTGTCAGACGGCCAATCAAGAATTCAAGCGATAAATAGTTTAAGCTTTTTGCATTTTTAATCTTTTCATCGTTCTCTGTTTCTAACAAATCGAATGTTGTTAGTTCAGCAAGCGCACGGCCCATTGCTAGATACCATGAACGGCTATCGGCAGTATCTACTGTTGTTGCGTATGTTGCTGATAAATGCTTTTTAACACTTTCTTGGAACGACACTTTGTCGAATTTTTTTTGTTGAGTAGGTTTCATTACCAAAGTCTCACTGTAGTTTTTAATCCATCTGTGCCATATCTTGCACGCTCTCTTATAACTAAGCATCCTCCTAGTTTTGCTCGATACAAGGAGGAGGAGTCAGGGCGTAGAGGGCGTACTCGCACCTAGTTAGTGATCTAAATCCCATGTTGATTACGAATCACTAATATAGGAGTGATTGCGATCACACCAGCTACGATTTCACTCTGTTAAAACTTGATGAAATTTCTGATTTGACCTCTAAAAACAATTATTAAATATGCCATTCGGATCACGCTTAGAACTCGGATATTACATAACTTGCATAACTTCTCGCGTAAAAGTAGTGCCCGAATAATATTATAATGCAAACATTAGGTGATAAGGTTCACAATTAAAGGGCGTAGATGCACCAAAAACCACCAAGGCGTCATAATTACGAAGTGGATCAAAGTCTGTAGACTTTTTAATCCAGTAATATTCTAAATAGAACGTATTTTCGAAGTATTTTTATAGACTTTGTCTAACAATAATAACCAACCCTTACAGGCTGAATTAAAGACATGTGGATTCCTTCAAAATTGACTCGCCCCGGACGATTGCATAACGCTATAGTGAGGCCGAGAGTATTAGACCTCTTGCAACAAGCACCGTTCTATAAGCTTGTTCTGTTTCGCTCTCCTGCTGGTTATGGAAAAACAACCATGGCTGCACAATGGCTGTCAGACAAACCCAATATCGGCTGGTACAGCATTGACGATAGCGACAATGATACCTTTCGCTTCATTAACTATTTATTGCAGTCGATAAATAAAGCGACACAACAATCCTGTCCTAACTCGCAAGTGTTAGCTGAGCGCCGTCAATTTTCATCTTTGCACTCTCTCTTTAGCGAAGTATTCGCTGAGATGTCCACTTTTCACCAAGAGTGCTACCTCGTATTGGATGATTATCACTTAATCACCAATGACGAGATCCACGAAGCCATGCGCTTCTTCTTGAAACACATGCCAGACAATCTCACTTTAATTGTGACCAGTCGTGCGACGCCTCCGCTTGGAACGGCCAACCTACGCGTTCGCGATCTGATGATTGAAATAGGTAATGAGTTACTCGCTTTTGATACTGAAGAGACCACGCGATTCTTCAATCAACGAGTCACGGATGGGATAGATGATGCCACTGCAAACAATTTACGCACTTATGTAGAGGGTTGGCCTTCTGCGCTGCAGTTAATCGCTTTGCAAGCCCAGCATCAAAAGCGCACGCTGGCACAATCAGCTGAATCGGTTTCTCAATTTAGCCACGCTCATTTATGGGACTATTTAGTCGAAGAGGTATTTGACCTTTTAGATCAAGATACACGTCACTTCCTAATGCAGTGTTCTGTTCTTGATCATTTCAATGATGAACTCGTTTGCGCTCTCACACAGCGTGATGATGCTCTGGGGATGATCGAATCTCTGAACCGCTACGGGTTGTTCATCTACCCATTAGAAGGTGAACACAACTGGTATCGCTTCCATAACCTTTTCGGAGAGTTCTTGTCACACGAACGCCAAGCGCGAATTCCACAACAAGAACAAGATCTACACCGAAGTGCAGCCAAAGCGTGGTTAAAACTCGAAACACCACATCAAGCTCTAAATCATGCGCAAAAAGCCTATGATGGGGATTTGATCGCACATATTTTAACAACTTACGGTTGGAAGATGTTCAACCAAGGTGAGTTAGCGGCTCTTGAGTCTGCAATCAAAAAGCTAACCAAAGACCAGTTATACAGTGATTCTAAACTGTCGATTCTTCAGGCATGGTTAGCACAAAGCCAGCACCGTTATGATCAAGTTGGGACTCTTTTAGCCGAAGCAGAAGCAGAGAGAAAAGAACGTAATATTGAGCTAAACACACAACAGCAAGGCGAGTTTAATGCCTTACGAGCGCAAGTAGCGATTAACAGTAATAACCCTCAACTCGCATTAGAAATGGCGGAACTGGCACTAAGCCAACTCGATACCACCATCTATCGCAGTCGTATTGTTGCGACCTCCGTTGTTGGCGAAGTGAACCATGTGCTGGGCAACTTAAGCCGAGCGCTTCCTATGATGCAGCAAACCGAAAAACTGGCGCGTCAATACCAAGTCTACCATCAAGCGCTATGGGCAATATTACAGCAAAGCGAGATACTAATTGCTCAAGGTTATGTTCAAGCCGCATTTGAACTTCAAGAATCAGCATTTAAACTCATCGAAGAGCATCAGCTTCAACATGTTCCTTTGCATGAGTTTCTACTGCGGGTTCGAGCGCAAGTTCTGTGGTGTTGGAACCGTTTAGATGAAGCTGAAGAGTGTTCATATAAAGGACTAGATATCCTAGGTAATCACTCTCCAAGTAAACATCTACATAGCTATTCTATGCTTGCTCGGATCTCAATTGGGCGAGGTGAACTAGACAAAGCATCGCGATTTATCGATCAAATTCTACATTTGCTAAAGCAATCAACCTACCACGTAGATTGGACAGCGAACGCTTCACTCTCTTTGCTTTTATATTGGCAAGCGAAAGGGAATAAGCAAGCGATACAAGAGTGGCTCGATACCGCCGTGCGTCCAGAAAAAGCAAGCAACCATTTCTGCCAACTGCAATGGCGTAATATTGTTCGCGCACACATTAGCCTAGAACAGTACGACCAAGCGCAAACGGCATTAGACTTTCTCACTCAAGAAGCCCTTGATTCAAATCTGATCACAGATACAAACCGCAACTTAATCGTTGAGGCAGTGCTTGCCGTTCAGTTGCAAGAGGAAGACCGCGCCAAAGCATTGGTGAAAGAAGCCCTGAGCATGACCAATCAAACTGGCATGATTGGCAACTTCTTAGTTGATGGCGCTACGATTGGACATCTACTTGAGAAACTCAGCAATAAACTTGAACTTGGCGATCTAGAACGTCACCGAGCTCAACAGTTGATGAAAGACATTTCGACAACTCAAAGAAGCCGTTCGGTTCACTTTGATGAAGAGTTTATTGAAAAGCTGATCAACCACCCTAATATTCCTGAGTTGGTTAGGACAAGTCCTCTGACCCAGCGGGAATGGCAAGTTCTTGGCCTAATATATTCAGGTTTCAGTAACGAACAAATTGCTCAGGAGCTTGATGTAGCCGGAACAACGATCAAAACCCACATTCGAAACCTATACCAAAAGCTCAATATAGCGAACCGAAAAGAGGCGATCAGTACCGCTGAAAACTTGTTGCAGTTGATGGGATATTAACTCGAAATAAACTAAAGTAGATGTAAACATAAGGCTGGTGCGAAAACATCAGCCTTTCTAATAAGGAGATAAAAATGAAAAAAGCATTGATCGTATTGTTCATGGCAGGACAATTAATGGCATGTACCGAAGTCGGCAGTAAAGAGTGGTGTCAAGATATGCAAGATAAACCTAAAGGCGATTGGACAGCGAATGAAGCTGGAGATTTTGCAACACACTGTATTTTTTAAACAAGCGCACGTCACCCGCTTATCCAATAGATCTTTAAGCAAAAAGCTCTGTTAAAAAATAGTTCTGTTAAAAATAGCTCTTTAAGTAAAGCTGCAGGCAAAAAAATAGCCAATCGCAAAAAGTGGCAATTGGCTTATATATACTGTGAACAAAATTTATTCACTAACAACGTCAGTTGGCTAGGTGACCCTCGGCTTAAGAAGGGTCGATATAGATTATGCAGTATATGTGCCAATTATTAAATACCTATTTTTGGTAGTATCTCCCAATAAATCAATTTTTCTTATTCTTTTTTTGCAAACTGCATTCCTATTTTGCGAACCGTTTCAAAAAGCAATGCATTCAGTTGCTATGACTCAATGGTGAGCACAAAGCCAACATCCTCACCTTATTCATATTTTTTCTACACGAATATTTGTATACTGCTCAGCACTCTTATTTAACTAGTTAAAGTAATGAACTACTTAACCACTTTTTTTAAAGGTATGGCGATGGGGGCGGCCGATGTTGTTCCTGGCGTTTCTGGCGGTACGATCGCATTCATCACCGGAATATATGACACCTTGCTTGAAAGCATTCGCCGAATAAACCCAAGCGTGTTTGGACTATGGCGACGAGAAGGCTTCAAATCTGCATTTGCTCATGTAAATGGATTATTCCTAATCTCTCTTTTTGGAGGCGTTCTCACGAGTATCGCCACATTAGCAAAATTAATTTCATGGCTACTTGTCACTCACCCAGTACCCTTATGGTCCTTTTTCTTCGGTCTCATTCTGGTTTCTGTCTTCCATATCCTTAAACAGATCGAGAAAAGAGATGTCACGAGATTTATGTTTCTACTACTCGGTGTCATTTTCGCCTACAGCATAACGGTTATCAGCCCGCTTCAACTTGAGCCAACAAGCCTCAACGTTCTGTTAGCAGGTGCGATTGCGATATGCGCGATGATTCTGCCGGGTATCTCAGGCAGTTTTATTCTGCTATTAATTGGAATGTATACACCTGTACTCGCGGCTGTAAAAGGCTTCCAAATCGACGTACTTGCGTTGTTCTTAACTGGTTGCGTACTAGGATTACTTACGTTTTCTCACGTATTGTCTTGGCTATTAAAATCGTTTAGAGATTTCACATTAATATTCTTAACAGGATTGATGATTGGAACCCTACCAAAAATTTGGCCTTGGAAAGAAACCATTAGTTGGCGTATCAATTCGAAAGGTGAAGAGGTGCCTTTAATTCAGCACAACCTCTCCCCTTTTGATTTCGAATCAGTGACAGCTCAGCCTTCCCAATTAGTACTCTCCATTGTGATGATGTGCTTCGCGATAGGGTTAGTTCTTGGACTAGAAAAGTTTGCAGAGCGCAACCAACATTCATAATCCCCAATGATTAAAAACAAGCGGAGCTATAGGCTCCGCTTTTTCTTTCTGACCGTCACCACAAATTTCTCCATAATTACAGTCACCTACAATTAGCTGTGATAGCATCTACTTTTATAGAATTACACGTGATGCTCTAACATGGCTTCTGATTCATCGGTCAACGCTTCCTTTTTACAACATCCAGCGACAAAAATCATCGGCATCGCACTCGCGGTGGGCATCGGTTTTTTTGCCTCTGATCTCTCTAAACTTGTCTCTCAGCCAAAAACAAAAATGATTGATGACTATTGTATGGTCACGACTCAAACTTGCTCGCAAAACCAAGTAGGTATGACGCTCAGCCGAGACGCTGCGCAACCTTTACTTCCTACGGTGTTTAGAGTCGAATGGCCAAATACTGATGCTTCTCAGCTAGTCCTAAACCTGCAAGGGGTTGAGATGAATATGGGGACTGCTCGATTTAGCCTCGCCAAAATAGCTGACGGAATTTACCAAGGGGAGATTATTCTTCCTATCTGCACCATTGATGAGATGACATGGGTAGGCGAGCTTACCGATGGAAAAACTACCGTTTACCCTGCATTAAGGATGAAAAGATGAGCCGAAATTGGTCACTAATACTCGTTGTTGCGTTTGCTCTTGGCTATGGTGTCAAAGCCTATTTAGATGGGCAAGCGTCTATTCGTTTAGAACAGCAACAAGCCGCAGCAGAACAACAAGCAGCCAATACCGTATTATTTGGGAAAGATAATCAAGAAGTCGCTATTTTTGACCCTCAAGATCCGCGCATTCGTATTGTCTATTTTGGCTTCACGCGCTGCCCTGATGTTTGCCCTACATCATTAGCGATGTTATCTGGCGCTCTCAATGAAATAGATCCACAGCAGCAATCCCAACTGCGCCCTATCTTTATCTCTCTCGATCCTGAACGAGATGCCGCTGATGACTCCTTTAAATATGCACAATATTTCCACCCAATGATTGAAGGGCTATCGGCCCCTCTAGAGATCACGACAACTCTTGCTCATCACTATGGCGTGATCTTCCGGAAAACAGAACTAGAAGGTTCTCAACTTGAATATACGCTGGATCACAGCTCTTACTTCTATTTCTTAAAACCCGATGGAACGCTAATCAAAAAAGTGCCACATACGCTTTCTCCAGCGCCAATCGTGGAAGCGATAAACACTCTGACCCAAACCTCTCCAGAAGGATAAATATCAATGAAGCTCAAAACCCTACTTTTGACAGGACTATTACTTAGCCCTCTTGCTCAAGCTAATATGGACATCATGACTCATCACCCTTATGCACGAGCAACACCACCAACGGCTGTGAATAGCGCGGTATTTGTCTCTCTGATGAACCACACAGATATCGATCGTGTGCTTGTTTCTGCCACAACACCCGCAGCAGGAAAAGTAGAACTGCATGATGTGATAAAAGATGGCGATATGATGAAAATGCGCCAGGTTAAGCAGATCACAATACCAGCAAACCAAACGGTTGAACTGAAACCAGGTAGCTTGCATATCATGTTATTTGACTTAGCTTCACCATTAACGGAAGGCAGCAGTATTGATGTCGAACTTACTTTTGCCAATGGTGAAAAACAGACCATGCAAGCTCCAGTTAAAAAAGTAATGAGTGGAATGAAGCACCATTAATACAGTGAAAAATTTCAACAAAGGGCTGGTTTATCCCGCCCTTTTTGCTATGCTTTGCGTGCAATAATTAATCTTAAATTTTTGGAGGAATAATCATGATTGTATTGAAAACGACTAGCCAGGCAGAAAAGCAGAAGTAATTGGTAACAACGCACTCGACCCATGGTTTTTAACTAAACGCTATAACGTGTGCTCAATTTTTAAGCTGTTCAAATCAATCAACAGTTTATAGACATAAAACACTTCACCTCTTCTTTTCTTTGCCCGGTCACTTAACCGGGGTCCGACATATTTCGAATTCGACCCTAACATTTTTCTAAGACGTAAATGTTCGTATTTTCACGTCTGGGGTATACGTAATAATGAATTCTAATCTAAATTTATCTCATCCAATGTCCTTACAACAACTTGGATGGCAGCCTGTTTTTCAGCAACAACTTACGCTCGAAGACTACGAATCAAATGTCATCGCGCGCATTACCGCGCATCACAGAAGCAGTTATACATTAGCAACAGAGCAAGGGGAATTATCTCTTCCAATCCATCAAAACCAGCCACTAATGACGGTTGGAGACTGGATCATTCTGGACGCCAACCAACAATTTCTTAGGTTACTAGACCGACAGTCACTGTTTAGCCGAAAAGCCGCTGGCAGCAAAGTGGCTGAGCAATATATCTCAGCCAACATCGATACGGTCTTCATTGTTGTTTCACTCAATAATGATTTTAACTTAAGTCGAATTGAACGTTATTTGGCAATGACGAATGAAGCTCAGGTCGAATCTGTGATCGTATTGACGAAAGCAGACCTATGCGATGATGTGGAAGCAAAATGCCAACAAGTTCAAAATCTAGACCCTATGCTTATGATTGAAAGCGTGAATAGCCTTGATCACGCCAGCGTTCAAACCTTGAATGCATGGTGCAAGTTAGGACAAACCGTCGCGTTTATGGGCTCTTCTGGGGTTGGCAAATCGACCTTAGTGAATACCTTGATGCAAAGTGATGATCAAGAAACGGGTGGCATTAGAGAGGACGACAGCAAAGGGCGACATACCACCACATCCCGCTCACTCCACTGTATGCCAAACGGTGGGTTACTGCTGGATACTCCGGGAATGAGGGAGCTTCAATTAGCCAACTGTGCTGATGGGGTCAGTGAAACGTTTTCCGATATAGAAGCGTTAACAAAGCAGTGTCGCTTCTCTGATTGCCAACATCAGACCGAACCTGGTTGTGCGGTACAGAAGGCTTTGGAATCAGGGGAACTAGAGCAGCGTCGTTTAAGCAACTATTTAAAGTTGCTCAGAGAACAAGCTCGCAATGGTGCCACACTCGCTCAGCAACGAGCCCATTATAAACAGTTAGGAAAAATGTACAGAAATGTGCAATCAGAAAGCCGAAGTAGGAAGAAAGGCTTCTAGAGCAGCACTCTCTGTCACTATATCGGCTAGCCTTAACCCGCTAGCCGACATTGAGCCAATCACTATTCGGCTAAACCCCATGAATGACGTCTAAATCGACAAACGCCCCTTCAGCGCAATAAAACACTCAAACAAATCATTTTATCAACATTTAACACCCAAAAAATCAACATAAGATAAGCTTTTATCCCATATTCAATAAAATCCTAGACACAAAATTTTGTGTAGTTAATATGTCAGATATTCAGTTAGCAAATAACTGAAATACTATAAAACTTATAAATTAACTTAATTGCAGGGATATATATGCAAAACAACAACCTTATCGCCCGCTTTGCCCGGGGCAATCTGGTACTTCAAATACTCGCCGGTATCGTTCTCGGTGCAGTACTTGCTAGTGCTTCTCCTAGTAGCGCTCAAAGTGTCGGCTTACTGGGTAGCCTTTTTGTCGGAGCATTAAAAGCGGTTGCACCCATTTTAGTCTTCATTCTTGTTGCTGCTTCGATCGCTAACCAAAAGAAAAATCAACACACGCATATGCGTCCAATTGTTGTTTTATACCTTTTTGGCACCTTTGCTGCTGCATTAACCGCTGTTCTAATGAGCTTCATGTTCCCAACCACTTTGACACTGGTTGCGGGTGCGGAAGGCACAACACCACCACAAGGCATCGCGGAAGTTTTAAATACTCTACTGTTCAAACTTGTCGATAACCCAGTAAATGCGTTAATGAGCGCTAACTATATTGGTATTTTGGCGTGGGCTGTTGGACTTGGTTTAGCACTTCACCATGCATCAGATACAACCAAAGCCGTCTTTGAAGATTTAAGCCACGGCGTATCACAAATCGTCCGTTTCATTATTCGCCTAGCGCCATTTGGTATCTTCGGTTTGGTTTCTTCAACGCTTGCTACGACCGGTTTTGAAGCACTTGGTGGTTACCTTCAACTACTGTTCGTATTGCTTGGTTCAATGGCGATCATTGCACTCGTGGTTAACCCGATCATTGTGTATGTAAAAACCAAAGAAAATCCATACCCTCTGATTTTCCAATGCATTCGTGAAAGTGGTGTCACTGCGTTTTTCACTCGTTCAAGCGCGGCTAACATTCCTGTCAACATGGCGTTATGTGAAAAGCTTAAGCTAGATGAAGATACTTACTCTGTATCCATTCCTCTAGGTGCAACAATCAACATGGCAGGCGCGGCAATAACAATCACAGTGCTAACTCTTGCTGCTGTTCATACAATGGGTATTGAAATTGACCTACTGACGGCGATACTACTGAGTGTAGTTGCCGCAGTCTCTGCTTGTGGTGCTTCAGGCGTTGCAGGTGGTTCACTACTGCTGATTCCATTAGCTTGTGGTTTATTTGGTATTTCAAACGACGTAGCAATGCAAGTCGTCGCGGTTGGTTTTATCATTGGTGTGATTCAAGACTCTGCTGAGACAGCGCTAAATAGCTCAACAGATGTCGTATTCACCGCTGCGGTATGTAAATCAGAGCAAAAGAAAGCGGCACAATAAGTTAGCCGATAAATATAAAAAAGAGAGCAATTTGCTCTCTTTTTTTTGTTTCTAGTTTGAATACTTCTAATGAGTTTGCGATTTATCTTCAGCCGAATAATCGCTATTGGGTAGAAAATCAAAACTGACATCGAAAGCAGACTTATTAACATCATCACTTTCGACAACTACATTATCAACAGGCTGCACATCTTCAGAACTTAATTTTTCAGGGAAGAACTCTTCTCGCTTATACAACTTATTCAATGCTCGAATAATCGAATGCTTAGGGGCAGATCCTTCCGTTAACTTTTTCATTAACGGCTTTGAAAGAGTTTGAAGCCCCACGACCGTTTCCACATCAATGATCCCACCAACCACATCCCTTGCTGCCCGTGCTGGTTCATAACCGAAGTGAGCCGAAAGAAATAGCCATATATACGCAATCGCATTGCCATTCGCGCCGTGTTCACGCCATGCCTCACCGGCATGATACATCGCTTCATAACTTCCTTTTTCAGCGGCTAGCTCTAGCCAGTAACACCCTTTTGTGTGGCTTTTTTCAACACCGATACCATGCAGATAGTTCAAGCCTAACTTGATACGACCGTTACTATTCCCTTTATTTGCCGCAAACTGATACCACTCAGAAGAAGCCACTGGTGATTTATTCATGTTCTCTTTAGACATACTCCAATCGCCCATAAAAAGCATTGCCTCAACATTGCCTTCATCAGCCACTTCTTCAATAACAGAGACACCTTTAGGTATATTTTTATCGGTGCCTCGCCCGCCAATTAGGGCTTTGCCTGCTTCATATTTTGCGTGCTTATCACCATCAGCCGCAGCGATACTCAATCTCCAAAAATTAGCCTGCTCTTTCAAGATAAGGTCATCTTTTACGCGATCACTGATTCTAACCACACCGTACATGCCACTTACATTGTCCAATTTAGCCGCTTTATTGTACCAGTACAGTGCTTCTTTCAAATTTCCTCGTTCTGCTTCTTTAGCCAAAAACAAAATCGTTGGTACATGCCCAGTTTCAGCTTTGAATACTCGCTCTTGTTGCTCTTGCTGCTTTGCCTTTTCAATCGCTTTACGATAAGCCACTTCTCTCGCTTTGCGTTCTTGTTCGATTCTCTGCTTTCTTAAAGAGAGAGAAACCAACCAAACGAACACTAGCACTAAAGAAAGCAATGTCGCTCCAATCGCAATTCCCATCGTACTCATAAATATCATTCTTTTATGGTTATTCAGCACTACTGCTTAAAATCTCTTAAACAGAACGTAATTATTAGTTTTATAGCGGCTCGATTATATAAAACTTGAGCATTATTCACTCATCTATTTGTACAAACAGCACTCAATTAAGCAATAAAAATTGAAAACTGAGACCTCAAAGCGAACCCTACGCCCCTAAAGATGAGTAAAGGATGATTTATCCGAGAATAAATTTCGCTAGCCTAAAATCACTAACAACAAACAGTGGCTTACTTTCAATAACTTACCCAAAGATAATGCATACCTCCAACCTATCAGTAGGCACGGTGTGATTAATTCATGAAATTGGGTTAAAGCGATGAAACACAAGGTAATATCAAATATGCAAAACCACAAATTCTCGATTTATCAAGTCTTCACTCGTTTATTTGGCAATACATCAACGACTAATCAGCCATGGGGAACGGCGGCACAAAATGGAATTGGAAAATTCAGTGACTTTACCCACACGGCACTATCTGAAATTAAATCGCTCGGAATAACCCATATCTGGTACACCGGGGTACCCCACCATGCTGTGATTCAAGACTATCAAAATTATGGCATCAGCAATGATCACCCTAGCGTTGTCAAAGGACGAGCAGGATCTCCATATGCTGTCAAAGATTACTACTCCGTAAACCCTGACTTGGCTGACGATCCTGCTCGACGAAATCAAGAATTCGAGCAACTCATCGAACGTAGCCATCAACATGATTTAAAAGTGATCATTGATATTGTACCGAATCACATTGCTCGTCAGTACAAAGGGTTAAACAACCCAGAAGATGTTCAAGACTTCGGCTATGACGATGACACAAGCGTCGAATATCACCGCCATAACAACTTTTACTACATCCCAAAACAAGCATTTCAACTGCCTGATATCCCAATGCAATTTTTACCTCTCGGGGGAGAAATGCACCCTTCATTACAAGCACCGTTCAATGAGTCTCCAGCCAAATGGACTGGAAATGGCTCAAGGCTTGCCAAACCTAATTTTGATGATTGGTATGAGACCGTGAAGATAAATTATGGTGTTAGACCTGATGGAAGCAAAGATTTTGACGAACTTCCAGAACACTATGAAGAGCTTGGTTATCAAGAGCATTTCGCCTTTTGGCAACAAAAAGAGGTGCCTGACTCTTGGAAAAAGTTCCGTGATATCGCGTTATTCTGGCTCGACAAAGGGGTAGATGGGTTCCGTTATGACATGGCAGAGATGGTGCCCGTGGAGTTTTGGAGTTATATGAACTCGGCAATCAAAATGAAAAATCCCGACGCTTTTTTGATGGCTGAAGTCTATCAACCCGATCTTTATCGCACTTATATTCATCAAGGAAAAATGGACTATCTATACGATAAAGTGGATTTATACGATTCACTTAAAGATATCATCCAAGGGCGTGGAGACACAAAAAACATCTCTGATATCCAATCGGCCATGGCAGATATTGAACATCACATGCTGCACTTTTTAGATAACCATGATGAACAACGTATTGCTTCACCACAATTTGCTGGGGACGCAAACTTAGCTCGCCCAGCAATGCTGATCAGCACTCTCATGAGTAGTTCGCCAACCATGATCTATTTTGGTCAAGAGGTGGGAGAACCTGGCGCAGAAGAGGCCGGATTCGGACAACCGTCTAGAACCTCTATCTTTGATTATATCGGCGTTCCACATCATCAGCGATGGATGAATGACGGTAAATTTGATGGCCATTTGCTCACTGAGAATGAAAAATCACTGCGCAACTTCTATAAGAGCTTACTCAACTTTTCTCTCAATGCTTCCTGCATGACTGGGAAATTTGATGATTTATATCTCCGAAACCAGCAGCAACTTGGACAACGAACGTATCTGTTCGCCCGTCATGATCATCACCAAGTTGTTATTGTTGTGGCTAATTTTGATAGCCAATTAAGCTTAGAGCCAACGTTAACCATAAACGGCGATGTAATAGAAAAATGGCAATTAAGCGATGGTGAGTATCAGTTCATTGAGCAAATCGAAGGGAAACAGTCACTATTATTGACCGTCAAAGAGGGAGTGGGGTCGCTTTCCATTCCTTTACAACCTCTCGCATCATATGCGTTTAGCTTAATAAAATAGATCTTTAGGGCACTTTTCGAAGTGCCCTATTTTTAGGTCGATATTACTCAAGAAAATATTCCGTTCCTCCTCACACTTCTTTAAATACTTTTCAAGCGCAATTCTTTGTAAATGTTGATTAGCGTCACTCATAATTACTATGAAATAGTTTTTAGCTATATCAGATCACCTTTAGCCTATTTCTCAACCACTATCCAACCTCGTAAAATAGAGAAAAATTCAAATAGTTGTCTCACTTCAAACCTGAGCGAACCTAGCTGTGAATTGGATATCTTTTCGCCTAACGGAACGTTCGATATAACGGAATACATTATGAAACGTGCAATTAAAACTTTATCTGTCTGTGCTCTTGCCACTCTTATCGCATCACCAGTTATGGCGATGGAAGAAGGCGAAATTACTATCTGGATCAATGGCGATAAAAGCTATGATGGCTTATCCCTTATTGGCAAACAGTTTGAAGAAGACACCGGCGTTAAAGTGCGAGTTCAGCACCCAGATTCATTAGAAGCGAAATTCCAACAAGCTGCCGCAACGGGTGGCGGTCCTGATATTATTTTTTGGGCTCATGACCGCTTTGGTGGCTACGCTGAATCTGGCCTACTTTATGAAATCAACCCAAGCAAAGAGTTCAAGAACAAGTTGGCAGACTTCAGTTGGGATGCCGTAACATTTGACGGCAAACTCGTCGGCTACCCAGTTGCGATTGAAACTCCTTCTCTTATTTACAACAAAGATTTACTTCCAAACCCACCAAAAACATGGGAAGAACTTGAGTCCATTCATAAAGAGATGGCAGCCCAAGGCAAAACTGGCCTAATGTGGGATGTTAAGAACGCATACTTCACCTGGCCAATGATCTCTTCTGGTGGCGCATTTGCATTTGAAAAAACGGCAACAGGCTACAATGCAAAAAGCACTGGCGTAAACAACGCGGCAGGTGTCCACGGCCTTCAATTCCTAGTGGATATGGTAAATAAAGGGGTAATTAACCCAAATATGGACTACTCCGTTGCTGAAGGTGCGTTCACGAAAGGTGAAGCGGCAATGACCATTAATGGCCCTTGGGCATGGGGTAACCTAGATAAACTTGGCGTAAATTATGGTGTCGCGGTTCTACCAACCCTAAACGGTGGTAAAGGCAATCCATTCGTAGGCATACTAAGTGCTGGTATCAACGCTGCGAGCCCTAATACAGACCTAGCCGTTGAGTTCTTGGAAAATTACTTGTACAAAGATGAATCACTTAAAATCATGAACGATGATAAACCTCTAGGGGCTGTAACCCTTAAATCGTTCCAAAAAATCTTAGAAAGTGATGAAAGAATCAAGTCAACAATGATCAATGCGGAGAATGGCGAAATAATGCCAAACATCCCTCAAATGACGGCATACTGGTTCGCAGAAGGTGCTGCAATTGATAATGCAATGCAAGGAAAGCAAACCGTAAAAGAAGCCTTGGATATGGCAGCGAAACAAATCACCAAATAATTTAAGTTGTTTAGAAAATAATAATAAAAGGTACACCCAATTGGCTGTACCTTTTTTATCGCCTTTCAAAGACATCATATCCTGTATATTTAAATCACTTATAACCGCCGCCAGTCTAATATCTCATCCGCCCAATTCAAAATGCAACAATAAACTCACAACTTTACCCGCCAACCTATCCCCATCCAAAGCACAACCCTACCAACAATAGATAAATCTAAAATAATCATTTATAATCAACAAAATAGATAGAGCATAACTGTTTCACCCATTCAACCAGTCACACAATAATGTTAATTTGCTTCGTAAAATAACCAGTCGAAAAACAAGCCTTTCATCACTAAATGGAGGCTTAGTACTCATCCCCCTCTTCTCCACCTTATTTCTACGCCCTTATAAAAAACAGAAAAATAATTGAGCTATTGATCTACATTTGCATTAAAAAATGCACTACAAAATGTGACTCGCATATTACCAAATGGATAATAACCCCAAAAAAATAACTTTATAAATAAAGTTCACATTAAGTAGAAGGCATATGTTTTTAATATATTAAAATTAAAGTCATCATAATATGGATATATAACGTGAATACAAAACTCTTTAAACTTTCAACCCTATCAAAGGCAATGATTCCGCTATTGTCCGCGGCCGTAATTACTGGCTGTGGTAGCGATAGCGACTCATCATCACCTGTGGTCCCTGCTCCTTCAACCCCAGGAGAAGTCGAGCTAACACCGAGTGTTAATTTACCAGCAGCCGCTCCAACGCCAACAGCCGATCAAGTTGTTGTCAGTTACATCGCGCCTGCAGTGAGTACTTTCAAAACAGTAACAAAAACGGTTGATTGGAATCTTGTATGCGGTGAGAAAAGTTTCACCGCAACTTCATCGGATGAATTTGGCCCAATTTGGCTTCTAACCGCAGCAGATGTCATTGGAGCTTGTAACATCTCAGATGGCTCGACCGATGTTCCTGTCGCAATTGATGCTGATGACGCAGGAAAATCACTGGGTGTCGCTTCAAATGGCACAAAAATCACGGGCTCTCGTCAAGACACCTTCATGGCTTCTCACGGCCTAGATCAAACGGGAACGGATGTAAAATTACCGAAAGTTTCCGCTCCTGATGAGCTTCCTGCTCCAGCGTCAGGCTACTTTGCACTGAACCTTTATGATGCACTTGGTGATTACAAAGAAGAAGGTGCCGATAAAGATGGCTACGGTAACCTGAACCTACATATTTGGAATAACAGTAACTGTAATGCCGTCGACCCTACAGCGGTCAATAATGGCTGGGATGATGTCTCTGTGACTCCAAGCGACTCTGACGAGTTTGGTCCAGTGTGGTACATCCCTGTAACGGATGATCCGACTCAATGTTTCAATGTCATTTTCCGTAACTCAAATAAAGATAAGTTGATTAACAGCGATTTAGTTATCGATATCTCAAATATTGCTGATAATCCAAGCGTCACTTATATCCCAGGAAACCAAACGTCTTACGCGACCCGAGCACTTGCGTTTGAAACAGGTGGCCCATCATCTGAATTTACCATTGATACCGTTGGTGCCATCCTATTAGATGACAACACTATGGTATGGAAAGCTGGTTCAGGCGCCGACTTAGTACAAATAATGTTCACGCCTAATGGTAAATTTGACGTATCGGAAGATGGTGTTGTAAGCGGTACATCTATCAAACTAACGAGTACAGATCTTTCGGATGAACAGAAAGCGAAATTCCCACATTTAGCTGATTACCCTGCGTTTGAAATTCCGACACTTCCTGCTGACTTAGCTTTAGCAAACCTGATGAAAGGTAGCATGGTCGCTATCTCTTCAAGTAATGGCGCTGATGGCGAAGCCTCTGAATTACGTTCATCAACTGCGATTCAATATGCTGGTGCTCTTGACGCAATCTTTGCTGAAGCGGCGACCGACTTAGAGTATGGCCCGATCTACAGCGATGATGGCGTTACTTTCCGTCTTTGGGCTCCAACAGCAACCGATGTTGAACTGGTTGTTTACAATAGCGGCAAGTCCGTTGTATCGCGCCATGAGATGACAGAAGACAGCAAGTCAGGCAGCTGGAGTGTTGAGCTAGAGAAAGATACGGTTGATGGCCAATTCTACCGTTATGCGATGAAGGTTTTCCAACCTCGCGAACAAAAAGGCTACGGCTACGAAGTAACTGACCCATACTCAGTCAGCTTATCGACCAACTCTCTATACAGCCAAGCAGTTGACCTTGATTCTGATGATCTTAAACCAGATGGGTGGGATAGTTTAAAATCACCTCATCCACAAAATGAAGCTGATGGTGATTTATCTGACATGGTGATCTACGAATCACATGTTCGTGACTTCTCTGCTCGTGATGCTAGCACTGAAAACAAAGGTAAATACTTAGCGTTTACAGAAGCGGACTCAAAACCGGTTGATCACCTAAAACAGTTAAGTGAAGCGGGGATGACCCATTTACACTTAATGCCTGTTTTTGACATTGCAACGATCAACGAAGACCCATCGCAAGTCGCAAATATCGATCAACCATTCAGCAAACTGTGTTCACTTAAACCGGAAATCAAGAACGACGACAAATTCAAAGAGTACTGTGACAGTGGCAACACCATCGCAGAAGCCTTTGAAGAACTTCAAACAGAAGACAATAAAGACAACGCTGTTGTTGAAGCATTAAACGAATATGTTCGTGCTGTCGATAGCTACAACTGGGGCTACGACCCATACCACTACACTGTGCCAGAAGGTTCATACGCCACCGATGCTGAAGGTAGCAAACGTATCCTTGAGTTCCGTGAAATGGTTCAGTCAGTTAAAAAAGATGTTGGCATGAACGTTGTCGTCGATGTGGTATACAACCACACCAACGCATCAGGCCTTAACGACAAGTCAGTACTTGATAAAGTCGTACCGCTTTATTACCAACGTTTAGTGCCAGATACAGGTTCTGTTGAAACTTCTACCTGTTGTGACAATACCGCACCAGAAAATGCGATGTTTGCTAAGCTGATTGATGACTCTGTTCAAACATGGACAGAAGCTTATAAGATCGATGCCTTCCGTTGGGATTTGATGGGACACCATCCACTGTCACAAATGAAAGGAACTTTAGAAGCTGCTCGCAAAGTGAATCCTGATGTTTACTTCTACGGTGAAGGTTGGAACTTTGGTGAAGTTGCAGATAACAAACGCTTCATTCAAGCGACTCAACCAAACCTAGGTGGTACTGGTATTGGTTCATTCTCTGACCGTCTACGTGACGCAGTACGTGGCGGTAGCCCATTCGATAGCGGTGATTCAATCAGAGAGACTCAAGGCTTTGCAACGGGTGCAGCGACGCTTCCTAACGAGCGAATGCTTGATGCAGAAGGTAACGTATCGGCAGCAGAAGTTAAGCGTGCTCAACAACAAGTTGACCTTACTCGTTTAGGCATGGCGGGTAACCTTAAAAACTTCAAGATGGTTGATTTCGAAGGCAATACGCAAGTCGGTTCATCTATCGATTACAACGGCCAAAACGCAGGCTATGCAGAGCAACCTTGGGAAGTTCAAAACTACGTTTCTAAACACGATAACCAAACCTTCTGGGACAGCAACATGTTCAAAGTTGCCGAAGAAGCGACCGTTGAAGAACGTGTTCAGATGCAAACGATCGGTATGTCTACGGTTCTACTAGGCCAAGCGATTCCATTTAACCATATGGGTGGTGAACTCCTTCGTTCTAAATCGATGCAACGTGACTCTTACGATTACGGTGATTGGTACAACCTAGTTGACTTTACTCTAGCGGATAACAACTGGAATAAAGGCTTACCAGCAAAAGAGAAAGATGCAGCGAACTACGACCAAATCACTCGTGCAACGGCTGACATAAACTCTCAACCTACTGCTGTCAATATGGAACGTATGTTTGAGAACTACAAAGAGTTACTGACTCTACGTAAAGCAAGCGACTTGATGACACTGCCAAGTGCTGAAGAAATCATGAACCGTGTCGATTTCCGTAATACAGGCAAAGGTCAAACAACCGGTTTAATTGTGATGACCATTGATAATGGTACGACACAAACTGTGGACTTAGACCCAACCCTTGATGCTATCGTCGTTATGATTAACGCAACACCTAACGCACAGACTGCTAAAGACTTTAAGGACAATGAAGATAAACTGATCGCACTAACTGGCTTTGAACTGAGCAGCAAGCATAAAACTGATGGCATTGCAGGAGATGCAAGCTTTGCCGATGGTACTTTCACGGTTCCAGCATGGTCAACAGCTGTCTTTGTTCAAGCTCGTGGTGATGCACGCGGTCTAGGTTTACCTGTTGCACTGAAAAAAGCAGACTTACCTCCATTCGGTAAAACCAAGGTATACATTGCTGGTGGATTTGAGCAAGCAAACTGGAACCCTTCAGCAATTGAAGTTCCTTACACTAACAGCGGTCTCTACACTGTCCAACTAGGACTTGGCACCGATACTGGCTATAAGTTCACCAAGGGTTCTTGGGATGATCAAATCAGCTGTGATAACGATAACTGCCCATCAAACTTCACTGACATGGGAATGTACGAGTTCTCGCTGGATGCGACAGACCCAGAAAACCCGGTCGTTGTTGATGCTAAATTAGCAGAAAGCTATAAAGATAAAACATGGTTTATTCCAGGAACACTTGCTGGAGGTTGGGATCACGCTGATGGACGTCAAATGACAACTGACTCTAAAGATGCGACTCTAGTGACTTTCACAACGGGCGAACTCACCGCTGATGAAACGACTGAGTTTAAATTTACTTGTGGTGGATGGGGCAATTGTGAACATGGTTTCTCTGCTGTCACCGTCGCTGACGAATCATTACCACTAACAGATAACAATGGAAATATCGCCTTCACACCAGCAGACACTGGAGCATATACAGTTACGTTCGATATTCTATCAAAACAAGTATCGATTAAAGCTGAAGGTATCAAGTAGTATTCGCTACTAACCGATAAAAAGCCCCGAACGTATTGGCGTTCGGGGCTTTTATATTTCTGTTGTAAAGATGCTTATGTATTCTCTGCCAAAGAATCAGACACCTACAATACCACTATCGCTTATTGGTTCACTTGCGCCAATATCTCAGGGTCGTCACACTTTCCGGCTTGCATTTCTTTTAGTTCAACAACTTGGTTTGAAGAAGCAGGGTGAGTCGTTCCGCTAAACTTACCGCCTTGTTCAATGCTTAAGTTGTCGCTGTAAATGGTACCACTCACTTGACCTTGACTGAGCACTTCAACACTATTGGCATGGCAGATACCATCAAGAGAACCGTTCACAATGACTTTGTCTGCAAATATTTCCCCTCGGATACAACCAGCTTGGCTGATCACTAGAGTCTTGGCGACATGAATTTCACCTTCAATCTCGCCATCAACTTGGATATCACTCTCTAGCTTGAATTGTCCGCTAATTGCACAACCTTTTGCGATGAGAGTTGTAGCTGAGCGCTGACTCTGTGCTCGACTTTGTTTACTAAAGATTCCCATCGGATACCTCGTTCTTTACTAAATATTGATTCAAATTCATTTACTCCCCAATCGACAAACGGTCGAGGATCTAACGCTCGGCCAACAAAACGAATTTCATAATGCAGATGTGGACCAGAAGACAGGCCACTATTTCCTGAGTAACCAATCAGGTCGCCTTTCTGTACAAAATTACCCCTTTTCACTGCAAACTTTTTCAAGTGAGAGTATGAGCTCGAAAAGCCGTAAGAGTGTTGCAAACGTAAAAAATTACCGGAGCCTTTATTACTAGGCCTAGTCACTTCTACGACACCGTCTGCTGGTGCATAAATAGGAGTGCCTGTATTTACTGCAAAATCTTGTCCGCGATGAGTCTTTATTTTGCCTGTGATAGGGTGCTTGCGTTTACCATAACCTGAAGAAATTCGCGCATTATGTACAGGAGCACCACTTGGAATCTGGGTGAGCATCACCATTCTGACAGAAGAGGTAATGGCTGCGGTATCTAAGCGTGATTCTAATTCACCGCTACTCTCTTTCATTCCAAGAACTTTTTCTAAGTCCCCTAAGCGGTCAGAGACAATATGCATTCGCTCTTCACGCTCTAACAGATCACTCTCTAAATCCAGTTTAAGATCTTTTAAAGAGGTCACTTCTTCAGTCAGCGTCATTGATTGACTGACGAGCTCTTGTTGCTTAGATTTTGCAAAATCAACTTCGTTCGACAAGTAGTAAATCGCACCACCAGCCGAAATCACACACGCAATGAACGAATACCCGACACATTTCAGGCAATGGCGATACCACTTATTTAAATGGTAATGTTTTGTCCCTCGCACTGAGGATACTGAAACAATGACTCTTTCTTTCATAACTACCAAAAGTCGCTAACCATTAGAAGTCGCCGATTCTAACAATCTTAAGCTCTATCCCGTAATGAATCGCTCATCAATTCCACACTATTCACATTGTTATTGTTCAATTTGTGATTTAGCGCCAAACTAACGCCCCATTGAATCGTTCCATTATTGCTTAAAGGGATGGCATCAATTCATGATATAAATATCAGTTCTTAACTCACTGCGCATGACACGAAATACATTATTGATTGGAGATAAACCATGATCAAAGCACTACTTTTTGATATGGATGGACTGATTTTTGATACAGAATGGATCTATAAAGAGAGTTGGCAATACGCAACCCACCTTCAAGGTTTCGAGTTAAGTGACGAACTGTATTACGCATTTATTGGCGTTCAAGATAAAGATTGTGAGCGACTACTGACTCTGCATGTCTCAGAAAAAATAGATTTAGATATGCACCGAAATACTCGTAATGCCTATTTTAATTCGATGCGAGACAGTGGAGGGATCAAATACAAACTTGGGTTCCATGCCCTATTTTCCACATTAAAAAGCAAAAATTTGAAATGCGCCTTAGTCACGTCATCACCCCGTTCTGACGTTGAACGTAATTTTGAAGGAAGCCTCTATTTAGGTCAATTTGATACCATCATCACCGCAGACAGTGTTGCTCAAGGAAAACTAAGCCCCGACGGTTATTTAAAAGCCATACAACAACTTGGCATTGCGCCAGAAAATTGCTTAGTGCTTGAAGATTCTAACAATGGGGTGCTCGCAGGCCTAAAGGCTGGATGCATTACCGCGATGATACCTGACCTTTTAGGCCCAAGGCCGGATATAGAACCGCATATCCACTATATTCTGAGGGATCTCGAATCTGCCATTGGCATCATAGATTCTACACCTCAAGCTAAATTGCACTAAAAATACACTCACCCCATATGCCTATACAGCCACATTATCTTGTTTTTAAACGAGAATAGAAGTGATGAAAGTTTTGGCTCCCATCTTAGGTCATATTCACAATAGAAATAAAAGCTTAATGTATATCAAAATCCACTATTGATAATTTTGTCGTATGCGGTAAAACTGAACCATGAAATCATTCATCTAATATTGATATGTATGTCACCTAAACAAGGGCCACAAATGATAAATAGCTATAAAAACCGAAGTGTTGGGTTTCAACTCAAACTGGTCATTAGCCTGTGCTTACTCATTGCGTTCACTTCAATCGCAACATTAGCATATCGAACTGCATCAAAAACGCTACTCGAAACCACATTGACTGAACATCAGTCTAAAGTGGAAGCGATGGCTAAAACAATTTCAGGTCAATTCGATGCCTACCTGCATAGCGCAAAAACTTTAGAGTCCACTTTTCGAAATGGCTATCTAGCAGGTGTCTACTTAGAAGATTACACCGTTGATTTTCAAGGGAAAGAAATTTTTAACATCACTCAATATGGCGAAAGCTTGATCAACGATACTAAGCTTGTTGACAGCTTCACCCGTGATACTGGCGCAGTCGCAACACTCTTTGTACCATCCGGAAATGATTGGGTTCGCGTATCTACATCTTTAAAGAACCCAGCAGGTAACCGAGTCGTAGGAACAACCCTTGGAACCAACCACCCTGGTTATCAAAAACTGAAAAGTGGCCAACCTTACTTTTCACAAGTAAAACTGTTTGGCACAAATTACATCACTTATTACTCACCAATTTTGACCTCTGACGGTCGATCTATGGGGATCTCATTCATTGGTTTACCTGTAGAAGAAGCAACGCAAGAGCTGTTTAAATCTCTAAACTCAGTACATTGGGGAGATACGGGCTACACCATTCTTGTCGATAATGCTCAAGGACGTCAAGGCCGCTACCTACTCCACCCTAAAAACGATGAAAACGATCCGCCGATCACTGAGACAACAGATTACGCAGGTAACAAACCTTACTTACAAATCTTCGAACAAGCTTCAGGAACCATTACATATCCATATGAGTACAATGGAACGGTCGGTGAAAAATACTTAGTGTTCACCGAAGTTCCTGGCTGGAACTGGAAACTGTTAGGTGGCACATTTATTAAAGAAGTAACAAAAGGCAGCGATGAATTACTAAAATTAATCGCGCTCATTTCTGTACTCGTTGGCGCTGCAACATTTGTTGTATTGACCATCTTTTTGAATCGAACACTAAGTCCATTGACTTTGCTTAGTGGTTATATGACCAAGCTTGGTAAAGGCGAAGTCAGCATCAAAATCCCAATGGGCAGTGAGAATTCATCGAATGAGATCGTAAACCTCAACAATGGGGTTTCATCCATGGCGAGCCAGCTCGATGAATTGGTTGCTCAAATCCGAACCACCAGTGATAGCGTAAGCGCTCAATCTAATGATGTTGCTGGTAATGCTAATCAAAGCTTAACTCAAGCAGATGCGCAACAGCAGCAGGTTGAACAAGTCGTCGCAGCAATCGAAGAGATGGCAACGTCTGCACAATCCGTTGCTGAACAGGTTGAAGCGATTGCAGAGAATGTACGCCAAGCAGACACAGATAGCCAAGCAGGGCTTGAAGTTGTGGAAAGCGTCTGCATTGATGTCGCGCAGTTGAATGACCAGCTAGACCAGTCTGCTGAAGCGATTGAAACGGTTAATAAAGATAGTGAAAGCATTCAATCGGTCACAAGAATGATT
This sequence comes from Vibrio genomosp. F6, assembly GCF_005146325.1. Lineage (NCBI taxonomy): Bacteria > Pseudomonadati > Pseudomonadota > Gammaproteobacteria > Vibrionales > Vibrionaceae > Vibrio > Vibrio genomosp. F6. Next base: position 164,423 of record NZ_SYUT01000024.1, on the reverse strand, counting down.
GATGAAATAGCAGAACAAACCAATTTACTCGCTCTTAATGCGGCTATCGAAGCGGCTCGTGCGGGTGAACAAGGCCGTGGGTTTGCGGTTGTTGCTGATGAAGTTCGCACACTTGCACATCGCACACAAACATCGGTTAAAGATGTGGTGACGATTATTGATCAGCTAAAAAGCTCGACAAGCAATGCAGTGAAGTTAATGACACAGAGTCAAGACAATGCAAACCATGTATTGAACAAAGCACAACAAGCAGGCGGCGCGCTAGAGTCAATCGCAGAACAAGTCCGCTCAATCGCGTCTCAAGCGGATACCATTGCCGCAACATCTGAACAGCAAGCGCAAGTATCACAAGAAGTGGCAACCAGTGCGACCGAGATTAATGACCTTAACACTCAAAGTCGTAGTGTCAGTGAAAAAACATCCGCTAGCGCTCAGCAGCTTCAGCATGAGGCGAGCTCACTAAAACAGCAAGTTGATTTCTTCCATTAATAGACTCTTTGTTTAAAACGGTGATGACATTGATTTAGCCCAACGTCATCACCGAAGAGGATTTCACAATCATTGGGCCCCGCAATAACAGCGTTGTTGCGGGGTCTTCTTATATCCTCAATATGCATATTAATAAAAAGAATAATAAATTAACTCAGGAGGACAATTAACATAACGTTTTACCTACAGAATTTCCGTTATTTATTTACTTTTATCAGCTATAGCGTGACTAACCCTTAAGTATTAATATTCCATTTTTACTCGTTATTATTGTGTGAGCTGCATTTCATAAATTAAACCCATTTGAGCGGAAAATATATCCAACAATACTAATTAAAGGGATATATCTATGCTGTATTTAGAGTTTCTATTTTTGCTCTTAATGCTCTATATCGGTTCTCGCTACGGCGGTATCGGACTTGGAGTCGTGTCAGGAATCGGGCTTGTCGTTGAGGTTTTTGTTTTCAAAATGCCACCAACGTCTCCGCCAGTGACTGTGATGCTTATCATTTTAGCGGTTGTCACTTGTGCTTCAATTCTTGAAGCCGCAGGTGGATTGAAGTACATGCTTCAAGTCGCTGAAAAATTACTAAGAAAAAATCCGAAACGCGTGACGTTAATTGCCCCATTTGTTACCTATTCAATGACTTTCCTTCTGGGTACTGGTCATGCGGTTTACTCAATCATGCCCATTATTGGTGATGTTGCGTTGAAAAATGGCATTCGACCAGAGCGACCAATGGCGGCCTCTTCTGTTGCATCTCAAATTGCCATTACTGCTTCGCCAATCTCTGCTGCTGTTGTCTATTACCTCGCGCAATTGACAGATATCCAAGCCGATATCACGCTACTTTCTATCTTGTTGGTTACCGTTCCAGCAACGTTATTTGGTACGCTATTAATGTCTCTTTACAGCCTAAAACGTGGTAAAGAGTTAGAGGACGATGAAGAGTATCAAGCACGTTTGGAAGATCCTATTTGGCGCGAAAAAATCCTCAATACTACCGCGACATCTTTAGATGAAGAGCTACCAACCACTGCTCGTAATTCAGTATTAATCTTCTTAGCGGCGATTGCTGCCATTGTCTTCATTGCCATGGTTCCAGAGATCCGCACCATCGTTGACGGTGATAAGCCCATTAAAATGTCGGTTATCATTCAAATGATGATGCTCGCGTTTGGTGGTGTAATTCTTCTCGCCACAAAAACCGATCCTAGAGACGTACCTAACGGCGTGGTGTTCAAATCAGGAATGGTTGCGGCTATCGCTATCTTCGGTATCGCATGGATGTCCGACACCTACTTCAAATATGCAATGCCACAATTTAGATCCGGTATTGTTGAAATGGTAACGAACTACCCTTGGACCTTCGCTTTAGCGCTATTCATTGTATCTGTTGTGGTTAACTCACAAGCAGCGACGGCTCGGATGATGCTTCCTGTCGGCTTAGGGTTAGGACTTGACCCAGCTTTACTGATCGGCTTGATGCCTGCAGTATATGGTTACTTCTTTATTCCGAACTACCCATCAGACATTGCAACCGTGAACTTTGATAGCTCAGGAACCACTAAAATTGGCAAGTGGTACTTCAACCACTCCTTCATGTCTGTCGGTTTAATCGGCGTCATTGGTGCCTGCTGCTTAGGCTATGTTCTAGGACAGATCGTCATCGGCTAAACAGCAGCAACTGAATAACAACAATTAAAACGCAGGTGCTCTAGCCTGAACATGAGTGCTTGCGTTTTCCCCTTCTTAATATGCCATTTAGAGTTTAAGTATCGCTTACCAGCTTTAATTAACTTAATAATAGAAAACCCTCGCTTAACCGTATATTACCTCACAAATCAAATGGTTGCATTTCGTTACATTTGTAATATTGACAAGAACAAGTCGTATACTTTCCAATACGCACTCAATTGCTTTTAACAAATATCTAAAACTATAATCCAGTTGGCATTTTGTTTATTTTAATACCGTTATAATCAGCAATTGCGTCATTTAGGTGTTCAAATTATGGTCAATCCAAAGCAAAGTGCTGGCCAACATAATATATATAAAACTTAACACCTATGCGTCATACATAATAAAATAATAATTGAGACAATTCAGTGGCTAAAAAAATATTAGGGCTTATCGCAGCACTACTCACCTCCCACGCTCTTGCTGCTCATGACGAGTTAAAACCCTTAGTCTTATTTCAGGGAAAGTTAGATGAAGGAACTTATCTACACATGATTGATCGGGGCATCACTCGCTTTGAGGAGGTCTCTTTAATTCCCGTGACTCGTAAACGGCTTGAACGTGATAACGAAGCCTACCTCAGTGAGTTAAGAAAAAACGCAGAGCAAGGCTACAGCCCTATCATTGTTCAAGATGCTAATTCACTCGAACACTTTGATCAGGTGGCCAACAACTACCCATCGACTCGATTCATCTCTCTAGATGTCGCGTTCGATGTCCCTAACATATTGGGCCTTACCTTTAACCATGCAGAAGGTGCCTATGTGATTGGGTACGCTGCAGGGCTAAAAACGACAACAAACAAAGTTGGGTTTATCGGCGGGTTAGATATTCCTGTCATTGAAAACTTCCGCTGTGGGTATGAATTAGGGCTAAAAAAAGCCAACCCAACAGCCACGCTTTCTACTGATTACATTAATACAGGTGCGTTTTCGTGGGATGACTCTGCAACGGCGAAACGACTGGCAGAAACGATGACCAGCAATGATGTTGACGTTATATTTCCTGTCGCAGGCTTTGCTAGCCAAGCCGTCATGGAGACCATGAAAAATACAGAAGGTGGATTCAGTTTCGGAATCGACTATGACTACAGTAGTAAGTATCCAAACACGGTTGTAGCCTCATTAGAGAAGCGAGCTGACCGTGCTATTTTTGCGGCTCTAATGTTACTAAAAAATGATATATGGAACAGTAATGAGAAACGTTTTGGGATAAAACAAGGCATTATTAACATTATCATCAACCAGAATAATTCCAATTTATCCGATGATGAAAAAGAGCAGATCAATGATGTTCTCGTAAAACTGAAAGGCAAAAACAATTCAGTTACGCGTGAAATTTCAACCCTATGTCAGATATAAAAATGAAGAAACTCTCTTCCTACATTATTATTTTATATACCATACTAACCTTAGTTCCGATGCTGGTTATCGGAGGGTTTGGGGTAACAAAAGCATTAATTTCTGAACAAAATGAGCAGAGAAACTTATACGAAAAAGTCCTTTCTCAACAGCTCATTAATGCTCAGAAATCACTAAGCCGCTTCGATCTCCCTCTAGCAGAGTTAGTGGTTAACGACCTTTCGCGCCTCGATTACATCACATCCGTAAGATTAGAGTCTGAAATTTATGCGATGACACTAGCAGAAGTCGTCAATGATACCACTCAAGCAACTGATCTAATTGAGTTCTCTTACCCTGTATATGGCGTGAAAGGCAATAGCTTAGGGAGCTTAGTGATCTACAAAGATAACGACGCATTTAGTAACGCTATTTATTACTCCATGCTACCTAAAGTAGTGCTATTCATTTTACTGGTTGCCTCGATCTCTTACCTTTTTAGCCGTCAAATACTCGCTACATTGAAAAAACCATTCAGCGATGTGCAAAATTTCACCTTATTGGTTGCCAATGGCGAATTTGAAACCCCGCCTCCGAAGCACAACCGCTTTGTCGAGATTGATGCTCTTTTTTCATCTTTAGAAACCATGCGTATTCGTCTATTGGGCTCTATGAAACAGCTAAGACGGAGTGAGGAACGCTACTCAAGAACCTACAATTTAACTCAAGTGTGTCTATTTGTTATCAACGTTAAGACGGGGAAAATAGTCAGGGCGAATCGTAAATTCATGCAGATATTTGGGAGTATTAAAGCCATCAATAATGCAGATGATGGCATGCTGCTGGCTCAATTCATCCGCTTACTTATGCTGCGTGAAAACAATAATGGATTCGAGTATTCACTGACTATTGCCAACTCTACGAAGTACTTTCAGGTAAACCACTCTGAACGAATTCAAGATGAAATTGAGTGCTCAGCTCTAGACATTAGTGAGCTTATCGAAGCAAAGCAACTGGCAGAATTACAACTAAAGACAGATGCTCTTACTGGGGTTCCAAATCGAGTTAGCTTTAACGCATTTGTTGAGCAAGTAGAAGATGGGTTCCACGATAGCTTTACACTTATGATGCTTGATTTAAATGGTTTTAAAGCCATCAACGATACTTATGGTCACCTCGCGGGAGATGCTCTTCTAAAAACGATCGCCTTGCGTTTAGCGGCCGATGTTGCGTCATTAGGTTCCGTCTACCGATTAGGTGGTGATGAGTTCATCGTTTGTCTCACCAAGCTTCACTCAGAAGAACGCCTTCAAGAGATCGCAAACTCATTAGTAAAATCTATTGAGGGCGTGATCCACCATAAAGGACACCTACTCTCCCTCTCTGCTAGTGTGGGCATTAGCCACTATCATGCCTCTAATGGCGTCGCGATTAGCGATATTTTACACGATGCAGATATCGCCATGTACTATGCAAAAACACATAAATTGCCTCCTGTTTTCGCCCATGACTTAGCGATCTCTTCCGCTCAAAAAGCTTAGCTTATCGGCTGTTGGTCCTAGATTCTAAATTTTAGGGTTTAGGGTTTAGGGTTTAAAAACTTTAGCTTTGATTTTGAGTCGTTTTGATTATGAATAGCGTAGGTTCCAATAAGCTTTGGTCTCTATGTCCAAAATACTCATGATTGCGGAATGCTGATATGATAAAGACGTCTTAACCTTGGAGCCTCTATATGTCTGAAAAAATCTCAACTTCTGCGCTTGCTAGACTGCGAGATATCGAACCCAAGCAACTATTTTCTGACTTAAAAAAAGCAGGCTATATTGTACGGGTAGAAGATAAGTGGATCCTTACTGAACAAGGCGAAAAGTTCGGCGGAGAGTTTCTTGATCACCCCAAATTTGGGCCTTTTATCATCTGGCCTAGCAACCTCCTCATTGATATGGGCGCCACTACTGGTCAACTTCAAAGTGCCACCCAACTTGGCGAGCGATTTAAACTCAATGCAAAAAAAATTAACCAACTTTTAAGTGAATTAGGCTGGATTAAAAAAACAGATCAAGGTTGGGAAATCACAAGTTCCGGATTTCGAGTGGGTGGGGAGCAAAGAGAAGATAAAGCATCTGAAAGCCTATTTGCTTTATGGCACGATTCCATTTTACGTAACAAGCGACTAAAGCAGTCTGTTATTGAGTTCCTTGGACAAGATGCCGAAACTCACACGACGGATAAATCAATATCCAGTTTTAGACAGAAGTTTGAAGCCAAACACCGTACTCTTGATGGGCACTATGTTCGCTCTACCGACGAGCTAATTATTGATAACTGGCTGTATATGGCTGGTGTTGTCCATGCCTATGAGAGACAACTTCCAATCAATGAAGATGTCATCAGTGATTTTTATATTCCTGCTGGAAAAGTCTATTTGCAGTACTGGGGCTCAGAAACAAGTACAGGCAGTAGTGATGCTCGCGAACAGAAAAAAGCAGCCACTCTGGCGATATACCAAAAACACAGCTTTAATTTGATTGAGCTCTCTGCTGACGATATCCCAAATCTAGATACGGTACTTCCACCAGCATTGCGCAAATTTGGAATCAAGGCTTACTAAGGTTTATATCAAAAAGAGGGCTTACAATAGATCTCCGCAGAAATAATACCCCACGACCATGTTCTCGCTACTTATGTTCTCACCACGAAAGCGTCATCACTCAGCATAATCCATACGCCTTGCTGAGTGATTCAGCTACATCTTATAACTTACCCATCCACTTTCAGAATATGCAGGTCATCTTGCATAATACTCAGTAAATCGGCGGAGGAAATATCTGCGATATCCGGAACGTTATTAGGGTTCAATTGCTCCCAACCGACTCCATCCAACACAATATCAGTCTGCCCACCCTGATTATCTAATACTGAAATGACGGTACTCACCTCATCATCGAGCAAGGAAATATCGTCATTGACCGTAATTTCAATGCGTGAAAGTAGGTCATCAACCGATGGTGATGGCGGCAATAAATCAGAGATGTCGACAACGTCATGGTCAATAGAGAAATCACTCACGGTGTCAACAGATGGCATAGCAATGGTTCCTGAATGCTGCTCATCAAAGACAAAGCTATCATGCCCTGCACCACCAGACAGAATATCATCAGCGATAGTGCCATGAAGCTCATCGTCACCTTCATGCCCTTTCGTATCGGATAAGTTCAACTGGTTAGATTCAACCAATTTACTCACTCTCTCGGCGCCCGATAGCAAACTCGCGTCTTCACCATATAACGAGTCTAGATCAACGCCCTGCAAAGTAATCGTCTGTAATGGCTCACCGAGTTCATTGTTAATCGTAATCAGAGCTTCGTTATCCACCTCTGTTATCTCAATTCTCTCCGCAAGCTCAGCGGAACTCCAAACATCATCAATATTCACAACGTCATGCAAATCAATCGTATCAATATTGATGTCGAAGTCTTTGACGATATCATTGCCAGGTAAAGCCACACTGCCCATAGAGCTACTTAACCATTTAAAGGTATCCGCTTGGCCAGCATCACTCCCATCTTGCGGCCCGCCCCAAAGCAACTCATTATTTGTAGACCCCGTTAAAATATCGTCACCGACAACACCTTGCTGAATATGATTACCCAACACATTAATCGTTATCACCTGTTCAACACTATTCACACCATCTGATATCTCGACAGTGAAAGTATCTTGAGCCGTGTCTCCAGCAGCAATATTTGAGGTGCTTCCCGCCGTGATGTCATATATCCAATCACCTGTCGCGGTATTGAAAGAGAGAGAGCCATAGGTACCAATCGCACTGGAGGTTAAAGACCAACTCAAATCCGTAGACGGTGAATCAATGTCCGTTGCCGTCACCTGCCCTGATATTTGATCGATATAATCTTCAAGCACATCTCCTGTGCTTGAACCTGCGATCACAGGTTTATCGTTATCACCAACCAATGTGACGCTAACTATCTGTGGTGTACTTGCCCCGCCTTCATCGATCACATGGACTGTGAACGTTTCGGTAATAGGGGTAGTAGACAGCGCTTGAGAGAGCACCGCATCGAGTGTGTAAGTCCAAACACCTGTACTGCTGTTGATAGCAAAAAAACCATAACTGGATTGCCCAGATGTGAATGCGTAACTGACATCTTGATTTTCAGGATCTTGACCAAGGATAGAGCCTGTAGCCAGCGTCTGAACCTCTTCAGTAACACTGCCTAAAGTCACGCTTGTATCTGCGATAGTTGGCTTATCATTGGTTCCTACGACATCCACAGTCACCACCTGTGAAGTCATTCCACCGTTTCCATCATCAACATGGATGGTAAACGTATCCTGAACCGTTTCATCGACTAACAAGTTGGCTTTCGCTGGATCTATAGTATAAGTCCAATCACCCGTCACACGATCAATATGCAGGTCGCCGTAACTGCCCTCTTTGTCTTGTGAGTCATCGTCAAATTTAAACGCATGCACATCAGAAGTGTCTTTATCTAAGATTACTAAAGAGCCACTATCTACAGATACGCCTTCTTCTTCAACTCGTCCACTCACCTCGCTATTTGCAAGTTCCACTGAAGGTAAATCATTGGTTCCGTTGACCTCAAACTCGACAAGTTGAGTGTCAGATAAACCATGTTCATCGGTGACTTTTACCATATATTGAAGGGTGATTGATTCGCCAACAGCGAGCTCTTGGAACTCATCAAGTGTATTATTGAAATCGAAATCCCACGCCCCTGTTGTTGAATTCACTACTAACGTGCCGCGAGAATCTCCGCTAACCACTTGCCAATTGTGAGTGTCGGTTAAATCTGGATCGCCACTATCGAAGACTCCAGACAGCGAGGTTAAGGTATCTTCACTCATTTGCTGTGTGGCAATCGCGACGATATCTGGCGCGTCATTAGTACCGTTGATCGTCACAACGATATCCATTGGAACGGATTCACCCCTGTGGTTATCTTTAGCGATGATCTGCACTGTATCTGTCGTTGACTCTCCTTGAGCCAAGCGAATAACCGCAGGGTTCGTTTCGTCAATTTCATAGGTCCAATGACCATTCGCATCAATACTGATAGCCCCGAGTGTGCCATCGGTTTTTACATGGTAGGTGGTGCTATCACCCACATCGACATCACTTGCCGCTAACTTGCCCGTTGCAGTACTGCCATCAACCGCAGAAACCGCCCCTGAATCGTCACCAGAAAGAGTAGGCAGATCATTACTTCCCTCTATGTGGACTGTCACAGTACGTGTGACCGATGCACCCGAATCATCTTTTGCTGTCACTATAAAGGTTTCACTTGCCGACTCACCTTCGGCTAATGCTTGAACATGAGCGGCTGAGTTATAAATGCTATAGCTCCACTCTCCATCTTCATCAATGGTGAACTCGCCATAAGTCCCTTTTAGCGATGTGCCATCAGCAATGGTTTTTGGTACAAATTTAACCGTATCACCGGAGTCAACATCATCCGCGGTTAAGTTACGAGTGACACTGACAACGTTATCTTCACTGAGAACGGCACTATCAACCCCCGCGATGGTTGGCGCTTCATTGGTTCCGTGGATCGTGACAATGATGTCTTGCGTATCAAATGTCGATGGGTCACCCAAATTAGAAGCACTATCCGTCAACTGAACGTTGAAGGTTTCTGTTAATGTGTCTGCTGGCGTTCTACCGTTAAGAGCAATAACCGTAGGGTTAGTTTCATCAACATCATAGGTCCACTTACCATTTGCCCCCAACGAGAACACACCATAAGTGCCTGCAATACTGTTATCAATCCATGTATGTGTATCGGTATTGTCCACATCTCCCGTGGTTAACTGACCTGAAATTGTGCCACTGTTGTCGGCATCAACTGAGCCTGTAATTTTACCGCCAATGCTCGGAATATCATTAGTCCCTGTAACATCAACCACAATCTCTAATAATTCAGGATCTCCATGCTCATCAACTACGGTTTTTCCATTTTCATCCACCACGTAAACTGCGAAAACATCTTGTACAGAATCACCATCTTGTAGCCCTTGAACCGCAGCACTATTATTATCAAGAGTGAAGACCCAGTGACCATTCGCATCAACAGTCAAATCACCGTATTTACCTGCACCATCCACCAGAGTCCATGTTGGATTCGCCCCTAGGCCTGAATCTGCGGGAAGCTGTAATGCTCCCTCTTGTGTGATAGTCCCATCGGCTGCTCCATCTTGATCATCAATATCCTCTTGAGCATTCAGCCGCAAAATCTCGACATCACCTAAAGAGATATCCTCAGCGGAACCAACCACTTTAATTTGGATCTCTCTCGTATCAATCAATCCATCAGAGTCGACGACTTTTATGGTGAAGCTATCGTACTGAATTTCCCCCGCATCCAATCCATTGACCACTGAATCATTATCTAACTGATATTCCCACTCGCCCGTCACGCTGTTCAAAGTTAACGAACCATAGGTGCCTACAACATTTGTTTCAATGCTCCAAGTATGTGAATCACCAAAGTCAGGATCATCAATACCCAGCACACCACTGATGTTGGTCGTTATATCTTCTATGGTTTCACCGACAACAACGAGATCATCTTGTGTAGCTGGAGTATCTGTCGCAAAAGTGATTTCAGGTTTGTCATCAGTACCATTAATCGCAATATTTACAGTGTAAAAACCACTTCCCGTATTAATGCGCCAGGTTTCATTGATCACTTGTCCCGTCTTAAGTCCTTGAACTAAATCCGAGTTGTTAGCCAGTTGGTATTCCCATTCGCCAGTTGTGGTATTTTTAACTAAGGAGCCGAATGAACCGCCATCGACCGGTTCCGCTGTTCCTGCAATGTTCAATGGCAAACCACCAGGATCAGTCAATGCGGTTTGTACTAGTGTCCCATCTTCGGTCACTTCTGCTTTTAAGATCTCAATCGGTGTACCGCCAGAGCCGGAACCACTATCATTGTCCCAACCGTGAACCTCAATAGTGATGGTGTGATTCGCTGATTTCCCGCCATCATTATCGGTTCCAGATACGTAAAATGTTTCTGTTGCCACTTCTCCTGGGTTCAATGCTTGTGTATCAGGATCGTTGTTATCCAACACATACAGCCATTCACCATTATTACCCAGTGTTAACGTACCAAATTTACCTACACCAAAAGTTGCACCGCCATCTGCACTCGCATCCTCAATCGCCCAACTGACTAATGAACTGTTATTATCCACGTCTGTAGAGACCAACTGCCCCGAAGCTTGTAGCAACGAGTTATCCGCAAGATCGGCACTGTCTTCAACCACAGAACCAAAAGAGGCTCCGCTAATCAACGGAATGTCATTGGTTCCCTTTATTGTGATCTCTATGTCTTGTGTGACGACACCACCGAAGTCATCCGTCGCGACGACATTAAAGGTTTCGGTTTTACTTTCACCTTCCGCGAGCGATTCGATCAATGCGGCATTTGGAGTAAATTTCCAATGACCATCAGCGTCAATACTGAAAGTACCGTAATTCCCTTGATAAGGCGCACTCTCTGGCACAGGTGTAAATTGGGGAGTATCTAAATTATCAATATCGTCTAAATCAAGTTTGCCGGACAGGTGATCCGGAGTTTGATTTTCGGTGAAGGTATCGCTGACATTGCCAGAAATCGTAGGTAAGTCATTGCTGCCTTGGATGGTCACCGTGACGGTTTTTGTCGAAGTCGCACCGTGTTCATCTTTAACCGTTACGTTAAACGTCTCAGTAAGGTGCTGATTAGGATTCAGATTTTGCACCGCATCTGTGTCTTTATTTAAAAGATACGTCCACTCACCAGTAGAAGACATGATGAAGTTACCGTGATCGCCAACCAAGCTTGAAGGTGACCATATATGGCTATGATCATCAGCATCAGGGTCGCCATCTTGGAGTTGACCGCTAATCGTTGAGGCATCTTCACTAATGGTTTTACTAAGCGCACCTTTAATATTTGGTGCATCGTTAGCCCCGTCAATATCGATCACGACTGTCTTAACGGAAGTTTCACCAAACTTATCGGTCACGCGGATTTGAATCGAATCATGCAGCTCACCCACATCACCTTGGTCCAATCGGTTCACTGCATTATTGCCGTTATCTAAGCTGTATGACCAAGTGCCATTAAAGTTGAGCGTCAGGGTGCCATACTGCCCCGTTGAACCAATAATTTTCCAATCGAGCACATCGTCTCTGTCAGGATCACCAGAATCGAACGTCCCTGAAATCAGATTAGGTACGGAATCTTCAACAATGCTATAGCTCGCATCCAGATTAATATCAGGGGTTGTATTTGTTCCTGCGACATCTATGTTAACGGTGATTAAGGTCTTTGCGCCATCAAGATCGGTTACTTCAACTTGGAAGCTATCGGTTTCATTAATTCCAGGCGGGATCTCTCGCGTCGCGTATCGGTCGCTATCTAAATGATAGGTCCACAGACCACTTGAATCGACTTCTAACGTTCCGTATGTGCCATTAGCAACGCCATTAACATCTTCCGATACCACTTTCCACGTATGTGTATCGTTAACATCAATGTCGCTTACTACCAACTGACCTGAAGCCACTTCTTTACTACCTGAATCTTCAATCACACTGCCAGAAGTCGTGCCCGTTAGCGTTGGTTTATCGTTCGAACCATGAATCGTAACGGTGATGGTTTCTTGATTCGAGGTACTGTTTGAGGTGCCGCTGTCATCTTTGACCGTGACATAAAACGTTTCGGTCAACGACTCGGTCGACAAAAGCTCTTGAACCGAAGAGTTAGTATTATCCAGTACATAAGTCCATTTACCATCATCGTCAATCGAAATCGAACCATAATGACCTTTGCCCGTTTTAAGTGACCAAGAGTGATCATCGGTGGTGTCAACGTCCCCATGATTCAATGTGCCCGATGTTGTGATATCGGCATTAATATCATTCGCAGGGAAGTCATCTTCTGTCACTGCATTGGCGAAGGTTCCTGAAATGACGGGTTGATCATTCGTACCCACAATGTCTAGAGTCACTTCCTGTGTGTCGACTTGATTGTGTTTATCAATCACTTGAATCGTGAACGTTTCTTGTACCCTTTCGCCTTCCGCTAAAGCTTGAGTGTTTGTGCCTTGCAGCAGAGTACTTTCGAGATCATAAGTCCACTGTCCATTTTGGTCGATAGTGATCGAACCATAGGTGCCTTCCTGACCACCCACAATCGACCACACGTGGGTTTCATTTTCATCAGGATCGCCTGAGAGGAGTTGGCCTGTCGCTTGAGTGGTCACATCTTCGGTTAATAACCCATTCGAGACACCATTAATGTCAGGTTTATCGTTATGCCCAATAACTTCGACATTAACTTCGTGGAAATCTCGCCCGCCTCTACCATCAGTCACTCTAATTCTAAAGGCTTGCTCTTGATAAGTGACTCCCTCTTCCATGAAGTTCGATTTTGCAGGGTCTAAGGTGTACGTCCATGTTCCATTATTATCAATGGAAATCGAGCCATACAGACCTTGAGTACCGCCAACCACTCTCCACTGGTGATTATCAGAAGTGGGGTAAACATCGACATCACTGACATCAAGATCGCCTTGAGCCGTAAAAACACGATCCTCAATCACTAGACCTGTATCGTTATGCGCCCCATCAATCACTGGCGCATCGTTGGTGCCTTTCACTTTAACGGTGATAACTTGTGTATCAATACCACCATTATCATCATCGACTTGAACGGTGAATTTTTCTTTATAGACTCTGTTTTTCTGTAGCTCTTGAGCTTTATCATTATCAATAACATAAGTCCAAGAACCACTATCAGGATCGATACTAAACGTACCATATCGACCAGCACCATCCTCGTTTGCAGCTAAACCCCAGACATGATCATCGGTAAGATCCGCATCGCCTGTATTTAAATCACCAGAAATCGAACCTGAATTTTGGTCTTCTTTGATTAGTAAACTGGTATCCCCCGAAATATTGGGGGCATCATTGGTGCCGTTAATTGTAATTACAATCTGAGTAGAATCTTGTCCGGAATGGCCGTCATCAACCAACACATCAAATGTTTCTTTGCGAGTCTCGTTCGCCGCGAGGAAATCAACTTTGGTGTCATCTAATGTATATTCCCAAAGCCCGGAAGCCGTGAGCGTGATGGTTCCATATAAACCTTGATAGCTAGCAGGGGAAGCATTAGTGGCAGGGCTACCTTCAAGGTTCCAAGTATGTCCATCAAGCACATCATCATCTGAAACCAACAACTGACCTGAAGCTTGATTGTCGCTTGCGATATCCTCGGTCACAGAGCCGGTATCAGGCCCTGAGATTTCGGGCAGATCATTAGTTCCTTTGATGCTGATTACAATATTTTCCTGGCGAGTTCCGCCTAGACCGTCATCCACCTCAACCGCAAAGGTTTCAGTACGCGTTTCACCTTCGGCTAATTTTTGTGCGGCAACGTTATCTAAGGTATAGGTCCACACACCAGCGGTTGTAATCGAGATTTCTCCAAATTCACTATCGGTGAGACCGACCATGCGCCACGTATGAGTTGCGCCATCATCAACATCTTGTGCTATTAGAGTGCCAGTTGCCGAGTAGATGTTATCTTCTTGCTCGGTTTCAGCAAGGGAACCCACAACGGCATGTGGTGCATCATTCTGGCCTGTAACTGTTATCGTTACGGTTTGGATCTCACTCGCGGTACCACTATTGTCGGTGGCGGTATAAGTGAAGGTGACCGTCTCTTGAACACCAACTTTGAGGTGATCAAAAGCATTCTGCGGATCAAAATCAAAACTACCATTCGCATTAAAGTCTAAATGCCCTTTGCCAACACTAGACACCAATTGATAATTGGCGATCGTGCCATCAACATCAAAAGCATCAGTTACTTGAGATGATAATATTAGATTCTCTGTTGTGCTTTCTGTTGAATCATAAGCCACGGGACCGTCATTGGTGCCTTCAATCGTGACCTTAACAATTTGAGTCGTTCCATCCACGGCAGTCACTGTGAATTCACTAACAAGAGGTGCGCTTGTGGTATTCAGGTTGTCATAAGCGCTGTGAGCATCAAAAGTCCAGTGGCCAGACGTATCGATGCTGAATGTTCCGTATTGCCCTGCATTGGTTTGGGCCTTAAATTCATTGGCATTATCAACATCAAGGTTGGTCAAATCGCCACTAGTCGAAAGTGCAGCGTCGGTTTCTTGTAAAACTTTAACCAAATCACCGTCGATCACAGCCGCATCGTTAGAACCATTGACTGTAATCGTTAACGTTTCAGTATCCGTTCCACCTTTACCATCACTGATCACATATTGAATTTGAACGTCAGCGGTTTGGTTATCGTTGAGGTAATCAAACTGACCATCGGTGAAAAATGTCAGCTTATTATCGATAATTTCAACTCGACCTTTTAGATCGGAACCACTGCCATCAAGTAAAGTAATGGTTGCAGAAGTAATGGTGAGATTTGAGTTATCTACATCGGTATCATTTGAAAGCACATCCACAACAACAGACGGACTATCTTCTCCCAGTGACGAAACATCTGCCGTCGCGACAGGGGCATCATTGGTTCCACTTATGGTTACGGTTATATTCGTTTCGGTTCCGTCCGCTGATTTCACGGTGAAAACATCGACTAAAGGTGCATCATCTACATTTAGGTAATCGAAGGTTTCCTTCGCGACAAAGGTCCACACTCCAGCACTATTGATATTGAAGATGCCATAGTTGCCAGCCTGATTAACAATAGGTTGAATTGTATTATCACCGTCCACATCAACGACATCTAAATCTCCCGATGTTGATAAAACGGCATCGGTTTCAACTAAATCTCGGCTACTGATATTTGAGAATTGAGCATCATCATTCACGCCAGTAATGGTCACTGTGATGGTGTGTTCGGTACCGTCTAGCGATTTGACGGTGAACTGTTCTGATTTTGTCTCACCTTCTCCTAGATACTGTACTTTGTCATTGGCGACGGAGTAATCCCAGTTGCCTAATTCATCAATGGTGATACTGCCAAGTGCGTCAGTGGCAGGTGCGACACTGCTAATATCAAACTTCGCTTCGTCAGTGCCATCAACATCAGTGATCTCCAACTTGCCCGAATCACTGAGCGTTGGGTTGGCGGCATCTTCAATTACGGCACCTGTATCGACACCCGTAATGACTGCGGCATCATTCACGCCCGTAATGGTAACGGTAATAGTATGCTCAGTGCCGTCCAAAGATTCGACAGTGAACTGTTCTGATTTGGTCTCACCTTCGCCAAGATACTGCACTTTGGCATTGGCGACGGAATAGTCCCAGTTGCCAGATTCATTGATAATAAGGCTACCTAATGCACCAACACTGGCCGTCACACTGGTAGTATCAAACTTCGCTTCATCAGTCCCATCGACGTCAGTGATCTCCAGTTTTCCGGAATCACTGAGCATTGGATTAGCGGCATCTTCTGTCACTGCACCTGTATCGATACCTGTAATTTCAGCGGCATCGTTTACGCCCGTGATCGTAACGGTGATGGTGTGATCTGCTCCATCCAACGATTTGACGGTGAACACTTCGGATTTGGTCTCACCTTCTCCGAGATACTGTACTTTGCCATTGGCGACGGTGTAATCCCAATTGCCTAGTTCATCAATGGTGATACTACCAAGAGCGTCAGCGGCAGGTGTGACACTGCTAATATCAAACTTCGCTTCGTCAGCGCCATCGACGTCAGTGATTTCCAACTTACCGGAATCGCTGAGAATTGGGTTGGCGGCATCTTCAATCACCACACCAGTATCTACGCCCGTAATGACAGCCGCATCATTCACGCCGGTAATCGTAACGGTAATGGTGTGATCGGTGCCGTCCAAAGATTCAACGGTGAACACTTCGGATTTGGTCTCACCTTCCCCGAGATATTGCACGGCCGCATTAGCAACAGAGTAACTCCAATCACCCGCTTCCGTTAAAGTGAGCGCACCAAGGGTTCCAGTTGCAGCAACCACGCTATTGGTTTTAAAGCTGGCTTCATCACTGCCATCCATATCAGAAACTCGTAATGAACCATTGTCGCTTAGCATTGGCGAGTTAGTGTCTTCTACGACAGAGCCCAATGCATCGCCAGAGATCTCGGCAGCATCATTTACACCAGTAATAGTCATGGTGATGGTGTGTTCGGTACCATCCAACGATTCGACGGTGAACTGTTCAGATTTAGTCTCACCTTCGCCAAGATACTGCACTTTGGCATTATCGACGGAGTAATCCCAGTTGCCAGATTCATCAACGGTGATATTGCCTAATGCACCCACACTGGCCGTTACGCTAGTGGTATCAAACTTGGCTTCGTCAGTGCCATCAGCATCGGTGATCTCTAGTTTGCCAGAGTCACTGAGCGTTGGATTGGCGGCATCTTCAATTACTGCACCTGTATCGACACCCGTAATGACAGCGGCGTCATTCACGCCCGTGATGGTAACGGTAATGGTGTGTTCGGTGCCGTCTAAAGATTTAACGGTGAACACTTCAGATTTGATCTCACCTTCACCAAGATATTGCACTTTGTCATTAGCGACGGTGTAATCCCAGTTGCCAGACTCATTGAGAATAAGGCTACCTAATGCGCCCGCACTGGCCACCACGCTAGTGGTATCAAACTTCGCTTCGTCAGCGCCATCCACGTCAGTGATCTCCAATTTACCGGAATCACTGAGAATTGGGTTGGCGGCATCTTCAATTACTGCACCAGTATCAACACCTGTAATTTCAGCGGCATCATTCACGCCCGTAATGATCACAGTGATAGTGTGTTCGGTGCCGTCCAACGATTCGACGGTGAACTGTTCTGATTTGGTCTCACCTTCGCCAAGATACTGCACTTTGGTATTATCGACGGAGTAATCCCAGTTGCCTGATTCATCAATGGTGATACTACCAAGTGCGTCAGCGGCAGGTGTTACGCTGCTAATATCAAACTTCGCTTCGTCAGCGCCATCGACGTCAGTGATTTCCAACTTACCGGAATCACTAAGCATTGGATTAGCGGCATCTTCAATCACTGCGCCAGTATCGATACCTGTAATTTCAGCGGCATCGTTTACGCCCGTGATCGTAACGGTGATGGTGTGATCTGTTCCATCCAACGATTTGACGGTGAACACTTCGGATTTGGTCTCACTTTCTCCGAGATACTGTACTTTGTCATTGGCGATGGTGTAATCCCAATTGCCTAGTTCATCAATGGTGATACTACCAAGTGCGTCTGCGGCAGGTGTTACGCTGCTAATATCAAACTTCGCTTCGTCAGCGCCATCGACGTCAGTGATTTCCAACTTACCGGAATCGCTGAGCGTTGGGTTGGCGGCATCTTCCATTACCGTTCCAGTATCAACACCTGTAATTTCAGCAGCATCATTCACGCCAGTAATGGTTACGGTGATGGTGTGTTCTGTGCCGTCCAAAGATTCGACAGTGAACTGTTCTGATTTGGTCTCACCTTCGCCAAGATACTGCACTTTGGCATTGGCGACGGAATAGTCCCAGTTGCCAGATTCATTGATAGTAAGGCTACCTAATGCACCAACACTGGCCGTCACACTGGTAGTATCAAACTTCGCTTCGTCAGCGCCATCCACGTCAGTGATCTCCAGTTTTCCGGAATCACTGAGCATTGGATTAGCAGCATCTTCTGTCACTCCACCTGTATCGATACCTGTGATGGCTGCGGCGTCATTCACGCCTGTAATAGTCACGGTAATGGTGTGTTCGGTACCGTCTAAAGATTTGACGGTGAACAGTTCAGATTTGGTTTCACCTTCTCCGAGATACTGTACTTTGCCATTGGCGACGGTGTAATCCCAATTGCCTAGTTCATCAATGGTGATACTACCAAGAGCGTCAGCGGCAGGTGTTACGCTGCTAATATCAAACTTCGCTTCGTCAGCGCCATCGACGTCAGTGATTTCCAGTTTTCCGGAGTCACTAAGAATTGGATTGGCAGCATCTTCAATTACTACACCAGTATCTACGCCCGTAATGACAGCCGCATCATTCACGCCAGTAATGGTTACGGTGATGGTGTGTTCGGTGCCGTCTAAAGATTCGACGGTGAACACTTCGGATTTGGTCTCACCTTCACCGAGATACTGCACGGCAGCATTAGCAACAGAGTAACTCCAATCGCCCGCTTCCGTTAAAGTGAGCGCACCAAGGGTTCCAGTTGCAGCAACCACGCTATTAGTTTTAAAGCTGGCTTCATCATCTCCATCGAGATCAGAAATGCGTAAAGAACCACTGTCTTGCAGAAGCGGTAACGATGTATCCTCCGTTACCGCACCAGAATCATCCCCAGAAATAGAAGCCGGATCATTTAGGCCTTGAACCGTGATCGTCACTGTTTTTGTTTCACTCACACCGCCCTCATTATCCATAGCGGTATAAGTAAACGTTAGCTGACTACTTTCACCAGCCGCAAGAAAATCAAAATCAGTACCGGGATCGAAAGAATAAGAACCATCTAAGTTAAAGGTAAGCTGGCCTTGGGTTACATCATCAACGACTTGGTATGAACTAATCGTCCCATCAACATCAGTTGCATCAGGCACTTGTGCTGTAAGAATTTGGTTTTCATCTGTTGTTTGAGAAGAATCAGAGGCAACTGGGAGATCATTAATTGGGTTGATACGAAACTGAACTTCACCCTGCTGGATAGAGTTATCTTCCCCTTGATTATCATCGACAGAGTAACCAAAGGCACCAGCGTCATCACCCGGAACATAATCATCTGGAGCGTCGTATTGAAGGCTATCAAATTCTGCAAGAGTCAGCTCTTGGCCGATAGAAATCGGGGTTCCGTCGGCAAGGGTTATTTGCCCTAAATTGGGTAACTCAGTCACGGTTATAGTTAATACATCACCATCTGAATCGGCTGGTAGGGTGAGGTTTAACGCGCTGTCTTGTGACTCCTCATCAAAAGATCTGATTTCCGTTGCCGCGAAAGGCGTCGCATTAACGAGTAAATCAAGGAGTGCCAGACTCTGAGTTTCTGAAAGCGCGACTTCTGAATTCGCGGTTGTTTCAAAAAACGTTTCGGCAAGCGTCTCTAGTAACGTAGCTTCAATTGATGCAGCCAAAGTTACACTGGAACTCAAACCTGCACCCGCTGCTGCCGCTTGTTCTTCATTTAATGTAGGGTCAATACCATCTTCAATATCTTGTAGGATTTGGGCGATATCATCCCCAAGTGGAAGCGGTTGAATATCATTATCTTCCCCTACAATTTCGACATTTAACGAAGAATTATTATCCGGAGTAGTCGTTGTGCCAACAATTACATCACCAGGGCTTGGGGACACACCATCTGCGAGAATCAATAATTTGCCTTTTTTGTCTATAACGAGTGTATTCGAGACACTTTCCAGCATTGAAAGTAATTGAATTCCCATATGTCCCCTTAAACGCCTCTGGTGCGTAATTTTATAAAACTAGCTAGTATAACCTTCTTATATAACAATTTTATCATTAAATAAAATCATAAAATTTTCACTCTGTACAAACACAAAGGTATGGAGCAAACAGACAGAGCTACTAGCATAATTTCTTTTGTCTTAATTAATCATAGCAAAAATCAAACCACTCAAATCAGAAGTGCAATCACAAGCATATCAAGATCAGCAAGGCACTGAATTTAAAATTAAAATTATTTACAAGAGCGGAGACGGGAAGTTCAACGGTTAATGGTAGCTTCTGATTAGAAGCCTTTCTCTGGATTCATGCCACTATTTACCTTCCACTTTCGCAACAGGATTTTTGAGTGTTACAAACCAAGAATCTTAGTTCTTCCTAGCCCTACCTCATTAATACCGGCCTATAAAAAAAGCTCTGCTAAATCAGCAGAGCTTTTATGTTTAGTATCCTAGCCGTTTTAATCAAAGGCTAATTTACCGCTTATCCTATAAACGAAATGTAACCTTGAAGAATGATCAGGTTTACGATATCAATAAAGAATGCACCGACAATAGGCACCACCATAAATGCTTGTGGTGATGGACCAAAGCGATTAACCAATGAGCCCATATTCATTACAGCCGTTGGAGTGGCACCTAGACCAAAACCACAATGCCCACCAGCCATAACCGCCGCATCATAATTTGAACCCATGACTTTGAATGTCACGAAATAAGCGAAAATACCTAGAATCACCGCTTGAACAGCTAAGATCATTAAGAATGGAATCGCTAAATCGAAGATGTTCCACAATTTAAGGCTCATTAATGCCATAGCAAGGAATAAAGACAAAGAAACAGTACCGAGAATATCCACCGTTTCGGTATCAATCTTATGAGCTTTAGTCACTTCCATCACGTTGGTAATAAACACACCGATAAACAGTGCATATACAAAGTCAGGGATCATTAACCACTTGATCTCAAAGGTACTTACCCATTGTTCAAGGTACTTAGCACCCGTCACACAAATAAGAAGAATAAACAGCACTTCAATCACTTTCTTTGCGGTGACTTTATCTTCTTCATATTCGTTATAGGTAACTAACTCAGGGAAGCGCTCATGTGTGTGAGTTCCAGTACCGTAGTCTGATTCAAAGTTATTTTTATCGATCAACTTCTGCGCGACTGGGCTGCCAATAATACCGCCAATAATCAAACCAAAGGTCGCGGAAGCCATCGCTATTTCTAAGGTGTTAGACAAACCGTAATTTTCAGCAAACGTTTGTGACCATGCGGCTCCCGTACCGTGACCACCAGATAGGGTGATGGATCCAGCAATCAACCCCATTAAAGGATCGAGCCCTAAAGCGGTTGCCAATGACACCCCGACACCGTTTTGAATAATGATGTATACCGATGCAATGCCTAAGAAGATAAAGACCTTCGCACCACCTTTCATTAACTGAGTATAGTTAGCGGCAAGCCCTACAGTGCTGAAAAACATCAACATGAAGGTATTTTGTAATGGTAGAGAAAATTCAAGATCTAAGCCATTGAAGTGCAGCATAGTGATAATAATGGCGACAATTAGCCCACCAACAATTGGTTCTGGAATGTTGTATTTCTTTAACGTAGGAAGCTTAGTATTAACAAAGTGGCCAAGAAATAGCACGCTGATGGCAATAAGAAAAGACTCTAATGGCCCTACTGAAATTAATTGATTCATATAACCTCTTATATTTGCTCAATCATCATCCTTAATGAGAGTTGTTGTAATAGTTAAGTACCTTGGCTGGTATGTGTCCTCAGTTTGGTGTGGTCACTTCAATCGAAATGAATAAAAATCACACCACAGTACAAAGTTAATTGCGTACAATGTTACGCGCACGTTAGGTATGTATCAGCGATAGCCTGTTTATGATCTCCCTCATAACGCCTTGGCTACGCCTATATGCTTGTTTACTTAGAAGTAAAAAAGCAAAAAAGGAGCTATTAAGCTCCTTTTTTCGCACAATCTAAAGAATTAAAATGCTTTAGGTGCAAATCCTGTCATTTCTTCTAAACGTAACTCTTTGCCTAATTTGGTCATTGGGTGGACAATAACTAGGTCTTTCACTGATTTTTTCAATTTACCAATATCAGCTTGCTCTGCTTTAGTAATTGCACGCTTGAAAGGCATATCAACTAAACTTTTACGCTCTTGGTTCACGTCATAGCTCTGCTTATGCTTAAGCTGTGCAACTTTTTTAGTTAACTTTTTAATCTCTTCTTCAAACTGACGGACCACTGGGCGATCTTGACGAGTTTTAGCGGCAGCCATTTTATGACGGCACTTATCTAGACGATTGTTAATTTCTTGAAGTTCGTTTTTAACACTCATAAAAATACCCTAAGTTATGCTCCAAATCGGATCGGGCGCGGATTATAGCACATCGTCTTCATCTGCCGAAATTTATCTTCACCTCAGCTTTAAACGAAACATTTCTCCAAAATCAATACCGTTAATGATGTTGTTTATAAAACGATACTCACCATCCCGCCATTTGTTTAAATGATAATAATGCGGTATAGCTATAACATTGAAAATAAAAGGGACTGATTTTGATGAAACGATTATTTAGCACGATCACTTACTCTTGTTTGTGCATTTCTCCTGCCCTCGCAGCCAAACCAAATATGATCATTCAATTTTCGGCTCCTGACAACTCTGCAGAGCAGGTAGCGAAACAGCAAATAGAAGCTAGTGGCATCAATCAAACGGTAATAGAGCTGTCCAATCAATCCTTCCCTTTTAATAAGACATTAACCATTCAATATGGTGGTACTGAAGGGCCATTATATGATCCTGATAAACATACTATTTATATCCCTTACCGCTTTTATCAAGAATCTTTATCTTACTTTCAAAAAAATAAGTATGAGGAAAAATTTCAGAAATCTGCGCAACTGGGGGCAATAGACACTCTACTGCACACTTTATTGCATGAGGCCGGGCATGCGTTTATTGCTGATCAAGATATTGCGATACTAGGAAAAGAGGAAGATGCGGTCGATAACTTCGCGACTATCCTGATGCTTAACTTTGTAGATCAAGGAGATGATGCAGCAATCAGTGCCGCTGATATGTTCGCTTTCGAATCTGACGACAGGCCTGACTATTATGATTTCGGTGAGTATATCGATGAACATAGTTTCGATTTACAGCGCTATTTTTCTACCTTATGTCTTGTATACGGGAGTGATCCTGAAAAACATCAAGCACTGCTCAATGAAGTAGAAAATGATTACCTGACCGATCGTAAAGACTTTTGCACCTTCAACTATGATCAGATCAATGACAACTGGCATCGCTATTTCCTACCGTCAAACTGATCTCCTATTAAACTACGATACAGTGACCCGTATCACTGTATCGAATGTCACACACGCTTCTTATCTCTTGAAATCAGCCTCGATTTCTCACTTCAAACAATACTCCTACAACTTTAGTTAAAGTTACATTTCCTTCACATCTATATTACTTATAACTGGGTAGACTATATTTAAAATATAAAAAATAGCTCATTGATTGAGTAATGTCAGCCTTATTACATTTTTCAGGAAGCAGTTATGAACCTCACTATACGTAAACGCCTTTATATACTCTCCATGATTCCATTATTTGTTATTGCTATCAGCATGATGTCTCTCACCTACAACGAACTTAATAAGCTAAATCGACAGCAAATTGATTCGACCCGAGACAGCATGATGAACATGAAAAAAGCGGAACTAAAGTCCTATATTCAGATCGCTCAGACAGCAATCACGCCCATCGTAAATTCAAATGGAACACTTGAAGAAGTTATAGCAACGTTAAAAGAGATCAAGTTTGGCAAAAGTGGTTATATCTTCGGGTACACCTCTAGCGGGATCCGTGTCATTCAAGGTCAATCCACAAAAGGACTTGGAGAGAATTTTATCAACCTTCAAGACAAACAAGGTAACTACCTTATTCAAGATTTGATTAAAAATGCTAAGCGGGAACAATTTACTACCTATTACTTCCCTAAGCCGGGAGAGACACAGCCTCTACCGAAACTCAGTTTCTCTGCTTATTTTCCACAATGGGATCTAATGATAGGTACTGGGTTTTATACTGACGACGTTGATAGAGCTATTGAAGGGATGCAACTTCTTTCGACTGCCAGCATGAATCGAAGCATTACATCCATTGGGTTATTCTGCCTTGTTATTGCCATCATTGTCGCGCTATTCGCAGTATTGGTGAATCGCAGCATAATGCGTCCATTAGAACAGTTTGATTCCTCAATTCGCTCATTTGCCAGTGGTGATGCCGATTTAACAGCCCGCATGCAGGAATCTAATGTTCCAGAGTTTTCTGAACTCACTAAAAATTTCAACACCTTCGTTACCAGCCTTCAGTCAATCATCTCTAGAGTGAGCCAAGTCGGCCAAGAAGTCGTCGATGAAACGAATAACATGAGCAATCGTGCAACACAAGTGGATGAACTCGCCTCAAGTCAACATACCGAAACCGACCAAGTCGCCACCGCAATGACAGAAATGACGACGACAGCTCATGAAATTTCTAACAATGCACATCAAGCAGCTCAGTCTGCTAAAAACGCAGAAGATAATGTCGATCAAGCAAGTGCGATTGTCCTTTCAGCAGCCGATTCCGTGCAAGCGTTGGCAAACGAAGTCGCTGAAGCAAACAATGTGATCTCTAGGCTTGAAGGTGATGTGCAAAATATCTCATCTTCTTTAGAGGTGATCCAAGATATAGCAGAACAAACGAACCTCCTTGCTTTAAATGCCGCTATAGAAGCAGCACGAGCAGGCGAACAAGGACGTGGATTTGCCGTAGTTGCCGATGAGGTTCGGAAATTAGCCAGTCGCACACAAGATAGCACAGGCGAAATCCATACGATGATCCAACAACTTAAAGCGGCGTCAGACAACGCAGTCACAGCCATGGATTCTAGCCAAAGCCGAAGTGTCAAAGCCGTTGATGAAGCGAATTCTGCCAGTCTAGCGTTGGCCAAAATCAAAGAGTCAATTGATACCATCATGGATATGAATTCATTGATCGCGACCGCCACAGAAGAGCAAAGTGTTGTCGGACAAGAGATATCTGAGCGTATAGTGGTGATTTCTGACCAAAGTAACCAATCAGCGGGGCTTGCTAATGAAAATCGCTCTGGCAGCCAAGAATTGAATGGTAAAGCGCGTGAGTTATATAACTTGGTTGACCGATTCACCGTTTAGAATACTGAATAAAATATGTTGATATAACAAAAAGTCCAGATCTGAAATTCATATCTGGGCTTTTTATCAAACCCGGAACATTGAAGGAAAAATTAGATTTGAGATAAAACCAAAGTTGCTTACTCATCTCTTAAGGTTCTCTTTAGAGCTGGTATCAACCTATTCTCATTTGAATTAATGGTAGTATAGTGCTCATATATTCATCTTTCTTTGTATTTTAATGGAATAAACATGAAAACCAGAGGATTTACCCTTATTGAGTTAGTCGTCGTTATTGTCATTCTTGGTATTATTGCAGTCACAGCACTACCTCGATTTTTGAATATCCAAACAGATGCAAGAATCAGCACCATCCGTTCAATGCAAAGCAGCATGCAATATGCCAATGAGCAGGTTCATGCCAAAGCTTTGTTAGGCTATGTAAAAGTGAGAGATCCAAGTTCCTCAAGCACTCGACTCACTTTTCTTGATCTCAACAAAGATGGGATTCAGCAAGAGCACAAAGGTGAGTGGGACTTAATCTATAACTACATAGACAATACACACATAGACGATGCAATCATTATTGACGGTAGCTTTTCAACCCAAGAAGAGGGGGCGGCTAACTTGTATGTAGGTTATGATAAGAGTAGCTCTGGGGATGTAAAAAGTGGTAATTGCTGGGTTTTATATACTCAAGCAACGGCTGGAAATAATGAATTACCAGAGTACCAGCGCGAGACTTCTGGATGTTAGTTCATTCCTATCGATCGAAAAAAGCCACAATAATAGTGGCTTTCAATAAAGCGTCATTTCTGTAACCAATCCCGTTAGCTAAAACAGTAGGATCACTGAAACGCCCCCTTCTTTCCATTTCGAATGCTACTGAACCGCAATTATGCTCATCACAATTTAATCACGATTCAGCCGTAATCGAATACAGATTATGCTTGTGGAGGCGTACCTTCACAGTTAGAAACAACAGCATCAATTTGTACTAGAGCATTCATTGGAATCGCTGAAACACCAACAACTGTTCTTGCCGGAAGGTCGCCTTTGAAGAATGTTGTGTAAACTTCATTTACAGCGTCGATATCTTCGATGTTTTGAAGTTGGATGTTAATTTTCACAGTGTCGTCCATTACATGGTCAACACTTTCAATGATTGCTTGAATGTTTTTCAGGCACTGTTCAGCTTGAGCTTTTACATCACCAGCAACGATTTCATTTGTTTTAGCGTCAACAGGTAATTGACCAGCAATATGATTGTAGTGAGAGAATGCAACAGTGTGCGAGTATGGTGCTGCTGGAGCATTGTCTGTATTGTTCGCTTCGATAACAAGAAGGCTTGTATCTTCAGGAAGTTGTGGTGGAGTTCCGTCGCCATGTGACACAGAAGTATCGATTTGAACCAATGCGCCCATAGGTAAAGCTGATGCATTAACAACAGTGCGTGCTGGAACGTAGCCTGGGAAGAATTTAGCACAAACTTCATTCACGATAGCAGCATCTTCGATATCTTTAAGGAAGATTGTTGTTTTAACGATATCACCCATCACGTGACCGATGCTTTCTAGGATTGCATTGATGTTGTTCAAACACTGCTCTGTTTGCTCTTTAACGCCACCAGCAACCAATGCGCCTGTTTTTGGATCAACAGGTAATTGTGCTGCTAGGTTGTTGTAGTGAGAGAATGCAGCCGTTTGAGAGTATAAACCCTTAGGTGCATTTTCAGTATTTCTTGATACTTTAATTAGCGCGCAAGGTGCTTGAGGCGTTGTGCCTTCACCGTTTGAGATAAGAGCATCAATCTGTACCAAAGCATCGCTCAGAGGTAATGCAGCGACTTCAACTGTTACACGAGTTGGAAGATCGCTTTGGAAGTAAGATGTGTAGATTTCATCGATAGCTTCAATATCTGCGATATTCTTAACGAAGATATTCAATTTTACTACGTCGTCCATTACGTGGTCGATACTTTCTACAATCGCTTTAATATTGTCTAAACACTGTTTTGCTTGATCTTTTACAGTGCCAACTACAATGTTACCTGTTTTTGGGTCTACAGGTAATTGAGCTGAAATATTATTATAATGAGAAAAAGCTACTGTTTGAGTAGATACAGAACTTTGTGGTGCATTTTCAGTGTTTCTTGAAAACTTAATGATATCGCCGCTCATTAGACATTTATCCTTTTTATAGAGTACAGAAATACGTCTTTATTTTTAATAGATCGTATTGGAATGAATGATTAAAGTGGCGCTATGTTAAGTAAAATTATCTAGGGGAAATGTGATAAATGTCCGAATATCATTTCACTAGAATGCCTAGAAATATGGAATAAATAGTCATTATTCGATTAATTATCCGTAGTTTCACTCATATTCGAGCTTTAATGTCAGTTTTCACTGTGAACGATTCGCTTATTGTGAATATAATCTCAGAGAGATAATGGCTTCTTCTTATGGTTTTTGTTCATTTTTGATAATTCGATCACGATAAATTCCATTTAATCCAAAATAACACTCAATTAATGCGTAGTTTATGTCGTTTTAAGTGAATAAATTCCCCAACGCGTCTAAAAATTATATTTATGTTAATAGAATTCATTCGTTAATTAAGTAGTTATTCATGCCCATTATTATCAAAGTGTTGATTAATATTTATTAACTGGCTATTTAAGCGACATCTCTATTTATTATTAAATGTGGGAGGAGATAATAGAAGAGTATAAGGATGTAAATATAACAATATATATACATCAAACTATAAATAAGCCGAACATTTAACACATAGCGCTAAATCTCAGCACCTAATGAAACACGTTAATCAGGGCAAGGTTATCGCTCACCCCGATTCCACTTTTTCATTCACCCGCCTGTTAAGTTTGCTAACAGTTGTTCACAGTCCTTCTTCAGCTTAAGAAGATCATCAATATTCATTTTGGACATGCACAGCATTTCGCTAGGAACACTTTTAGCCTGCTCACGTAACTCCGCCCCCAAATCGGTCACAGATATCACACGAACTCGCTCATCTTCCAAACTACGGGTTCGACTGACGTACCCTTTCACTTCTAAACGTTTTAGCAGTGGCGTTAGTGTTCCTGAATCTAAGTGTGTTTTATGGCCAAGCGCTTTAACATTCATCACTTGCTCTTCCCACAGCACCATCATCACTATGTATTGCAAGTATGTGAGATCTAACGCTTTTAGAAGAGGTTGGTAAGCTCGACCCATCGCATTAGAAGCACTATATAAAGCGAAACAGACCTGATTATCCAAACTTAGGTACTCATCTTTTCCTTGCTCACTCATGTAATCACCAATAAAAATTAATTAATTGCGCACAATATACTTGCGCACTTAAATTCTTTCAATTAGTATTAATAAAAATCAAGTTGCGCACAACCTAATTGCTAGCAATCAAAATAACTATCTATTACAGGATTCAAAACATGACAGCACTATACACAACTTCAGCAACAGCAATGGCAGGTCGCAGTGGTCAAGTAAGCACAGATGACAACATGCTTTCTCTAGCTCTTAGCTACCCAAAAGAGATGGGCGGATCTGGCGACGCGACGAATCCAGAGCAACTATTTGCAGCGGGCTACTCGGCATGTTTCTCAAATGCAATTTTACACGTAGCCCGTGAAACAAAAGTGGCGATCAAATCAGCACCAACAACGGCTACAGTAGGTATTGGTCCTAATGAAAACGGTGGCTTTGCGCTAACGGTTAGCTTATCTGTTGAGCTTGATCTTGACCAAGAGCAAGCAACCGCTTTAGTTCAAACCGCTCATCAAGTATGCCCTTACTCAAATGCAGTGCGTGGCAACATAGATGTTCAACTGACGGTTAACGGTTTCGCAATTTAGTCGACATTACCAAAGTACAAAATCAGATACGGGTGCTTTTCTTTGCATACCACTCGTATCAGTAGACTCACGAAAAATGTTAAAGGGAATAACCTATGCGCGCTGTCCGAATTCACCAATATGGTGGCACTGAAACACTAAAGCTAGAGAACATTACTAAACCAAAAATCAATGATGATGACGTTCTAATTGCCGTAAGATCAGCAGCGATTAACCCGGTGGACTGGAAAATCCGCGAGGGCTATTTGCAAGCATTCATTCCATATGAACTACCTGTAACGCTAGGTTGGGATGTCGCGGGTATTGTGGTGGAAGTCGGTTCGAAGGTCAGTGAATTTAATGTTGGTGATGAGGTATTCAGCCGCCCAAACATTGCTCGTGATGGTAGTTATGCTGACTATATTGCAGTAAAAGCAGACGAAGCGGTTTTAAAATCCCCTAAACTGAGTTTCTCAGAAGCCGCCGCTTTACCGTTAGCAGGGATCACGGCTTGGCAATGTCTTGTAGATGTTGCCAATGTGCAACCGGGTCAACGAGTTCTCATCCATGCTGGCGCTGGTGGTGTAGGTCACTTAGCCATTCAAATCGCAAAAGCAAAAGGCGCGACGGTGATTGCTACGGCTTCTGCTGCGAATCAAGATCTGCTAATCAACCTCGGAGCTGATCAAGCGGTTGATTACGCAAAATCATCGCTGAAAGAGCAAATTGAGCCCGTAGATATTGTTGTTGATACCATGGGTGGCGATGTTCAAAAGCACTCGTGGGAATTACTGAAAGAAAATGGCATTCTTGTTTCTGTGGTTGATCAACCTGATGAAGAGTTGGCACAGGCACATAATGCTCGCGCTGCCTTTGTATTTATTGAACCAAGCAGCCGTATATTAAAAGAGCTAAATAGCCTAGTCGAAGCCGATCTTCTCAAGCCTCTGATCGAGCATCACTTTACTCTTGAGACGATTGTTGATGCGCACTTGCAGAGCCAATCAGGCCGAACTCGCGGTAAGATAGTCATCGATGTTAATTAGAGTCACACCTCTGTTTTTTAATTGATTCAGATAAGAATTTGATGACCACTCCATCTCCCTATGCAGTATGCAATGGAGGATGGAGTGACGACCTTCCCTCATTTGTCCTTCTCTTCTCTCTCATCAAAACCCTAAATTCCTTCGATAATAAATTAATAAATGTGAACTGCCACTCTCTTAATAGAAGAAAACCCTCCACTGACGCGATACATTAAGCACTCTTTACATTACCTGAGATATTTCATGATTCTAATTACTGGAGCAAGTAGTGGGTTAGGCGCGGCACTGGCTAGTTTATATAGCGATGATAATGAGAAATTAATTCTAACAGGACGCAATCAACAACGATTAGAGCAGATAAGTGCACCACTAAACGCTCAGGTAACCACTCATGCGAGTGACTTATGTGATCCTCAAAGCGTTGCCGAGCTATTCGATACGATAGAAGAGGCTCCTAATACCGTGATCCATTGTGCTGGTAGTGGGTACTTTGGAAAGATTGAAGATCAAGATCCAGCAGCAATCAAACAGCTCCTTGATAACAATATCACTTCGACCATTCTTTTTTTGCGAGAGTTAATTCAACGTTATCGCGATCATAAGGTTAATGTTGTCGTCGTGATGTCCACCGCCGCCCAAGCAGGAAAAGCGGGAGAGTCGACATATTGCGCAGCTAAGTGGGCTGTCCGTGGGTTGATCGAATCGCTACGGCTTGAGCTTAAAGGTTACCCAATGAAGATTATTGCCGTGTATCCAGGAGGTATGGCGACAAGCTTCTGGAAAACCAGTGGTAAAGATCTCAACACCTCAAGCTTCATGACCGCAACAGAAGCCGCATCCATGCTAAAACAAGCTTTAGTCGGTACTGAGCATGGTTACATCTCGGACATAACGATAAACCGAGGCTAGTCCAAATCTAAGCTTTCAAAAGCATCAATGGCTAAGCGAGCTTCAGAAATGGTACAGCCAGACACTGTTATTAACTGATTAAGCGTGATATTTGGGTTGCGCTCTATTAACTCGGCAAGACAAATATCCCGTTTTGGCAGTGCCTTATCGATTGCTTGCTTCACCCATAGATAGTGATCATCTGATAACTCATTTCGAAGCTGGGTGAGCCGATGTTCTTTACCTAAAAGAGTCCAGTGGCGAGAGCGTCTGATCCGTTTTAAGCTACAGTCTAAATTTGATACGAGATCAGAAAACCATAATTTATCATGGACTCGATGCACGAAACTGTTCAGCGGGACGATAATTTCGCTCTCCAAAACGGACCTCTCGTATTCGTAATCGTATCTATTTGCAACGCTTATTCATTACCGCTCTGGTTTACACCTGAGCAATCACTAACTCGTCCAGGAAATACACACTATGTTCTTTCCTTTACACCAATAGTGATTATTTAATGTTAAGGTTTCGCTGCTAGCATTTCATTGAGTCCACCACCATTATGCAAATTGGTAAAGCCAGCAGCTTGTAAGTGTGCTTCTGCTTGCCCTGAACGATTACCACTACGACAGTAAAGCACGATTAATTGATCTTTATCGATGTGGGCAAAAGATGAATTAATGGTATTTAGTGGGTAATTCACCGCAGCATCAAGATGACGAACATTAAACTCTTGAGGTGTTCGAACATCTACCAACAAGGCTCCATCGCCAATTAACGCCCATGCAGAATCTGCACGCTCAGATGCAATACTGGCGCTTGTGGTAAACAAAATCGCACACAATGTCATTAAGCTAACCAAAAGTCTCTTCATAAGCCTCGACGCTCCTTCAGCAAGTACAGGTAATTATTGGTGTTGTTTCTCGAACACCAACTATAACGTTAACCATGATTGAAATATATCAAGCAGATTAAATACTGTTGCAATAGAAGGTGATAACGGCTGAAATTCGGAAGGTGAGGATGGGAAGTGATCATCAAGGTTTGTCACCTAAAAGCGCTCAATATTGTTAAGAGTACGATCAAATGGGGCGAGTTGTACTTTCAAACTGACTACCGCAGTGAAAGTTCAACACGCCCTAGTGGCCAAGTAAATTAAAGTAATTAAAATGAATACCTACATTCAGTAATCAGTTCATCAATGCTATGACGCTTTCTCGACATCAGGTTCTGATTCACTCGTTTCAGAAAAGATATCGGCAACGGCACTGCGCTCCAACTCACCTTTTAAATTACCCTCTTCATCAACCACTGGTAACGAGTAGTCGCATGACATCGTATCTGGCAAGATCTCTTCAATAACGGCATCAGGTAATACAGCCGGAACTTCTTCATACATCTCATCGCTAAAATCATGTACTGTCACATCTTCAACAGCATCTTGTAAGCTCTCTTGAGTGACCAAGCCTTGATAGCCTTCATCGGTAACATGATAGCCATAATCATGCTTCGATTTTTTCATTTCACTTAACGCACCTTCAATGGTTTCAGCAGTAATACGCAACGCAGGTGGCTGCATCACCGTTTCAACCGTCAACGCTCGCGCTCGGTTGACATCTTTTACAAACGCCTCAACGTAATCATCAGCGGGATTAAGAAGAATTTCATGTGGTGTACCTTGTTGTACCAATACGCCATCTTTCAAAATTGCAATGCGATCACCAAGTCGTAAGGCTTCATCTAAATCATGGGTAATGAAAACAATAGTTTTATGCAGCTTCTCTTGTAGTTCAATCAATTGATCTTGCATTTCACTACGGATCAAAGGGTCGAGAGCCGAGAAAGCTTCATCCATCAATAAGATTTCAGCATCAGTACAAAGTGCACGAGATAGACCAACACGTTGCTGTTGCCCACCAGAAAGCTGCGATGGATATTGTTGTTCATACCCTTTCAAGCCTGTTGTTTCTAGCCACTCTTCTGCTTTTGCTAAACGTGCACTTTTATTAATGCCTTGAATCTCTAAACCATAGGCAACATTTTCGATCACCGTACGATGTGGCATCAACCCAAATCGTTGAAACACCATCGACATTTTATGGCGTCGAAACTCTTCCAGCTCTTTCGTATTCAGGCTCATGACATCAATGCCTTCAACGATAATTTTCCCTTCAGTGGGATCAATCAATCGGTTGAAATGGCGAATCAAGGTTGATTTACCCGAACCCGATAACCCCATGATAACGAAGATCTCACCTTTTTCGATTTCAAGATTAATATCTTTCAGACCAACAGTATGACCCGTATCGGCAAGGATTGTATCTTTGCTTTCACCATGTTTAATACGGTTCATAACTGATAAAGGCTTCGGCCCAAAGACTTTAGATAAGCCACTGATTTCAATTAAAGGTTTAGTCATGTTTAAGATCTCCCAAATGGGCATTGGTACGTTTTGCGTATGCTTGCGATGCTCGATCAAACAAGATGGCAAGTGCCACTATCGCGAAACCATTGAGTAATCCCAAAGTAAAATACTGGTTGGTAATTGATTTGAGGACTGGTTGACCCAAGCCTTTCACGCCAATCATTGAAGCGATAACGACCATAGAGAGCGCCATCATAATGGTTTGGTTGATACCGGCCATAATGGTTGGCATTGCAAGTGGCAACTGAACGCCCCACAAACGCTGTTTCTGACTGGCCCCAAATGCAGTCGCCGCTTCTAACACTTCTTTATCAACCAAGCGAATACCAAGGTTGGTCAAACGAATAACTGGAGGAATCGCGTAAATAACCACAGCGATCAGACCCGGAATTTTACCGATACCTAAAAGCATCACCACTGGGATCAAGTATACGAAAGCTGGCATGGTCTGCATCACATCCAGCATCGGAGTAACGATTGATTGAACGCGGTTAGAACGAGCCATCGCAATTCCAATAGGAATACCGAGCAAAATTGAGACCAGTGTACATACGGTGATAATGCTCAAGGTTCTCATCGTATCTTCCCACATGCCAAAATATCCAATCAGCAATAGAGAACCAATACAACCAAGGGCAAGTTTCCATGAGCGACTTGCTGCATAGACCAACCCAGTACAAATGGCTAAAACGATAAACCAAGGTGTCGAAAGCAGGAGTTTTTCAAACCAAACAAGAAAAGTGAGGAGCGGATCGAATAGTGACTCGATGAATTCACCGTACTCACGAGAAAATTCACGATAACCACCATCCAGTGTTTTTTTGATTGTTCTTAGAGTAGAACGATCCATTTCTGGAAAGCTAGTGAACCAATTATTATCAGACATGTTATATCCTTTTATACCGGAGCCACGATTGGCTCCGGCTTACTACTAAAACGGTACTTCCTGTAACGCTGCTAAAATGATTCTTTAAACCGGTAAGCTATAACGCACTTTCAATTTTCTTCGCCACATCGGCAGGTACCCATGCATGCCAAATTTCAGGTGACTCGGTTAAAAAGTGTTGCATCGCTTCCACACCATCGGCTTGGTTGTCTTCCATCCATGCAAGAAGTTCATTCATTTTTGCATTGGTAAAGCCACGTTTAGAAAAATAGTCGTAAGCTTCTGGAGAACGTGAAGCGAATGCTTCGGTTGTAATGGTATGAACAGGAGAAGGCGGGTACATTGTGACGGTTGGTGTTTCACAGTCTTCTTTCGTCACGCAGTTAGTAAAAGCATCTACATCGACACCGCTACCAAAATCAATTTTAACCATGTCGTACTTACCTAATACCGCAGTTGGTGCCCAGTAGTAACCAAACCACGCCTCTTCACGTCCGTACGCTTTCGCAATGGAACCAGATAAACCAGCACTAGAACCAGGGTCAACAATCGTGAAACCGGCTTTTTCTAGGTTCAGAGCTTCAAACAAGTTTCCAGAGCTAATCTGACAGTTCCAACCAGCGGGACAAGTATAGAATGCAGAAGTATCTGGATCTTCTGGGTGCTTAAATAGTTTGGCATGTTTACGTACCCCTTCAATGGTTGCCATTTCAGGGTATTTATCTACCAAGTAAGCTGGGACCCAAAAGCCCTCTTCACCACCATCGACAAGCGCCGAACCAGCGAATCTAAGTCTCTTCTCTGCGACGCCCTTATCCAGAGCATCTTTCATTGAGTTACTCCAAAACTCAGGAGCAACATCAGGTTGACCTTTTTCGATCATTGATGTGCCTGTTGGCATCGTATCACCAGGGATCAATTCAGCATCACACCCGTATCCGTGTTCTAAAATAAACTGGTCAACATTGGCAATTAAACTAGCAGAACTCCAGTTCATATCAGCAATCGTTACACTTCCACATTCACTTGCTTGTGCGCCACTCGCCGCTGACATTAATAGCAACATTGCACTTAGTTTGTATTTCATTTTGAGGCATCCTTTCTCTTAATAACATATATAGGGTAACTGAATAAGTCATTACTACTCAAACCATTTTTTATTACTAGTGCAATTTAAGACCTGTAAAAACAGTCTAACCCTTGACACAGAACAAATACAAACGACTGATTTAAAACAAGTAAAGTTAATGAGATATATTCACAAAAATCCATTAACAATTTCGTAAACGACAAAAAATACTTAGAGTTCGATGTAATTCTCAGGTGAATTTTATCCACTAAATCGTAATTAGGTTAATTAATAAACGAGCATTCAATATCTGTTTTGTTTGCGATAACTCTCACAAACTTGCAATGAAATACATCTCATTGCATAAAAAAAGAGACCACCGTCGACTCAATTATCTTTAATCAGAAGTATCATTTGCCAACTCTAATTCCGATAAAATAAGCAATGATCCCTATGATTAAAAAACACTTTTTAGCGTCAGCCATTCTCCTTTCCCTTGCAGGCCAAACTTTTGCAGCCGATGGCGATATGGTCGATGTCACCATTTTAGGTACTTCTGATATTCACGGACACTTCATGCCGTGGGACTATGCCGCAGATAAACAAAACATGCGTGGCAGCTTGAGCCAAATTGCAACCAAAGTGAAAGCGATTCGTAACGACCAAGATAACGTCATTCTTGTTGATGCTGGCGACACTATCCAAGGCAACTTTGTGGAGACATTTAAAGATGAACCCGTCGATCCTATGATGCTTGGTTTTAATGAGATGGATTATGACGTCTGGGTGTTAGGTAATCATGAATTCGATTTCGGATTAAAAGTTCTCAACCGATCTCTTTCTCAATTTGAAGGTACAGCACTTGCAGGAAATATTGAGCGAGCTGATGGTAACCCGTTCTTACCTTCATATAAAATCATCGAAAAACAAGGGATTAAAATTGGCGTTATCGGTATGGATACTCCGATGACTCAGGTGTTTGCAGAAGGAACGAACCGACTTGAAGGTATGACGTTCACCAATCCTTCATTGGAAGTAAAAAAAGTCATCAAACAGATTGATGAACAAGTCGATGCGATTGTTCTCGTTGCCCACATGGGTTTAGACAATGAGAACAGTATTGAAGCAACAGGCGTCCGTGATATTGCCAATGCTAATCCGGAACTCGATGCGATTGTGGCTGGACACATGCATACGCGCATTGATAAAGAAGTAGTGAATGGCGTAATCGTAACGGAACCAGATAAATATGGTCGTGCGCTTTCAAGAATTGACCTTCAGTTTGAAGAGAAAGGCGGCCAATATACGCTCGTCAATAAAGACAGCTTCACCTATAAGATAAAAGGGATTGAATCAGATCCTAAAATGGAATCTCTGTACTCTCCTTATCACAAGCGTTTACGTGAGAATGCAAATCGTGTTGTGGCGCGGTTAACAGGGGTTGATCTTGTTCCTGAAAACGAAATCAAAGGCATTCCTCAAGTTCATATTCAAGACACTGGCGTTAGTGCTCTCTTCCAAGAAGCCAGTATGTTCTATGCGCCAAAAGCAAATGTCATCGCACTTCAAATCGACAATGATCGTGCAGAGTTAGATGTAGGTGCAATTAAAGCGAAAGATATCGCTTACAACTATCAATATGCTGGTGGCGAGATCACCGTTTACGAAATGACGGGCAAAGCACTCAAAACTTACATGGAGTGGTCCGCAGGGTACTTCAATAGCGTAAAAGAAGGCGATGTTACTTATAGCTTTAATCCAAAGCGACGCGCTTCCAAATACTCGACCAATGATTTTTTTGCTGGAGTGACTTACACCATTGACCTTACTCAACCGGCAGGCAAGCGAATTACTGATCTTAAATTCTCAGATGGCAATATGATTACTGAGGCGACTCCAATTCGTCTTGGGATGAACAGCTATCGCATGGGGCACCTAACCAAGTCTGGTGGTGTATTAGAAGGCCAAAAATTCCCAGTTATCTTTGACACTGAAGTCGAATACGGTGAAGACGAAGGCACGATCCGTAATTTAACGATCCGTTACCTAACTGAAGTTAAAAACGGCCAGTACCAAGGTAAGCCAATGAAACGCTGGTCACTGAGTGGTTTAAAAGGTTTTGAGCAACAGCGCGAAGTGGTAAAAGCATTGATTAATGATGGCACTATTTCAGTTCCAACCAGTGATGATGGCCGCTACACAAACATCTCATCGATTAATGTGAAAGATAAGCTTTTCGCTACATCAGGTGAGTTAGACCAATATCTGACTCAGATGAAACAGAAGCTATCAAACGCAGGTTCAGAGAGTGAAAAACTGAACATTCAACGTGATATTGCCATAGCAAGCGCACTGAATAAGTAACGATTCTTTCGCTTTAATGGTTTAGACGCCTCTTTTAGTCATATAGAAGAGGCGCTTTCATTTCTGATACCTGTCGAGGAGCAAACATTGAATGTCGATATGAAAATATCGCCAGTCACATCCCTTTAAATAACCCTTGAGATGCGCGACTGACCGGAAGTTTTTTTCCAGCAATAACCACATTCATTCTGCCTGCTAAATCTTTTTTCACTCTCTCAATCGCAGCAACGTTCACGACTGTTGAGCGGTGGATTTGCCAAAATTGGTTGGGGTCTAGCTGTTGTAATAGCTCTTTTAAAGAAGTCCTAATGATAAATTCTTGGCATTGTTGATCCGCTTCTCGCTTGAACACAGAAACGTACTTATCTTCTGCTTTGAAATACAACACATCAGAGATTGAGATCAGATGTAAATCATCCCCCGCGTTCGCTTTAATCCACGTTAGATATTCAGGCACTGCCGGGGTTGAAAGTTGCTGTAATTGAGTCATCAAAGCGGAGAGATCGGAATTATCGGCTGGTGGCTCTTTTGCCGATTGAATCTCCGACAAACGTGACTTTAGTTTTTCACAGGTGGCGATCAGTCTTGATTCTGATAAAGGCTTGAGTAGGTAATCCACGGCACACTGTTCAAAAGCTTTAACCGCATATTCATCATAAGCGGTAACAAACACCACCAGCGGGGACTGAGGCATCTTCTGAAGTTTTTCGGCAAGCGCAATGCCATCAAGCTCTGGCATACGAATATCAAGGAAAACCACATCAGGTTGATGATCCTCTATCTGACGCCATGCCTCTCTACCATTTTCAGCACTGGCAACAATATTCAGTTCAGGCCACGTTTCAGCAAGTGTCTTATTTAAGTGATGCCTAAGCAAAGCTTCATCATCAGCAATAATCGCGGTATAAAATTGTGGCATGTTTGCTTTTTCCTTAGCAACCGAATGGTGTGATTGGGTAATTAAAAGTGTGGGCTAACCATCTAACTTATCACAGGGAAGTACTAATATTGCGCTCACGCCTCCTGAACTTTGTTCCTTCACACTCATTGAAGCTTGCTCTCCAAATAAGGTCGTAATACGCTGACGAATATTGTCTAACCCTACTCCATTTCCTGCAGTATTGAGATTTGGGTTCAGTCCTGCCCCATTATCACTCACGGTAATGATTAACTGATCATCAGATTGACGGATCTCAAGCGCGATATTTCCCCCTTGCGCCAGAGGCTCAATACCATGAGTTAATGCATTTTCCACTAGAGGCTGGATTAGAAGTGGAGGTAAGGATCGGCTTACATCTACGGTTTCTGTTTGAATAGAAAACGTTAAACGTTGCCCTAGCCTAACTTGTTGAATCTCTAAATACGCTTGTACCAATGCCACTTCTTGCTCGATAGTCGTCTGCTGGTGGCGAGTGCTATTGAGCGTAGCGCGGAGCAACTCTGTCAGTTTTTGCAGCATCAATTTAGCTTTATCGCTGTCCGTTTCAATTAAGACACTAATGGTTGCTAATGTATTAAACAAAAAGTGCGGTTCAATCTGGCTTTGTAACTGCTTTAGCTGGCTGATCACTAGTGCTTTTTCTTGTTCTGACTGTTTCCTTTTCATCGCTTCGAGTTCGCGCTCAGCAACCAACTGCTGTTCTTTGGTGTAAAAATAATAAAAACAGACGATGGTGAAAATGAAACCTAAAAATACAACGGGTCTCAACTGAGCAAGTCCAGTTTCTGAGCCGATGACATCCTGAATCCAGTACTGAGCATTCCAAGTACCAAAAAGCATAGAAAAACCCAGAGAACAGATCACTTCGATGCGACGAGGTAATGCAGGGAAAACAACATCAATAAACTTGGCTGCAAAAATGGCACTATAGCCAAAGCCACAACTGATCATCAAGTGCTGATAAATTAAGCCTCCCCATACCGATTGAGTTGCAAACGCTATCACGACACAAAATAGTGTTGTGAATAGTGCCGTTCTTAGCCATGTTTGGCCACTTGATTCTCTATCCACTTTAGCGTTGATCATTAAAATCGTCCTTTTAGATTAAGTAGAATCATATGTTTATCTGGCAAGTTAGCGTAAGCAGAACTCGACTTTCCATTTAAGAAGCGTGCTGCAAGTTCCAAATCAACCGATGCCTCCCCCGTATCCATCAAACCAACGTTCAACCATTGTGTGGCGATAAAACCCGTATCTTGCGGAGAATAAAGTAGATCAAATGTAGGAGTCACATCTTGCAACCAGTTATAACCTTGGCTCCACTCCCACTGTGACCACGCCGAAGAATCAAGTGTCCAGTGAAACATGACATTGTGTTGAACCAAATTCGCCTGTTGATACGCTTGGGTATAAGAGGCACTAATTGGCGCGGTTAAAGGACTCTGATTCAGTATGTTTGCTTTATTCATTACCTTTTGCCAATCAGAATGACTCCATGCTCGACTATCGTACCAATATTCCAAAACAACACTATTGCCGACCTCATTTGCCCAAGTCAACCCCACTAAGGCTTGCACGGCTTCCCCTTGTTGATCCAAATATACTGACTGAGTCAATGATTCAGGTTGGCTGTACCCTAAACTATCACTCTGATAAACCAGCGAACCGTGAAACTCCCAAGCCAGACTGAGTACCGATACAACACTAGCCCCCAGCAAGCCGTGACGAACATCATCATAATACGCGAGCCACTGATACTCGGTTTCATCCAACATCGCGTATCGACGGACCCCAACGCCTTGCTGCTGCGATTGACGCTCAATATCATTGGTTGGTTGAGAAGACCAAGATGAATCGGTATATAACAGAGTCCATTCACCTGTCGCATCGAACAAAGAGACAGAAGCGACTCCCGTGCCCTCTTCAGCGACAATACCAACCGGGTTTCGACGGTAAGGTTTGAACACATCAAGTGGCCGATAACCGTAGCCAACCCCCCAATCGAGTCGAATTTTCCCAAGCGTGATATCAGCGTACTGTTCACTCAGCCCAATAGAATCTAATGAGAGTTCACCTTGCCAAAAGAGCTCTCGCACCACGAACTCAGCGTCAATATCATTGGTTTCGATTCTTGAATCATTCGAGTGGGCATAAATATCCGTTGCCTTGATTGCAAATAACCCCAACCATTGCTGGTACGTCGCTTCAACATCTAGCATGGCATTGAGGCTTTGATGCTTACCTGTCTGTACAGCTGTCGATAGCGTATCTTGGTGATCAATAAGTCCCTGTAAAAAAATGGAATCCCGAGACTGAACGCTTTCAGCACTCACTTGCCAATCCCAATCAAAGTTAAGCTCTGAATCGTTAGCACTCACCCCTGAACTGAACAGCATCAAAGCACAGGTTAAATTTCGCCCTAATAGATAAAAACATGAATTCAAGTCCCTACTCCTTACACTTCATTCGCTATAGATCCGATACACTATTACGAGATAAATAAGCGGGGTTGTAATACTTATCATCAAGGCTCTGAACTGAGATATCTTGGTACTCAATGACCGTTTTTTTACTCGGTTGAATCTTATCGAGTAAGGTCATCGCGACCACGCTGGTTAACCCATCACGTAATCCTTTCTTAAACCATGCTTGCTTCGCCATTTTTCCCGATCTCAAGTACAGATCAGCCTTGATTGGAAAATCACTTTCCGCGCTTAACCAAAGAGTAATCACTTGATAGCTTGCCCCTTTAGTGATGGCGGTGAGTTTGAGTTGGTGTGCGCTCACTTCTTGTCCTGAACCTGTTTCTATTTGCTCTGCATTGACCCACTCACCTTGATAATCTTCACTCCACGTTAGCGTAGAAATATCTCCGACAGAGGCTTCTCCAAGCAATTTTTGCATGGGTGTAATCCGAATTGGGCGACGACTTTTCGGCATGAGAAGCCAGTAATTGTCCTCTTTCATCAGCATTTTTTGCCCCGCTTCTACTGGGGATTTAAATACCACCAGAGATTCTCGGTTTGGTCGCGTATAGACATTGTACTGGCGGGTACTATCAAGCTCGTCATGTTTATAAAGGCTGACAAAAGAGATCACTTTAGACGCGCCAGGCTGAATTCGATACTGATCAGCATTCGCGATCATCGTCGTGACAGCTTGCTTGTCTGGCGTTGACGCTGCCAGTGCATGTCCAGAAATCAGTAGCGTACTCATCAGTAGTACAGATGAAAAATTAAACATAAGTTAACGCCTCCGTGATAGGTTTATTGACACCTTTTCTTGCTGACAAAAATGCCGCAATAATACAAATGGCCATCACCCCTGCGGTTGCCATCAGCACAAGCTCATAGGAGAAGTAAATATTCAGTGGGTAGCCTTCCGTTCTTCCCGGTGGTGGCGGCATTTGAACATCGACCACCAGCAAAATAATACTCACTGCGGCCGTTGATATTGTGCCAACCACACTGCCGATTAAGGCCAGTAATCCCGCCTCGCGTAAAAAGCCACGCACAATTTCTGATGGGTAACTTCCTAGAGCCGAAAGTGTGCCTATTTCACGGGTTCTTTCAGTTACGGACATGGTCATGGTGTTGAACAGTGCAACAAAAACGACTAACGCCATCACCGCTCCCATGATCCCAAAAATACGGTCATAAAGATCTTTCACTTTCTTATAGAAAAAAGCGCGATCTTGCCAAGGGGTGATCTCAAGATCTTGACTCAAATCGATGTCTCCTTGCTCCTGAGATCTCTCTTTTAAGTCATTTAATTGAGCATCTATACGTGCTTGTACGGCTGCTGTTTGAGAAGTTTCAAATAAGAACACAGACAGAGTGCTGACCTTTTCTGATGCTAAGAGCTCTTGCGCACTCGTAATATGCACATACAACTGGCGCTTATCGAGATCCGGCACGCCAGTGGAGTAGACACCACGGACTTTAAAATCGAACGCATTCAACGCCCCATCGCTGGTGGTCGCGAGCAGTGTTACCCAATCCCCAATCGACACTTTCAAATTACGCGCCAAATCGACACCAAGCATCACTTCAGGTTCTGCTGCATCATAACGACTTGAATTCACATCAGAGAGCGTGCTTCCCGCTCTCATGTCCAAAAACGGCCCTTTCATATCAAACTCACGCTCGTTCACGCCGGTTCCCATAAAGATGGTCGACTTGGTACCATTCGAGACTAAGCCACTAAAATAGACCCGAGGTTGAACACCGCGTACCGCTTCATCGCCGATGATATGTCTGATTAAGGCTTGCGTATTCTCCAAACCATTACTCAATGGCATCTCTTCATCTTGTTCAAAATAACCCGGTAGACTCAAGGTTAAATGACCAGTGTCTCTTGCGGTCGATTCTTGCAAAGATTCGTAGGTATACAAACCAAAGCCACCAGCACTAGTAAGAGCAAAGACAGCAATCGCGATGATCAACACGGATAAAAGGCTACGACGACTATTCCTGCGTAAATTGAGCCAGGCAAGTCTTAAAGAGGTAGGGAGTAATTTGATCCTCTTCGGAGCAACATTAATGGTTTTTGTCCGTTCAGAATCCGTTGATTGACTCATAACATCCCCTCCATTACATTCACTTGATGTTGATCTAACTGACGCTCGACGCTCTGAGCGTTCAATGATTGGTGACTCATCAGTGATGACTCTCCATGATTAATCCTTCCATCCAGCAATTCAATACTTCTATCGCAGCGTTGCGCCATACGAGGATCATGAGTAGCGACAATGAATGTGGTGCCCATTTCATGGCACAAGATTTTCATAATATCGATGATCAAATTCGCGGTTTGGCTATCTAAGCTTGCTGTCGGTTCATCGGCGATCACTAAAGCGGGTTTATGAACCAATGCGCGGGCAATCGCCACTCGCTGCTGCTGCCCTCCAGATAAGTTATCTGGACGATGGTGGATGAATTCCCCAAGCCCTACCTTTTCTAACATCAACTTCGCCTGTTCATCTTGCTGTGGCTTATTCACACCATTCAGATGCAAGGGATAAGCGACATTTTCCAACGCTGTCATTACGGGTATTAAGTTGAATTTTTGAAAGACAAAACCGAAATTATGACGGCGGATCTTGGCGGCGGCTAAAGGCTCTTTCGGGTAATCGATCCCGTTTAGAGAGAGCTCTCCTTGGTATTCCATATCCAATAAACCTAGGATGTTCAGTAGCGTACTCTTGCCTGATCCGGATGGCCCACACAGTGCAACCATCTCACCTTGATTAATGAGCCCATCAACGCATTGCAATGCCGCAACTGATTGACTGCCTAGCTGATACTTTTTCGCAATTTGATTAAATTGAATCATAGTTAACTCCCAATATATGCCAATGACCCTTAACCACGACTTTGACCGACGAGTGCTCTTGCTGTCTCAGTTTCTAGATTTTGAGGATCCTTAGACTCCATCAACGCCATCCACTTTTGGGCTTGTTCCCTATCATTTGCTCTTAATGATGCTTGAATCGCATAACGATAAATCCATGCCGTTGCCGCAAAAGGTTGCTGTTCGAACTGAGGTTCTGTTAGTAGCGCTAAGTAGAGATCGTAACCCCGCTCAAAATGGTTAAACATGTCGGGAAGAGAGGAGTAGGTTGCTGCCGCCAGCGCACGCGTCAGATAGCTCTCAGGAATGCCTTGAATGCGTTCTTGCTGCACGAGAGGGGTAAGTTGGCTATCAAGTAAGGTAAGTCCCTTATTTATCGTGGCGAGCCCTTTCTCAACGTACTTCATTTTATTCCAAGGCAAGAATGCATCTCGCCCTTGTAGCGTTTCTGTACTGCCTAAGTAGACTAAAGTGAGTGGCGTAGCGCCTTGTTGTTTTATAAGCGAGGTCAACTGTTGATAAACGTCTTCTACCTTATCTTCATCCCCTTGTGCCGCTTGATTATACGAATTGATCAAGGCTGTGGGTGGGTTCGCTTTTGCCATATTCGTGCCTAGCAACACACAGCAACTGACAATGGCTACAGCGGCCAGAATTTGGCGAGTAACATATAACGCAGGAGAAAATGTTGAAGGTAATAAATGTGTGCGAGTGGTCATAATTGCTGTCCCTTTCAAATGTTGATATTGAAAGGTTACGGACAAAAATGGAATGCCGCCGCACTGTGCGACGAACGGCAATAAATGAGGATAAACGGAATGTACTAAGCGTGAATGGCGCGTAGCTTGATACA
Organism: Vibrio genomosp. F6; assembly: GCF_005146325.1. NCBI lineage: Bacteria > Pseudomonadati > Pseudomonadota > Gammaproteobacteria > Vibrionales > Vibrionaceae > Vibrio > Vibrio genomosp. F6. The sequence goes on along the minus strand of NZ_SYUT01000024.1, from coordinate 119,448 downwards.
CACTTTGTACTCCCACGGTCAATGGCAAGTAAAATGGTAAAAACAAGGTATAAAAAAGCCGAGCATTTCGCTCGGCTTCTATTTATTCTCAGCTTCACCCAATCATGGAAAAGCTAATCGACCATCAATTACAGCTCAGCGTTGTGGTAAACCTGCTGAACATCATCACATTCGTCTAGCATGTCTAAGAATTTTTGGAACTTCTCAGAATCTTCTTCAGCCACTGGCGCTGTAGTTTGAGGAACGAAAGTAATTTCCTCAACATCTAGAGTCAGCTCTGGGAATGCAGCCGTTAGCGCCGTCTTCGTTTTGAAGAACTCAGTGGTTGGAGCGAATACAGTGATCACACCGTCTTCTAGCTCAACATCTGTTACGTCTACGTCTTCCATCATTAGTGTTTCAAGAATGACTTCATCATCTTCGCCTTTAAACTGGAATACAGCTTGGTGAGCGAACATGTGAGAAACAGAACCTTCTACGCCGATTTTCGCACCTGTTTTAACAAAACATTGGCGAACATCTTGGAATGTACGGTTACCGTTGTCCGTTAGACAGTCAACGATTACGCTTGTGCCACCAGGGCCAAAACCTTCGTAACGAGCTGGCACGTAATCTTCACCACCGCCGCCGTTTGCTTTATCGATCGCTTTATCGATAACGTGCGCAGGTACTTGGTCTTTCTTCGCTTTAGCAATAAGGTGCTTCAGCGACAGGTTCATATCTGGATCTGAACCACCATTTTTCGCGCACATGTAAATTTCTTTACCGTATTTGGAATAAACTTTAATTTTTGCGCCTGCAGTTTTTGCCATTGAGGCTTTGCGCACTTCAAAACTTCTTCCCATCGGGATCTTCTCTCTGATTCAATTTAACAGGGCAGATTCTAGCAAAAAGTGAGACCATTAATGCCCACTAATGCAGAAGAAAAGCGTTTCGCTTATGCGACGCCCATTACTCGCTTGTATTTGTCAACAGACTGCGCAAACCATACTTTTTCTTGTTCATCGACAATTTTGTTGGCTTGCTCGGTAATTGCTTCAGGACCCGCTTTAGCTTGCTTTAATTTCCAAACTAAAAACGATGCCTGTTTATCCAGCTCGATTTTATTTTTCTCATCGGGAGGAAGCAATGACAGGTTAATCGACATAGGCAGCCCATTCAGTAATACATTTGGGCTGGAAATATAACATAGAGCAAATAAGATTTCAGAGTAGAAAATACGATTAACAGCAAGAAAACCGCACCTTTTTCACTTCTTTTTATTCGAATCACACACAATTGAGCAGCAAATCAGCAGAATGAATCTTAATATCATTGCACCACCGCACAGCATCGGGCTGATAATATTTAACTTCAGGCAACAAAAAAGGTGGACTCGGCCACCTTTTGAATTCTCGTTTATTGCAACGCGGTATCTCTATTTTTGATTAATGAAGTAATCCTAGTTCTCTCGCCTCATCCATACTTAAACCACTTTCACGAATCTCTCTCATCGCTTCGATACGTCTACGAGCTTCAGCTGATTTTAGTTGGCGTTCAGGTTTATGGTTAACTTCTTCTTCCGTGATATCCCACGTATTTGCAATATTTGTCATTTCGTCATGGTTAATTGAATTAATCGACATGTTTTCCTCCGAAAGCACCATGTAGCGGACAGGTAATCTGTAGCAAATGTGGTTTTCGTTGTTAAGACAATCTGTACTGAAATGTGATGATTCCGACGCTTCACAAACCTAATTAATAAATGCCTCATTTAAACTTTGCCAAAAGCATTTTCTGCAATTACATTTAAAAGATTCCCCATAAGAAATGTGGTTTGATCCATCTCTCATTTTCCCTCTCACCATTCTTCTTTTCCGCTGAAAATTCGTGTAACAACTCAAGATAAATTTCGAGCCACTTCATTATTTTTGTGCTCACCGCTTTCACTAAATTCAACACATGTTAATGATAATGGTTATCAATATCATAACTGAGTATTTATCATGTCTGTGGGAAATTCAGATACACCACTTCTCGAAGTGAAGAATTTATGCGTCGACTACATCACCGATGATGGTGATTTCAACGCGGTCAAATCCGTCAGCTTTAGCATTGGCCAGGGTGAGATTTTTGGGCTAGCCGGAGAGTCTGGCTGTGGCAAAAGTACCATCGCGTTTGCTATTAACCGTCTGCATAAGCCGCCCGCGTTCATATCTGGTGGCCAAATATTCTTTGGCGGACAGGATCTGTTGAGCTTATCCGACAACCAATTGAATACCTTGCGTTGGAGCGAAATTGCTATGGTGTTCCAGAGTGCGATGAATTCACTCAATCCCGTGTTAACCATTGAAGAACAATTTGCCGACGTGCTGCGCCATCATAAAGGAATGGACAATAAACAAGCGAAAGATCGCGCAGAAAAGTTACTCGACTTGGTCAACATTCCGCGCCACCGGCTCACCGAATACCCTCACCAATTCAGTGGGGGAATGCGTCAACGTTTAGTCATTGCCATTGCCCTCGCACTTAACCCTAAACTGATCATCATGGACGAGCCGACAACGGCTCTAGATGTGGTAGTACAGCGTGAGATTTTGCAGCAGATACACCAACTCAGAGAGGAGTTTGGCTTCTCGATACTCTTCATTACCCACGATTTGGCATTAATGAGTCAACTATGCGATCGCATTGCCATCATGCGTCACGGCCAAATCGTTGAAGTCAACCAAGCCTATCAAATTCGTAACAATCCGCAGCACTCCTACACCCAAAAACTATGGAGTTCTTTCCCTAATATTCACGAACATGCTCACGCGACAGCCTGCTAGGAGAGCTCTATGTCACAACCTATTTTTCAAGTAAAAAACCTCGTTAAAGAATTCACTGTCGGCGGTGGGTTTGGCAAAGAAGAAATATTCAGAGCCTTGCACGGCGTAAGCTTTGACCTATATGCGGGAAGAACGTTAGCACTGGTTGGCGAGTCTGGTTGCGGGAAAAGCACGTGCGCGAGGCTGATGACCAAGGTTTACCCTGCAACTGAGGGAGAGATCCTATTCAACGGCAAAGACATTTCTACATTCAACAGCCGCAAAGACATCTTGGATTACCGCAGCCGTGTGCAAATGGTGTTTCAAGACCCATTTGGCTCACTCAATCCTACTCACACCATAGAGCACCACTTAACGCGCCCGCTTATGATTCATAAGCAAGTCGCCAATAAATCGGCTCTAGAAGAGCGCCTTAAAGAGTTATTAACGCTGGTGGAGTTACCCGTCGAAACTCTCGCGAAATACCCTCATGAACTCAGTGGCGGCCAAAGACAGCGGGTTAACCTAGCCAGAGCACTTGCGGTTGGGGCTGAAGTCATTCTTGCCGATGAACCGACCTCGATGTTGGATGTTTCAATTCGACTTGGCGTGCTCAATCTCATGCAAAAAATGAAGAAAGAGCTTGGGATAGGCTTCTTGTACATTACTCACGACCTTGCGACCGCACACTACATAGCAGAAGAAACCGCGGTAATGTATAAAGGACAGATCGTCGAATGGGGATCAACTAAGTCGATCTTAACTAACCCGCAGCACCCATATACGAAATTGTTGATCTCTGCGGTGCCAGATCCCGATCTGCCATTTGGTGAACTCGTAAAAAATGAGCCAAACTATTCCATAGACGCAGATCGTATTCGAAAACAGAGCAGCGAAATACAGCATGAAGTTAAGCGAGTCGCAGATAATCACTTTGTTAAACAGTGGGATAATGTTGCATGAATGAACTAGACACTTGGTTAGAGCCCGTCGGAGATTGGTACAAAAACCGAAAGCATGATCAAGTGGAACGGTTAGAACCTTTGATCTTAACGCCTCCAGATGCACTCTGGGGGCCTTTGATCACGGATGAACAAAGCAAAGGCATCGCATGTTGGTTAGACGGCTGCCTGCGTATCTTTACTTTCTACCGAAATTCAAACCAAAATCCACATCATCAAGAAAAAGCCTACCAATATCTGATGTTCGCTTACAGCAAGCTTCAGGCGGTATGTTGTGACACGAGAGCGGAGCCGGATTTACAAGAGTGGTGTACGCAGAGAGTGCAGCATTTGTGTGTACTCGCTTTGGAGTTTGCGAATCAACAACAAGGGGCGCGCTGGTTACAAGAGTCCGAAAAATTGATCGAATCGCATGTCCGCTTTATGACAAGCCAGTCTCAGAACGATGATCAAGGTAGTGTGAAACATCAGATTCACTGATCATCCCCTATCAATCCAATATCAACTCATCAAAATAACAGTCCACTTAAAACAACAAGATCCATTGAAAGTATGATCTGAACTTGATCATGCTTCGGCATTTAATAATGTAAACTTTTGATTTTTAATGGTGAATGGAATTTAGGGCAAAAAAAAGCGAGCTCCGAGGAACTCGCAAAATCAATTCAGAATGAATGTAACAATATGAGCCAATCTATTAATTCATCAGAAAGGACAAAAGGTTGTCTATTCGGGATAAATAATAAGCAAGTAACACATTGGTTATGTCAGTTCATCGTCAAGGTTATGTCTGATTATCATCAAATACCAATCGCCACTTCATCCAATGCGCGGAAAACAGCTTCATCTAAATGTCCATCAAAGACTTGCTTGCAAATTTTACGTCGAACCGCCAAACCAGAAATTAAGCGCTCAATAGAGAGGTGTTTGTTTTCACTCTGAGTATTATAAAGTTCAATCATCTTACTCAGTGTCTCGTAAGGAATAACCTGCTCTCCCACGCGAAGCCAATCTAACTTATCAATAAGCTCTGAACACTCCTCTTTGATTGAATTAGGTGAATGTCCGGTCATAGCAGCTAAAGCCATTATGCTGCGTTCTAGTGCCTCTGGTGAGGTGTATTTAGAGAGCGTGATCGTAATTTCGTCAGCGTTGATTTCAACCAGGTGTTTTCTCTGCTTAACTCGACGACCAAGTTTGCCACGTGGAGATGGCGATTTACGTTGAATCGGTTCGAACTCACCATCAATGATCTCTGAAAGCTCTTCGAGTTTCTGCTTAGACACCATTTCATTTCGCAGCGGATTTGGTAGGGTTGGCGCCATGTTTCGCTTACCTGCATTCGTGGTACGGGCACGTGAATAACGCAACACTTCTTCCACATCGCATTTGATATCGACTTGATAATCTGTTGGCTTGCCTTTTTCTTCGATCGTCCCGATCGTTAAGTGGTAGCCCCATAGATTTACGACAAATAGATCCTCTGATTTTTTACCTTCAGACAGTCTTTTCAATTCACGGATCAAATCCATTGAAAAACGACGCCATTCAATATTTCTAGCCAGTTTTTGGTTCAGTTCGCTGAGCAACATACTGTCAGTATGACGACGTGCCATACGAGTCCTAAAGTACGAATACAATTGGAAAACTAGCGTATGTTGTCTCAAGATTTCTGGTGGAAATAGGAAGAAATAATCACGAGTCATTAGCTCTTCGTAGAAGGATGGCTCCCAAACTAAGATATATAGGTTCGGTTTAATGCGTATTTCGCCGTCAGAGCCTTCTGTAGGGGCTTCTTCTGATGCAGTAATAGTACGAGCTAGAAATCTAAAACGATCGCTCTTAAAGCCTTCAGGCATGTTTTCACTTAACCATCGGCCAGTGAGTTCATGCAGCTGAAAATCGGTGAATTCAATTCTGTCGATACTGTCTCGAATCGAATCGCGCGCAGGGCCACTGTCCTTCTTACCTCTAAGTGATAAAATATCGGTAATATACAGGGGCGTTTTATTTGGCGTCGGTTTCGCATCAAGGTGGTAGTCATCTTGATGGTGATCGTGATATTGAACCGTGAGTGTAAACAACGCAAAAAGCGTCATCAGATCATCAACGGTCATAATGTTTTTCGATGATCTTGTTTCGATCACCGCTCTAGTGCCAGAGATGGACACCATCGATTTCTGGTAACTTTTTCGAGTTCTTGGCGGTGCAAGTGCTTGATCTATGATCCCGGCCCAATTCGTTGGAGATACCACAAATTGATCGGCTTCATCTTTCATGCTTGGTGGTGTGTTCAACCCATGTTCATTGAGTAAACGCTTGTTCACTTTTGTTTGGGCTAGTGCTTTAGAACGTTTCTGTTTTTCGTTAAATTTGGCAGATTCAGTGATCAAGCTGGTCGCACCCAAAACAGAAATTAACTGATTGGGATTTACAAATTTATGTAACATCGTTTTACCAGCAAGACCCTCTTCGAAGCGAACTGGTGTTTGTGAAAATAAACCGATGTTTACCGCAGCTCTTAATCTTTGTTGTAGAGCTGCTCTTGTTAGCTGACCTTCGGTAGCTTCAACAATATCTGTTGTTGAAACATAACCATCTTTGCTGGTAAAGCTTCTTAAAGAGATCAGATTGAGCAATTCAATGATGCTTTTGGTCACTCCTTTGAAGTGTTGATATTGTTCAATCCAATCAACAGCAGCTTCAGAAACTTCAAACATGTGACCATCTTTATGGCTACGCGGGGCTTTAATTAGAATTTTTTGCACAGAGGTCATGATTAGATCCGTATCACACTAGCCGTAATGTCATTATAGTTCCCAAAGAATAAAGAAAAATAGATCATAAATAAAGAAAAAACTTATTGTTTTTAAATAACTGATCTTTCTGATTAATATGATTATATTGATAATATGATCTAATGATCTGGGTGTGAATTTGTTCGTAAGTTATTGTAAATAAACATGTAAAAAAAAAGCACATCAGAAGCATGATCATCAAATGATTGAAACGATGATCAATCAAACCTAGAAAGTATGATCACCTAGATCTAGAAGCATGATCATTAAAGGAAGCAAAGAATGATCAAGATGATTTCGAAACTATGATCATCTGCCCTACACATGTTATCCACAGATCTTTTTTATCCATTGCTGATATTTTTTATTTATCCCACGCGATTGGCCACAATCTTCATTAAAACCGTGTCAAATGGCTAGGAAGCATGATCACGATAAGGCGATTTGAGGAGATTTTCATTCTAACTGGTTAAGTTTACATCAAATTTGAATTTTGATTTCTGATTTTTGGTTAACTCGATTTTTGTTTATTAGATAGAAAGCATGATCAAGGTTATATTCTTTTGATTTTTGGTGAGGTAAGCCTATGTTCATGTACGTATTATCGAAGGAATTTGCCATGAAGCCTTATTCTATCTGCATTTGCCCGTAGTTTGTGGTTAAAAACTCATGCTTCCGTGTATTTATATGGTGATCATTGTTCCGAATATAGATCATTAAGTTATATGATCTACGTTCTGTGTATGTTAACTCAAATTCACCTTGATCATCGTTCGGTAATGCCGTTAAACCTCCGTAAACATGATCAAGGAAGCTATCATGATCATGCTTCCTAAATTTTGATAGGATTTACACGGTTTAAAGCTGATCTTAGTTATCGTAATCTGATAATGAAGTTGCTAGTTTTCTAGATTTTATGTCGACATCTTTCTCTTTTTGGGCCTGTTTATTATGAAAATGACGTTATTTTTATGAGAAACGCTGCGGTTTATGGGGCATGGAGATATACTTATTTTATTACTTGTGTGCTTTTGTGAAAAAATTCACCAAGATGGTTTCTTATTTCGATGACTGAATGCGCGACATATTGTGAGTTGGCGTTTCTTTCCCGCTTATAGTGGAAATAGTTAGAAATACATCAACCGTAAGTTGTGAAGGAAAAGTAATCGTTCCGAAGATTGTGTGTTTTACACTGTAAATGAGTGACGCTGTAACACTTTTATTCTGCGGTTTATTGCCGCTTGTTCTCCTGATAAATATGTTCATAAATAGTGAGACTTCACAGTATTTAACGATAATGTTTAATATTTATTGTGATTAAGCTCAAAAATGTATGTTCACCTTTTTGTTGTTTTGCTTTTAATTTGCTGTACAATTTGTTCAAGATATTTTTAACGGAATTTGGCAATGAAAAGAGAACAAACAATAGAAAATCTCTATAGGCTAGCCGAGCAAACACAACAGGTTCAAGCTGATCGTATTGAAATTGTATTAGAAGAGCGTAGTGATGATCGTTTTCCTCCGATGTCTAAGGCATTAATGGAGACTCGTTCTGGATTAACTCGTCGAAAACTGGATGATGCAATCAGTAAATTAGAAGCTCAAGGGCATCAATTTACGAAAAATAATGCCAATCACTACTCTATATCACTTCAAGAAGCACACATGATAATGGATGCTGCTGGGGTTGATAAATTTCACCAGCGTAAAAAACACGGCAATAACAAGCCGTGGGTTATTAATGTTCAGAACCAGAAAGGTGGAACAGGCAAGTCAATGACCGTTGTTCACCTTGCTGCATGTTTGTCTCTTAATTTAGACAAGCGTTACCGTATTTGTCTTATCGATTTAGATCCACAAGGCTCTTTACGTCTATTTCTGAATCCACAAATTAGTGCTTCTGAGCATGAGAATATCTACTCTGCTGTCGATATTATGCTGGATAATGTTCCCGAAGATGTCGATGTTGATGCTGAATTCCTACGCAAAAATGTGTTGTTGCCAACTCAATATCCGAACTTGAAGACGATTTCTGCATTCCCTGAAGATGCGATGTTTAACGCTGAAGCTTGGCAGAACCTTTCTCAGGATCAGTCTCTAGATATTGTTCGCCTGTTAAAAGAAAAACTCATCGATAAGATTGCAGACGATTTTGATGTCATCATGATCGATACTGGTCCTCACGTTGACCCGTTAGTTTGGAATGCGATGTATGCCTCTAATGCTCTGCTTATTCCATGTGCGGCAAAACGACTGGATTGGGCATCAACTGTGAACTTTTTCCAGCATCTACCTACGGTTTACGAGATGTTTCCTGATGACTGGAAAGGTTTAGAATTCGTTCGCTTAATGCCAACGATGTTTGAAGATGACAACAAAAAGCAACTGTCAGTACTGACTGAAATGAACTATTTGTTGGGTGATCAAGTTACGATGGCTACGATTCCACGTAGTCGAGCATTTGAAACTTGCGCGGATACTTACAGCACCGTTTTTGATTTGACGACAAGTGATTTTGAAGGTGGTAAGAAAACCTTAGCGACCGCTCAAGACGCAGTCCAAAAGAGTGCATTAGAAATTGAACGCTTATTGCATAGTAACTGGTCGTCATTGAATCAAGGGTAATTAGAATATGGCTATTAAAACTTCTGACTTGAATGCTAAATTATTTGGTAAAGCAAATAAGCGCCGAGTTGTCACTCCTCAAGAAGCACAAACTGCAGCAAAAGATAAGACTCAGATTATAGAGTTGGCGGTGGCCGGAGAGGAACTTGTTTCATTCGAATTGATCCGAATACCAGCGAATAGCATCACAGAAAAGACGGTTGTTTTTGCGGAAAATGCCCGTGAACAGTCTTTTCTAAATGAACATGCTTTGTCTGATGTTTTAACGACATTGCGTGAACGTGGGCAGCAATATCCTGCTGTCGGCCGTAGAACTGAAGATGGAAGAATCGAAGTACTAGACGGTAGCCGTCGTCGCATGTCATGTATTCTTGCGGAAAAAGAGTTCTTAATCTATGTCGCTGATGATATCAATGCTGAACGCGCTAAGTTTTTGTCTGATGTTGCGAATGCTCATAAGCCACTTTCTCTGTATGAGAAGGGTAAAGAGATGCAGGCTAAGCTCGATAGTGGTGAAGCGGAAGATCAAAAAGCATTAGCCACAATGTTTCAATGCAGTGAAGCATTAGTGAGTGGGGCACTGAAAGCGGCATCATTGCCACTCGAACTGTTGCAAGCATACCCAAATGTGGGTGACTTAGGGCGTCCGACTATCGTTAAGTTACACAAGCAATTTGGTGAGTTAAGTGAACAAGAACAGTCAACTCTACTTGATAAGTGTTTATCTGAAGAGGGTTTCGTTTGGCAACGTAGCCAAGCCCAGGGTGTTGCTCGCTTAACAAAAGATGTGACTGAAACGATTGAAGCTTGGATCTATCAGTTATCACCACCTAAGAAAAATGCAACAGCAGCAAAAGTAGAATTTGTTAAAGGCAGAGCGAGCTATAGCCGCAAAGGTGCTAATTTAGCGCTCAATTTGAAGAAAGTTGACGATGCAACCATGCAAGAAATTCTAGATTTTGTTCAAACAAAATTAAACTAGTTTCAATATTTTACTATGTTCTCAAAAGCCGCCAAGTGCGGCTTTTTTTATGTCTTGTGATAATATTATCGTAGACTAATTTGAGAACCCTTATGAATTCACAACAATCTTTTTTAATTGATCTTGTCGATATCGCTCAGAAAAACAATCACCGCTATGGTGTTGTTTTAGGTGGCGACGCCCGATGGCAAGATATGCTTCTTTCATCCCACTTGGCAGATACTTTGCAATCTACTCAGCTAAACGAACCTACATTTTTTCAGCTCGGTGGAACAAAGGGAACAAATTGCGAATCTGTTAGTTTTAAACAAGGTAAACGCTTTTTGGGGAGAGAGTGTCAGCGGTTGATCTGTGACTTTCGTGATGGGTTTGACGCGAACAGTTTTAGCTCTGCACTTGGCTCGTTAGTCGGGGGAGGGCTATTAATCATCTTAGTCGCAGAAAATGAAGATGCGTCTCTCGCGCAGTATTGGCTGCAAGGCTGTTTGTCTCAACTGTATTTGATTGATTCAGAGAGGAGCTTGCCAACTCTTCCTTCAGTCATTGTTGATGATGGGCTGGATGATCAACCTCTTTCTATTCCTAGGCCCTTTCGCCAACAAACGGAAGCGATCGACATGATAAAAAATGTCGTGTTCGGACATCGTAAGCGGCCACTCGTATTAACAGCAGATAGAGGTCGTGGTAAGAGTAGTGCACTTGGTATCGCTGCATCTCAGTTGATGAGTGAACGCCCTCTTAAGATAATGGTCACGGCTCCCAATTCTCAAGCTGTTGCTCCTATTTTTGAGCATGCTTTTAAGGGCTTACCAAGCTCCACTTTTATCACAAAGCATCATTTGCAGACCTCATCGTCATCACTTGAATTTATTGCGCCCGATGAGCTTCTAAACCGAATTAACGAGTGTGATGTATTGTTTGTTGACGAAGCCGCTGCTATTCCATTACCAATGCTCAAAAGGTATGTTCAGCGTCATCACCGAATCGTTTTTTCTACCACAGTACATGGATACGAAGGGAGTGGCCGAGGCTTTGGACTAAAGTTTCAAGCGTGGCTTAATGAGGTAAGACCGGGTTGGAAGCCATTTTATTTAGAACAGCCTATTCGTTGGAATGTTGGTGATCCATTAGAAAAGTGGCTTTTCGATAGTTTTCTTCTCAATGCCGAGCTTGAGCCGATAGATGTTGAGCGCTCTAAATGTTGTATTGAAGAACAGAGCTTAGAGAAGATGAGTTGGCTACATTTGGATAAAGCTAAGTTAGTAGAAGCTATGTTAGTAGAAGCAGCGCTAAACAGTCAGTCTGTAGCAGACGTTGATACACTGAATGAATCGAGTCAGGGAAGCAATAATCCTCTCCGAGCGTGTTTTGCATTGTTGGTTAATGCTCATTATCAAACAACACCAAATGATTTGATCCAACTTCTAGCCGATGACTCAATTCATCTATTTGGACTTTTTTCTGGCGCAGATTGTATTGGTTGTCTTCTTGTTGTTGAAGAGGGGGATCTCTCTAGTAATTTAATCGATGAGATTCAACGTGGCAAACGACGACCTAAAGGACACTTAGTCCCAACGACTCTTGCTAACCATCTTGGAGCCACTGTAGCGGCGAAGCAGAAGTGCTTGCGTGTCATGCGTATTGCGGTTCATCCTGAGTTGCAAGGGCATGGATTGGGTTCATTCATGCTTAATAAACTCGAAGCCTCAACTCTTGTTTTTGATTACCTTGCGACGAGTTTCGGAGCGACTCAGCAACTTGTCTCATTTTGGAATCAAGTTGGATACGAAGCTTTACATATTGGTCATCAACGCGATCAAGCAAGTGGTTGTCACTCTTTACTCATGGTTAAACCCTTTGGTGCAGCCACTGAGGTTTGGTATGAAAAATCACATCAACGATTTATTCAGAATTTGAGTTATCTTATTTCCGATTCATTATCTTCAATGGAAGTGGATTTGGTTGTCACTCTTCTACCATCCCTTTCTACCGATTCAATTTCATCTGATGAGATTCACCTTCTTGATTGCTATATTTCAGGTGGTGGCAGTTTTGATAGCATTGCGGTTATTGCGTCTAAGTTAATAATAGAGATGTCGCTGAGCCACAAAGATGAAATAAGCGATTTGCTCATACTGAAAGTGATCCAAAAACGTAGCTGGGGTCAATGCTGTGAAATGTTGGGCCTATCAGGCAGAAAACAGGCTGAGCGTAATGTTCGAGATCATCTCCAGTTATTACTCAATTTACACTGTAAATAAATAGTCGAAGGGACGATTTACACTGTAAAGCGTCCCTCGATTCTAAATCATCCCTGCTTCCAAGAATTCACGTCAAAAGTTTAGGCTCATTCTTAGCTCATATTCGTCTCTTTTCTGTATTTATTAGTTCAAATATTTACTGATGATTAATAGCACACTGGATGTGGACATGACGCTCATAAGGTTGAATAAAAATCGAATGTTCTCAGACAGCGAGTAAATACACCCTATGGCGTCCAATAATTTATTGGCATATTTATGACGTCAATAATTTGTAAAAAAACTCAGATACTCAATAAGTTGAGAAAGATGAAGTAACAATTGATACGATTATTTACTGCATAAATCCTCGCCACGCAAAGAGCATAATTATTTCATTTCTTCATCAATGAAAGTAAGTGATGTAACGCTGATTATTGCTATGACAGCATTCTAACTATTTTATAATTTGGATAGACTGATTCTATAATGTCTAAGTTGTCTGTATGAGAGCGTAAATATGTGGAATAAAGTTGTCTCTATGTCTGAAGACGATAAGCAGGTCATAGCGAAACTGCCTTCGACGGTTGTTGTTGAAAGCAATTTCGATCAGACAGGGTTAGATGAAGTGCTTGATGCTTTAGATGCCCAAGACCTATGCTTATTAGAATCAGAGGTAACTCGTTTCATTAATTGCGCAAAAGATGGCAAAGGTGATGCTTACGAAGGTTTCGCTATTGCTGAGTCTCGTAATGCGACAGCGGTTGTTGAAGTCACTGACAACGACATGCTTGCCACTATGGTGATTACAGGTGCTTATCGTGGGCGAGGCTTACGTGGTAACGAAATTGTTCATGCGCTCGCAACTGCTCATGTAACGAAAGGCATAAATAAGTTAGCCCTAAAAAAAGTCATGGCCGTAAGCGCAAGTTTAGCTGGAGGCGAGGTTTTTAATCAGCCCGTGGCTCAAGGGAAAATGCCGATTCAAGGGACTGACAGCCAGTTTATCCCCTTAGTGGATGATGTGACTAAACAAGTACTTAAGCCTCAGGGCGATAAAACCAGCACTGGTAAGTTGGATATGCGTAATCTAGGTGAGACGATTACGGTCGCTGAAAACGAACAAGTAATGAAAAGAATCCCGTCAACAAAAGGTGAGGCTGGGTTTACTGTTCAAGGCAAAATTATCCCGCCTCAGCCAGGAAACGATGTTGCACTCCAACCCGGCAAGGGCACTCATATCTCCCCAGAGAACCCGAACTTATTACTTGCAAGTTTTGCTGGCATGCCGCTAATCAAGCCTAAAACCATTGATGTTGATAACGCCATGTGTGTGAAAAATGTAAGCGTGGCGACGGGACATATAAAATTTAAAGGTAGCGTTGTTATTGCTGGAGATGTTGAACCTGGGATGATTGTTAAAGCGACGGGTTCGATCACTATTGGTGGTTTTATTGAGTCGGCGGATGTTCGTGCTCAAGGCGATATACAAGTAGGAAAAGGGATCATTGGCCACACCGTTAGTGATGGTGAAGAAAAAAGCTGTCATGTGAGATCAAGTGGTTCAATAACGGCTAACTACGCTCAATTTTCAGATTTGCAAGCGGGACAAGATATAAGACTCAGTGTTCATAGTATGAATAATGAAATTCGCTGTGGTCATGATTTAATTGTTGAAGACGCTAACCAAAAGCAAGGTACCTTAAACGGTGGTTGCGCTAAAGTTGGACGCAAAATTCAATGTGTGCATTTAGGTGTTGAAGGGGACAATGCGACGAAAGTTATCCCGTTTGCTCGATACGACATGTATAAAGAGAAAATAGCTAAGTACAAAGAGCAGTATAAAATTGCGCAAGCTGCAACAATGGATGTTATTCGTAAAGAGATGGAGTTTAAGAAAAAACCAAAAGCGGAGCGGAGTGATGAAGAGGCGCACATTATTGAACAGATGAAAGCTCAAAACAGTGTGACTCTGGAAAAAGTGAAAAAACACCTTGAAGGGCTCGAGTTAGAATTTGATGGCTTACTGGAAACTGCGACGGTAGATGTGATTGATAAAGTGTACACCCGTGTGAGTGTTCATTATGGCGATGAGTTTATTACGACGAAACGAGTGCATGGACCGAGTGTTTTTTCATTTAATCATTATGAGATATCTTGCGAATCTAAACTGACAGAGGGAAGTGACGCGGAGTCTGATGGTGATGTTTCGATGTAATCAATATTAAAAATAAAGCCCTTATCAAGTAATAAGGGCTTTATTATCAATAACTATTTAGGACCCCATATTAATCAATACAGGTAAGACCAGAGTTAACTCGCTGCTTTTACTTTTCCTCTCTTCAAATCAGCTAAAACTTGCGCTTTTGGTCCATCGGCAATGATGTTGCCTTTTTCCATAACAATAACGCGATCGACAATATCTAACATTGAGGTTTTATGAGTAATTAGGATTAATGTCTCACTTGGCATTAATTGGCTCAACTGGTGCTTGATATGCATTTCAGAGCGGTTATCCATGGCACTTGTGGGCTCATCCAGTAGCAAAATTGGTGGTCGTCCTAAAAATGCTCTCGCAATGGCAACGGCTTGTCGCTGGCCTCCTGATAATTGCAAACCACCTTCACCCACTTGTCGCTCTAAACCTGCAGGGTCTTGCTGAGTAAACACCGTGACCCCTGCTCGGTTAGCGGCATCCATCACATCGCGATCGTCCACTAAAGTTCGGCCTAAAGTAATGTTATCTCGAATTGAGCCGAAGAATAGATTACTGTCTTGTGGAACACAGCCTATATTGCGTCTGACGTCTACGTGATGAAGTTGCTCAATATCAGTCTCATCAATCCTTACATGACCCTCTGTTGGCTTATACAGGCCCATAATCAAGCGTTCTAGCGTTGTTTTTCCTGAGCCTATTCTGCCAATGATGGCGACCTTTTCTCCAGGGGTTATGGTTAAGGAGAGCCCGCGAATGGATGCGACTGGCGAGTCTGGGTAATGGAAAGTAACATTATCGAGTTCGATTTTCCCTTGAATAACTGGGCGATGAATGTAGCGTTTTCCTTCTTCTTGCTCATCAGGCATAGACATCACTTGCTCAATGATGGTCATTGACGATTTAGCTTGGTTGTATCGCGTTGATAGTAGGGATAGTTGAACCAGTGGGCCAATGGCACGACCGCTTAACATGGTTGCTGCAATCAGCCCACCCATTGTCAGTTCGCCTTCAGCAATGAGGTAGACACCTAAGATAATCATTCCCACATTTGTGCTTTGTTGAACAAACCCAGCGGCATTTTGGATGCTGTCGGTTAAGCGACGGCTTTTAATATTCCAGTTCGCCATATGAGCGACGGCTTCTTCCCAGCGGTACTGAAACTGGCTCTGCGCACTAAGAATTTTAACCGTTTCTAACCCTGTCAAGCTTTCTATTAAATTGGCGTACTTCTGTGAGGCAAGTCGGGATCCCTCTTCAATGGTTTTCTTCAGCGGGCCTTGGATCAGTAAAGAGTGGATAATTAAGATGACCACACCAACGATGGGTACTAATACTAAATTGCCAGCCATCAGCCAGATTAAGCCTAAAAATAGCAGAGCAAAGGGCAAGTCGATCAACGATGACATCGTCGCTGATGTGAAAAATTCACGAATGGATTCAAATTCTTGTAGATGGCGAGCGAAAGCCCCAACGGATGGAGGTTTTGACTCCATGCGGATCCCCATCACTTTACTGAATAGTTTGGATGAAATCAGAATGTCCGACTTTTTACCTGCAACATCAATGAAGTAACTTCTGAGTA
Organism: Vibrio genomosp. F6; assembly: GCF_005146325.1. Classification (NCBI taxonomy): domain Bacteria; kingdom Pseudomonadati; phylum Pseudomonadota; class Gammaproteobacteria; order Vibrionales; family Vibrionaceae; genus Vibrio; species Vibrio genomosp. F6. The sequence goes on along the minus strand of NZ_SYUT01000024.1, from coordinate 103,252 downwards.
ACTTTAAGCACAAATCAAAAGTGAATATGACAAAAATACCACTCGCGAGTACCCACAAGGTTTCAAATGCAAGATTAGGGACGACTTTGTCATACACTATTCGTGTGAACATAGGAGCGGCTATCGCAAACATATTGATTAAGATTGAAGCGATCAATACATCACGGTAAATGTTGCGTGATTCCCATAACGTACTCCAAAACCAGTGACCTTCTCTAGTTTTGAGTACTTCCGGCGAACGTTCATCATAACGAAACTGTTTTTTTACTAGAAAGTACCGTTCAGTGTATTGCTCTTCAAGTTCAGCCAAAGGCAAGTTCACGGGGATCATGCCAGATTCATGGGTGATCACCTCCGCTTCCTGCGTCTCTTTGTTTATATTGATGAGCACACACGCTCCACCGTTCTTGAGAAGTAGAACAGCAGGAAGAATGAGAAGAGGAATGTCCAATAGTTTGGACCGGTTTTCTTTTGCTACTAGGCCTGCGCGTTCTGCTGAACGCGGAAATAGGAAAGGCGTTAACCTTCCGTCTGTTAGCGGTAGGCCATTGATTAGCGCTTCAGGTGAATTCGCTAGTCCGTAATAACGGCTAACATAGATAAGCGAATTGAGTAGCGGATCTTGCATTCAATTGAACCTTAATTCTTATTTATCAACGATGAAGCCTTGGAACACTTCAACAAAATTTTCTGACAAGAAATCTAATTGGGTTTGAGTTTCCACGCGTGATGCTATGGTTGTTATCCCTAAGTTATGTGCTGTTCGAGAGATGGATGTCAGTGTGAATTTCTGTTTTTCATCGTTTAAGTGGTGAGTGAACAAGTAATCCAATTTCACGTAATTGGGTCTGAATTCATTGATGTAATCGAGAGACTGGAAGTTACGACCATAGTTGTCTACTCCAAAATCAGCGCCAGCAGTACGAATAGCATTACACAATAACGCGGTGTAGTGGGGGGCATTAACAAAGCAATTTTCAGGGATCTCAAAATGTAACTTGTTTGCAATGGAGGCGTGTTTGACCAACATCTTGCTCACCCAACGAATGAAGCTTGGCTGAGAGACACTGCTTTGGGCAAGGTTAATTGCGATAGGACAGTCAAACTCACCATTATGTAATTTTTCAATAATTGACTGGATAACAAATTCATCAAAGATGTGACTGGCTTGAAGTTGCTCAAGAGCGAATAAATACTGATTGGCGCTGTATCGCTCACCATCTTTTTCTATTGATGAAAAGACTTCACGATGGAATGTTTTTCCCCAGCTATTGTTGGCTTCTTGGAATCTGAAATTAACCCAACCATTGTGAATCGCTTCTTCAACAAGAGTTTTCCACTGTTGCTTACCGAGGATGTTTTGTCCTTTATCACTGCAAATTAACGCGTATGGTAGAGAGGGATCTGCTTTTGCTGTCGATAACGCATTATCGACTAAAGATAAAATTTCTGTGGTTGTTTTCGGGGTACGGTTAAATGTCACACCCAGCGAGATCTTAGGATTTGCCATTCCAGTAGGATCGGAGTCCATACTGCGCACGCAATTGATGATGCTGTCAGAAACAATTTTTAACTCACTCTCATCCATATTTGGCAGAATAAAACCAAATTCATCAGAAGAGATCCTTGCGATGGTTGCACCTGTTGAGGTAATCGTATGTTTAAGCTGTGCAGAGAGATCATGGATAAGAAGATCGCCTTGTTCATATCCTTTTTCATCATATTCATCTTTAATGAATTGAGCATGTAAAACGGCTAGGCCACCAACGGCTGATTCAGATAACCATTGGTTAAGTTGGGCGAGATAAAATGCACGGTTTCCAAGTTGAGAAATAGGATCAATGTAAGCTCGGTCTCGTAATTTTTGAGCTTCTTTGGCTTGAGCTTGAAAAGCAATCTCAACTTGCGTCGACATGTGGTTGATACCGTCAACAACAGAAATGAGATCTTTGGTGTTTGGCCTTTCTAACGGTTCACCAAATTGATTGTTGGCAATTTGGTCCATTTTGTTGACGATCTGTTTTAGTGGAATTAAAGCGTGTCTTAAAATCAAAGATATCGAGATTAACCCTATGAGAAAGATGCCACTAAAAACGGTGATCAAATCGATAAATGCTTTCCACAGTTGTAAGTAGGCAGGGCCGGGATGACTGACGATTTCAACTTCCGCAAGTTGCATCCATCCGCTGGTGACGACTCGGCGATCATGTATTTTTTCAAATAGAGGAAGGTCAGTGAACCAAGTTGGAACCTCTTTCGAACCGACAGGGTATGAACGGAGAATTTCTTCACCTGAATCTAGAAAAATAAGCCTGACCACTGAATACGAACTTCCATCAAACAGGGCATTGATTACTGATTCAACGGCGACAGTGTCATTGTCTTTTAAGTAAGGGGCGAGTGCCAAGCCAACGGTATTGATTGTATTATTTACTTCAGAGCGTTGCTGCTGCTCTAGGTTATCGCGAGTGGTATTGAATTCGATAATGAACACTGACGCTATGAGCATCAAAAATACCGCTGTCATCCCCACGACAAGTTGTCTATATAAAGTCATAGTGCTTACTCATCATAATTTATAATTGGTTTATTTAAGTTTAAGTTTCGCTCTCTAGAGCGTAAATCGTTCCACAAGCTGAGCCTTGATGACTTACCAGCTAATTTTCCGCTTGAGTTCTTTGACTTCATTAGCCACAAGTTTTTACCGTTAAAGCTATAAATCGGTAGTAAATCTGGGCGTGAAGACGCTCGTTTTATTTCAGGATTAATGTTGTCTAAAATCAGAGGCTCGGCGCTGGGTTTTGAATAATAGGCTAATACCATATGAAACTGATTCAGTTCTATTGCTTTAACATACACCAAACGAAGTTTCTTATCTGATACACCAAGTTCGAGTAATGAAAAGTATTTGGCGATAGTAAAATCCTCACAATCTCCAGCATTACTACCTAGAAACTCTAGCGGTGTTGCCCAATAATCCTTTTTTCCCCATAAATCGATATCATTAACAAAATAGAGCTGATTAAAGAATCGATTGACTGAAGTGAGTTGCTGTTTTTCTGGCAACTGATGAAACTTCGCAATCTGATTTCGCCAAGTGTTTACTCTTTTCCCTGCTCGTTCACCATAAGTGATAGTGACAGCGTCAATCCACTGTTGTTCTTTCGTGTTTAATGCTAGCGATGTAAAAGATGCTAATAGTATTGAAAATGAAAGAGCTACTAGCTTAAGTTTCATTTAAAAGTCACTGTATCCACGAAGTTAAGGTTAGTTATCACATTGTTCTCCTTTAAGGCTTCCGTCGAATTCATCAAAAGATAGAGCTCGATGTCCAATCTATTTTTTATTTAGTGTATTACTCTTTTAAAGCATTATTCTTTTAGAGCATTAGTCCGAGCGCTTAAGATTGGCTTGAGTAGATACTCCAACACGGTTCTTTTTCCAGTGATAATGTCGATGGATGCGGTCATTCCGGGAATAATGGGTAATTCTTTATCATGACCAAAGTTGGTTTTTTCGGTACGAACTCGCACAATGTAAAAGCTGTTCCCTTCTTCGTCTTGTGTTGTATCTGCACTGATATGTTCCAACACGCCTTCCAAACCGCCATATTTAGTGAAGTCATAGGCGCTAAACTTCACTATTGCTGCCAAGTTAGGTCTTAAAAAAGCGATATCTTGTGGGGCTATTTTAGCTTCAACCAGCAAGGTATCTTCAGTGGGAACGATTTCGACGATATCCATCCCAGGCTGAATTACCCCGCCCACCGTATTGAAGTTCAGTGTTTTTACGGTGCCGGTAACGGGTGATATAACATTGGTACGGTTAACTCTGTCTTCCAAGCCCACTGCTGATTCTGTGATGGCAGATAACCTGTCTTGCGCGTCATTGAGCTTCTCTTGCTGCTCTGAACGAAATTTTAGTGCAGCATCAATTCGGCTAAGCATCGCCTCTTTGATTGCAGATTGCAGAAGTGGGATCTTCAATTCGCTAGAGGTCAGTTCACGTCTAGTATCGTTCACTTGGCGTTGAAGTTTTAGTAACTCAATACGCGGTACCACGCCTTCTTCAGCTAATGGTTCCGTAATTTCGAGTTCTTTCTGTGCGAATTGGTAGCTTCTCTTGAGGTTTCTGGCTCGGGCTTGAATTTCGATCAGATCTTGTTGTCGCTGAATGACTTGTTGATCAAAAACTGACAGTTGGTTACGTAGACTATTAAGATCTTGTCGATATTCTGCTTTTTGGCGACTAATTAATTTCGGCTGAAGTTCGCTAAATAGAGGAGGGAAAGCGAGTTTTCCATAATCAATTTTTACGCTGTCTTCCCAATTCTTTTGAGAAACTTCTTCATTGATAACCACACTGCTTATTGAAGCTGAAAGTTGTAAAACATTCGCCGTTAGATTTGATACTTGCTGTTCTCGCTCACGGTAATCCGACCGAAAACGAGTGTCGTCGATCAGTAATAGAGGTTGTCCTTTTTGGACTTGTTGCCCTTCATGAACCAGTATCTCTTTAACTAAACCACCTTCAAGGTTTTGAATAATTTGGATTTGAGATGAAGGCACCACTTTTCCTTGGCCTACGGTGACTTTATCTATTTCTGCCCAAGAGGCCCAAAGCCCAGCAATAATAAAGAATAGAACCATGATCCATAGCATCAATCGTGCGCTAGTCGGAGTATTGAGAAGCAATGCCGCGGTTTTGTCATCTACGTAATCAAGCTCATTCTTTGAGAGCTTGTCGTAGTTTTTATTACTCATGTGCGTTCCTTGTCAGCATGCATCGTTTAAGTCTCAACGATATTTTAGGCTGATTTTAACAAAATGTTAAAGTTTTTAGGTAATTACCTTATTATACAACAGCCATTGGGATTTTATTAAACCTCTAAGTTTTAAAGTGAGATTTATCTAATTGGTGTTTTTTCAGTTTGTCATAGAGCGTTTTTCGTGAGATTTGCAACTCTTGTTGGATTTCTTTCAAACGGCCGTTATGTCGTTGCAGAGCATCCATTAGTAGAGAGTGTTCAAAACGTTCTGTTTTCTTAGAAAATGAATCGCTCTCCGTGGTTAGCTCAGACAACAATACTTCAGGTGACTCTTCTGCAGGCTTTAGTGCTCTCACCTCAGCATAGTGACGTAGCTGTTTGATGTTTTCTGGCCATTCGTAGCTTTCGAGTTGTTGAATTTCGTAGTTTTTAATGGTGGGAGGCTGTAACTGATATCGGCTTGCCGCCCCACGGACAAAGTGCTTAAACAGTAGACCAATATCCTCACGTCTATCTTTCAGTTCTGGTAAAGAAAAATGATACAAAAGGGAGGTTGGTTGATTCTGTGATGATTCAATTTCTTGAGGCAGTGTATTGGTTGCAAGAATGAGGCGGCAGTTGTGCATGTTAATTGTCAGTAGTTGTTGCCAATGCGCAAGGGTTAGGATCTCCGCGGAGTGAATGTAAATCGTTCCTCCCTGGTAGTGGTCCGCAAGCTTAGAAATAGAATCAATCAGCTCGCACTCTTGTAATTCGCATAACGTATAAGCCGAAAGGGGATAAAGCTCAGCTTGTGGCGATGAATGAATGTCATGGGTGTACTGCGCGGCGATACGTTTGCCTGTTCCAACTTTACCAACAAAAATGATCGGTAGTCTGGGTTCGAGTTCTATCAGCTTGCGCCGTAAATCGATAATGGCTTTGGAATGACCGATGAGTTTTGGACCAACCTGACTCTGCATCTCTAACTCTTTTTTTAACCAAATGTTTTCTCTGACTAAAGTGAGCTTTTCTTGTGCTTTATAAATGGAGGCGAGAAGCTTTTCGGTTGAAAAAGGTTTTTCTAAAAAATCGCATGCTCCTGATTTCATCGCGGTTACAGCCGTCGATACATCGCCATATCCCGTGAGCACAATAACTTGGAAGTGAGGGTTGTTACCTAGCAACTGGGTCATGAAATCGAGCCCTGTCATCACTGGCATGTGAATATCTGTTATTACAATCGCTGGCGTTGTCATATCAATCGTGCTGAAAGCTTCAAGGGCATTAGGAAAAGTCACAACATGGATCTGTTCAATCAGTAACGCTTGAGAAATCGCATCTCGGATTGCTGGCTCGTCATCGATTAAGTAGATGGTTTGATCTAGCATTATTCTTCCTCCTTTATATCCGATCCGTGATTTGACCGAGCAAGTGGTAGCCGAATAGTAAATGCTAATCCGCCTTCTTCTCGGTTATGGGCTGTGATATATCCATGATGCGCTTCAATAATTCGCTTCGTAATAGTAAGCCCGAGCCCTAATCCTTCTGGTTTTGTTGTGAAAAATGGGTCAAATAGCGTGGTAAGTTCTGTGTCATTTATCCCCGGCCCATTATCCCAAAAATGAAGGTTGCCTTCTCTGTTGTTCACCTCCCACTCAATGCCGATTTGTGGGTTGTGCGACTCTGTTAAGGCTTGCAAAGCATTGTGGATTAGGTTGACTAATACTTGCTCTAACTGAACGGAGTGAATTGCCACATATTGGTCATTCGCAATTGCGGGAATACGCAGTGTAACGCCTTGGCGTATTGCTTGAGTGCTTAGAATACCGATAGCGTTATTTATTGCTAAATGCACGCAAGCGGAACAGGTATCGCTTTGGGTGCTTTTACGAGTAAACACTTTTAAGCGGCTAATAATATCCCCGACGGTTTGATTGAGTTCTACCATTTTGTTGAGGTTACTCGTCACTAAATCTAGGTGTCCCATCTCTAATAGACGCAGGCTGTTTTCACTGTAAGTCCTCATTGCGGTAAGCGGTTGATTAATTTCGTGGTTGATACTGGCTGATAGTTCTCCCAATAGCGCTAATTTTGCCGCTTGAGTCAATTCATGCTGAGTCTGTTTTAGCTCGTGTTGAGATTGCTGATATTGAAAAATTGTATTTTCCAACTGTTCATTGGCGTGTTGTAAAAATTGAGTGCGCTTTTCTACTTTACTTTCTAGTGCTTGGTTTAAGTTTAGCAGTGCGTTTTTTGCGTGATATGTTTGTCTCCAGTACCAAGTGACCACGATGAGCAGGCTATAGACCAGCAGATAGATAATAGCGACCTCACTGGTTGCTATCAGTAGTTGACTCTTTGGTTGTAGTGCTACAATTTGATAGCCGTTTGTGTTCGATGGTTGAGCGTATAGGTAGTGATCATCGGTTGAGAGTAGTTGCTCGGTTGGTAGAGTCAGATCTGCAGCGAAAAGCGGACTAATATTTGGCTCTGTGAGCAAGCTGATTTCTTGCACGCCATATTGACGTGTTGACTGCAGTACTTGGTGTTGTTTTGCGTTTAAAGGGGATACTGATTGATATAGCCACGGAGCGAAACTGCTTAGAAAAACGATGTTGTTGCTATCAATCACCATTATTTGCATGTTATCAGTACGGATCAACTGCTCTATATTTTCCAAGCTGACTTTCACTGTCAAAACGCCAACAATGGTTTGCTTAAAGAAGAGTGGGGATGAAAAGTAGTAGCCACGTTTATTCGAACTGATCCCTAAGCCAACGTATTGGGATGACTGCCCCTTTATTGCCTGTTGAAAGTAGGGACGAAATGCGTAGTTATTGCCAACAAAGCTATTGGGCTGATCATGATTACTTGCCGCAATACTGACACCGCTCAAGTCGTTAATGTAGATGGTGTCAGCAAGGCTTTGAACGGACCACTCTTTGAGTAACTCATTGAGTGTTTCAGAGCTTAATTTCCCCTCAAAGTAAGCCGCTATTCGTGGGTCGTGATCCAGTAAGTTGGGTATTTGCTGAAATTTGGCGAGCTCAGAATCTATCTGTTGGTAGGCTTTCTGAGCGCTTGCGTTGAACTGTTTTTGTAGTTGTGTTTGCTTGTATTGAGTTACGCTGAAAAAGATCAATATTAAACTGACGAGACCAATGATGACTGATTTGATGATGAATTGTGAATTGGTCGATAGCGATGATGAAAACGTCGATAACTTAGACAAATAAACCTCGAAGATATGCCGATCATGTGGGTGTTTATTTAGCTTATCAGTTTGAGCCACATATTAACGCGATCCAGTTATCAAGGGCTTCCAGTTTGTAAGTGTTTGTTTGTCTAAGAGTTGGTTTGGGGAATTTCGATTGTTACTTGTGTTTCGTGATATAACAGCGCAAAATCTAAAAAAAATTCTAAGGAGTAGAAATGGAACTGACAGATATTCGTCGTGAATACGCACAAGGCGGTTTAAGACGAAAAGACCTAAAAGCCGATCCTATTGAGCAATTTAATTTTTGGTTAGAACAGGCGATTAACGCCAAACTTACCGATCCGACGGCAATGACGGTTGCGACTGTGGATAAGGATGGTCAGCCATTTCAGCGAATAGTGCTACTGAAAAATGTCGATAAAGAGGGATTCATTTTTTACACTAATTTAGGTAGCCGTAAAGCTCAGCATCTGGAAGATAATTGCAAAATTAGCCTTCACTTTCCATGGCACCCTTTAGAAAGACAAGTTCATATTACTGGCACGGCTGAAAAGTTGTCGGCATTAGAGAATATGAAGTATTTCTCTTCTCGTCCTAAAGAGAGCCAACTCGCGGCAATCGCAAGCAAGCAAAGTAGTCGTATTTCTGCGCGCGGTATTTTAGAAGGGAAGTATTTAGAGCTGAAGCAAAAATTTGCCAAAGGTGAAATTCCGGTACCAAGCTTTTGGGGTGGTTTCAGAGTTAAGCCTGAAAGCATTGAATTTTGGCAAGGAGGCGAACATCGCTTGCATGACCGATTCCTTTTCTCTAAGCATGATCAACAGTGGGATATTGACCGCTTAGCGCCATAGCTCTAAGCGCCATAGTTCTAAGCGCTATAGTTCTATAGCTGCGAAGTTATGCTGTGTCATCGTTTTACATTGTAAATCGTCGATTATTAAGCCTCAAAGTAACGTTGAAAAACGAACTCGTGAGGCTTTTTATTGGGCGCTATTTAGATCGGTTGTCAGGCTAATACTGCTCGTTGAGGCATTCATTGTTTAGAACGACAGATAATTGGGTTTTTAATAAGCTTTTTGGAATGACAGAGCCAAAGCCAGCATCGAGGGCTTTATCGATGAGTTGCTCTTTGCTTTTGGCATTAAATTTGGTTTTAAGTTTGGCAATATAGCCTTCAACCGTTTTAACTGAAATCGCCATCGCACGAGCGATATATTGAGGCTTTTTGCCATACAGCAATAGAAATAGAGATTCGGACTCTCGCTGTGTTAGAGGCTCTATCTGCCCCTCATCTATGACATTAAACCCCACAGCTTGGCGGTTTGTGCGTTGAATTCCAGTGGCACGACAAATCCAATGGCCTACTTCTAAGATGGCAGTATCCGTTAGCTCCTTGCCAAAGAAAATAGTTCCTATCACCTCATTGTTTTCATTGTACCAAGGTTTCTTGGTAAAAATATGAGCGTGCCAGCGGCCATCAGGGTAAGGGTGAATATCTAAAATCTTTATTGTCTTTCTTGTCGCGATAACAAAAGCATCCTGACGTTGGAACTCTGCTGCACACTCTATGGTTGGGCTTGGCATTTCAAAATCACTGCGGCCAATACATTGGTTTGGTTCCTCTACACCAATAAGCTTTGCATAAGCTTCATTAGCATAAACAAAAACAGAATTAAGATCCTTACACCCCCAGCAGCCTGGAAGCTGGTAAAAAAGAGAGATGAGAGTGGAATCGAAATCTGTAGACACAATAAAATACCGTTGGAAAATTTAACTTATTGTATCAAAATCAGTGAGTTATTGTATGCAGTCAAATGCAATTTTTACAGTGTAATGTCTTGATGGTGATTATTTGAACATTATGGCCCATTTTGGACAAAAAAAAGCCAGCCTGAAGAGGGGCTGGCAAATACAAGAATTAATCTTGTCGACGTGTAGAAGAGGTTCCACATTCCTAGCACATGTATTGCAAAAAATGTAGAGGTATCTATTAGACACCATGAGCGATATAACATTCATTACCTGCCCATGTGGGTAATGTAAAACAAGTTTGATATTGAAGTAAGGGGGGAAATCCCCCCTTTGGCTATCTTTCTGGGAAGGGTGAGCGTTACGGTTGCCTAGAGTTGGCGTAACACTCGGAATCCGACATAATTGGCTGCCATCGTAGGTGCTAAGTAGAGTTCGCTTTGTGCTTGAGCTTCATTTGGAGAGAAGCTCCAAGCGCCACCTTTTGCGACACCTTTGCTATCTTGTGTCCACTCCCAAACGTTGCCCACGACATCGTATAAGCCATATCGGTTGGCTGGGAATGATTTCACAGGCGAGGTGCTTACATTCGACCATGGTGTTCCGCTCCAACCTGTATTGGCTTGGCCTTCATCAAAGTTATCTCCCCACCAGAAATTGGATTTAGAACCGGCGCGAGCGGCTACTTCCCACTCGTCACTGCTTGGTAGACGGTAAGTAAAGCCCGTCTCTTGTGAAAGCCAGTGAGTGTATGCTGTTGCATCATTGCGGCTGATGCATACAGCAGGAGAGCTTGCTGATTGCTTAAAGCCAGGGTTACGCCAATAGCTATCAGAAATAGGAGTGACTTCTGATTGGGCTACAGCAGTACAAATGTTCTGCAACTCTGCATCTGTTTGATAATTCGTTCGTTTTATGAAAGTTTCAAACTGCATCACTGTGATTGGGGTAGAGGCAATAGCGAAAGCATGATCAAGGTTATATTGCTTCTCTCCATGCTCCCCTAATAGGAATTGTCCAGGCTCAATGACGACCATTTCAGGCGCTTTGGCGTTGCTACCAATGGCGTCTGCGAATTTATGGCCTGTTTTTAACACATTCTCTTTCTCACGTAAGACGGCACGCAGCGTATGATCTGATTTAATTCTCAGCTCTTGATTAAAAGAGCGGTAGCCCTCTTTCTCTATGGTGATCATGTGTGGTCCTACAGGTAGCATCACTTCCAATGGTGTGCTGCCATATTTCACGCCATTCACCGACACGGAATCATTATATTGATTAGAGCGGATCGATAAGCTAACCCAAGCAACCTCTTTTTCAGGTGCTTTAGCGGATTCTTCTCCTGGCGCAAAACAGTACTGAGAATCGATGTTTAACAATTTACAGGGAGCGTTGGTTGCAGGACGAGCTTCTAATTCAACATCGACAACTGTCTTATGTTTGTTATCACCATAGAAGCTAGCATTCACAACGTTATGGCGTAATACGTGAATGCTAAGAGAAGCCGAGGCGATATTTTGTTTTACAAGCGCGGATTCTGAAGTGCTTTCAACTAACTCGTTTTGGAATTGTTTCACTGCTTTTTGCAGGGCTAAATCTGTCGTTTGCCCTGAACACTGAGCCAGTGTCATATTTGATTGGCAGGTGTTAGTAAAGCTTACTTTTTGCTTGCCACTTTGGTGCAACTCGCTTTTAAGTCGATCAGCTCGAGATCGTAGCTGTTCATTATCGAGCTGGGCGATAGACTGCTCAATCACGGCTTGCTCGGCCTTTAATTGTGCAAGCTCTAGTTCAAGTGCCTGTTTATCTTGTGCGGCTGTTAACTGTTCGCTTTGGTTTCGTTTTACTTTTGACCAAGCTTCTTGGTAAGCCGATTGTGTTGGTTCTAAGTCAAGCTCGGGCTCATCAATCATTTTGGCATAATCACGTTCAAGGTTTTGTTTGGCTTTTGCCAATATTGAACTGTATTGATTGTTTTGTTCGATAAGTCGATTAACCAGTTCTTGCTGATTCGAAACTTGATTACTTTTATCAGCAACGAGCTTTTGAGCTGCTTCAAGTTCAGAGTGCTTAGTAAATAACTCGCTCTCTATACTAAGCACATTCGATGTTGGTGCTTGAGCATAAGTGGAGGTCATTACTAGGCAAGGTGCAAGAGCAAATAAGAGAGCAGGTAAACCTTGGCGCATTATCATTCTACTTAAGTCATATTTCTGAATATATGGTTATTCTAAACGAAAACGCCATTTTGTCTGAAGTCATCTGAGATATCTTCGTGACAAAATGGCGTTTTAACGTCAGCTTTGTGAGTTTTGGCAAATAATTGAACAAAAATTGCTAATTAAACACTCACTTGTAATACATAAATATTGGGCTAGTTGGGTTTAACTCTCTTTATTAGGGAGTAGTTTTACCCAAACAGTGTCGTTACCGTTAAGTGTAATCACCCGATTGTATGTTTCGTAGCCTTGTTTTGATACCGTAATCTGATGGCGGCCATTTGGTAGTACGATCTCGACAGGAGTACTGCCGTAGTCGATGCCATTAATGGTTACTGAATCGTTATATTGATCAGAACGAACCTTTACATTGGCCCATTGCTTATCATTTTTTTCAGTTTTTGCCGCTTGGTCGCCTTTTAAGCAGTAACGCGGAGAGACATTCAGAAGTTTACAGGCTGCGATTGCTTCAGGTTTCGCTTGCAGTTGTGCTTGCATTTGAGTGAAGTAAGCGCTGTTTCCTGAGAAGCCACTTTTGATGATTTGGCTCTCTTGAACATGAATATTAAGTTGCACACCTTGAAGGTTTTGTTTCGCTATATTGGATTCGGTGAGCTTTGAAAGCATGTTTGAACGGAACGTTTTCACCGCTTTCTGTTTGGTTAGGTGCTTACCTTGGTTAGCACATTCACCTAGTGTCATGGTCGTTGAACACGTTGTTGTATAGCTTGTTTCAAGAACGGCACTTTCACGCAGTTCTGTTGCTAAACGCTTAACACGAGCTTCTACTTTCGACTCTTGTAAGTTCGCTAGCTCATTGTTGCTTCGTGCTTGCTTTTGCTTCAGTTGAGATAAGCGCATCTCATTTTCAACGATTGACTGTTTACTCTCTAGTAACTGAGCTTGGTTCTCTTTTACATTGGTCCAAGATTCTTGGTATTTCTTCTGAAAAGAGACAAGATCGGTGTCTGGATCTTCAAGTAAACGGCTGTACTGTTTGTCTAACGCTGATTTAGCACGATTACGTTTCGCGTTAAAATCTTCACCATCACGTTTTAATTTAGCTTGTTGATTGAGAAGTTGTTTAAGATTCTCATTCTCAGCAGAATACTCTGATGAAAGGGTATTAAGTTCGTTCTGCTTTATGTCTAGCTTTTCATCGATAGCCGTAACAGGATCGACTTGAATTAGCTCTTCAGCTGATACCGATGTAGATACCCAGAAAGGAGTTAACGCTAATAAAAGCGTAGAAATGCGAAATGTGCTCATAGGTCCCTGCAGTAAGTTGTATTGAAAAATACGCAGATAGTTACATCGGCGAAAAGATATTATTTTGACGACTATGTATTTAAGCCCATAGTTTAGGCAAATATGAACGCTAAAAAATGCAGCAGAACGCACAAAAAGTGTAAGGTGCTTGAATCTGCATAAATTTTTCTAGTGCTATTTTGAGCTGTACGCAAAATTATGCAAGTGTCAGCGATTAAATTAATGGATTTATAATTAGTTGATTGCACATTAACCGTAATTAATGTGCACTTGATCATTGTTCCGAGAGCTTTGGTGATCAGAAATCAGTGAGCCTATAAGTGTGTTGATGTATATTTTTGTGGAAAAGGATCGATTTTTTAGTGCTACAAAGCTTCTTGTTATATCATCTATTAAGCACGCCACATTGGAATCGAAACAGATGAAAACCCCTGCGACTCAATCACCTTCTTTAATTGACGATATCGCCAAAGATTTGGCACCTAGGCCAGCAGAGATAGTTACGCTACCTTCACACATGGATTGTCATGAGCATTCTTACAGTCAAGTGGTTATCGGCTTGAAAGGGCAAGCGGAGTTTGAAGTCAGCGGGCGGGGTAACCTAGTTGGGCCAGGACAGGGTTGTGTGGTTACCGCAAGTTCTGATCATGCCTTTGGCGGCGTGATCGGGCAGTCGGATATTTTGGTGTTAAACATGCCTGTTGCCACCAGTGATGATCCTTTAATGCTTGATAAGATCAACCAGCTATCTCGAGCTGATACCTACTTTCAATTGGATAGCCAAATTCAGAAGTTGATCAGAATGTTAGTGCTTGAAATGCAATCTAGCCCGGATGATCTTTTGCTTAGCCGAGCTTGTAACGATACGGTTGTTGCGTTGCTACAAAGGCATATTTCAGTGTTTGAAACCTCAGCTAAAGAGTCCCGTTTTGATCTTGAAGCGATCGATCGCTATATCGAACTCCATCTCAGCCACAAAATTTCTGTCGCCCAGCTTGCTGGTAGCGTATTCCTTGGAGAGAGCCAATTTCATATGCTGTTCAAAGATCAGATGGGGATTACCCCTCATCAATATGTTTTAGGTAAGCGAATTGATATGGCAAGAACGTTGATTGAGCAGGGGTCGTTAAGTTTAGGGCAGATCGCGGAATTGACAGGCTTCTCTGGACAAAGCACTTTCACTCATACTTTTACACGCCTTCAAGGGATCTCTCCATCTCGATACAAAAAGCAATCTTCTGTTAAATAAGTCATTAGTTACGGATTAATATATTGCCAGTTATTATGTGATATTGTTTATACTTTGTTAAAAAAGCGAGTTTTTAGCAAAAAACTCGGAGTTTTTGACAAGTAATCCTCTTCTGCTCAAAATACACTGCCAGCCATTGTAGAAACTCCGATACTTTTTCGGATGTGAGATTGAGGAAAACGCATGTTTACTGCTACTGATGTGTTAAAACCAGAGTTTATTGAGCAACCGCTTGATAAGCTGTGGTCACTGATCTCGCCATTATATATGGTGGATGAGTCCCAATGGCTAAAGCAACTTTTACCGCTAGCTATCCCTTCAGAACAAGAAAAATCAGAGATTTCACTTAAAACGACTCAACTGATTGAATCTATTCGAGCGGATAAAAAGTCGATCCAAATGATTGATGCACTACTTCTTGAGTACAGTTTAGATACGCAAGAGGGCATTCTATTGATGTGTCTAGCGGAAGCGTTAATGCGTATTCCTGATTCGGCAACCGCTGATGCTCTCATTCGAGATAAATTGACCGTTGCGGATTGGAAATCTCACCTCAAAAATTCAGATTCTGTTTTCGTTAATGCATCCACTTGGGGCTTAATGTTAACAGGCAAAGTCGTTGGGTTATCAGACCAAGATTCACCAAGCCCAGCACAAGCGATGAACCGTTTAGTTAACAAGCTATCAGAGCCTGTCATTCGAAATGCCATGCATCAAGCAATGAAAATTATGGGGCACCAATTTGTATTGGGACGCAGCATTGCTGAAGCGCAAAAAAATGGCCGTGCCATGCGCGATAAAGGCTTCACTTACTCATATGACATGTTGGGTGAAGCGGCATTGACCACTGCCGATGCAAATAAGTACTTCAAAGATTATTTGATGGCGATTGAGGCTGTGGGCCGCGATGGCTATCAGTCAAAGGCATCGGCAAAGATGGAAAGTCCTGCCCCGTCGGTTTCTATTAAGCTATCCGCTTTACACCCACGCTATGAAGTGGCGAACGAAGACCGAGTTCTAACGGAATTAGCCGACACTTTAGAGCAACTATTACGCCGCGCCGTCGAGTTAGATGTTGCGATTACGATTGATGCCGAAGAAGCGGACCGTTTAGAACTGTCGCTGAAACTGTTTGAGAAAGTGTATCGCAGCGATTTGGTCAAAGGATGGGGCAAGTTTGGTCTGGTTATTCAAACTTACTCTAAACGTGCCCTTCCGGTGTTGGTTTGGATTAATGCGTTAGCAAAAGAGCAGGGTGATCAGATCCCATTGCGCCTGGTAAAAGGGGCTTATTGGGATAGCGAAATCAAATGGTCGCAGCAAGCAGGCTACGACAACTACCCAGTATATACTCGTAAAGAATCAACGGATGTTGCATATTTAGCTTGTGCTCGCTTCCTACTTAGCGAAGGTGTTCGCGGCAATATTTTCCCTCAGTTTGCAAGTCACAATGCACACACGGTAACGGCTATCGCAGTGATGGCACAGCATAAAGAGTTTGAATTTCAACGTTTACATGGCATGGGCGACTCGCTTTATAACCATGCGATGGAAGCGTACCAACAGTCAGTACGAATCTATGCACCAGTCGGTAGCCATAAAGATTTGCTTCCTTATTTAGTTCGTCGTTTATTAGAAAATGGCGCGAACAGTTCATTTGTTCACCGTTTGGTTGATGCTCGCTGCCCAATTAGTGAGCTGACTCAGCATCCTGTCGATATGCTGTTAAGTTTCGATACATTGAACAATACAAAAATCCCATTGCCTACAGATGTTTTCCCCGAGCGGAAAAATGCCTATGGGGTGAACGTTGATATTGAAAGTGAAGCCTCGGTGTTTGAAGCGCAAGTGACAAGCTTCTTAGATAAACAGTGGTCGGCAGGCCCTGTGATCAATGGTTCAAGTCATTTCGAAAGCATGATCAAGGCAGAAGATCATATTGAAACGATCACTGCACCTTACGATCGTCGGATTACGGTTGGGCAGGTTGCTTTTGCAAACCTTGATCATGTTTCCGCTGCAATCGAAGGTGCGGAAACGGCTTTCGCGGCTTGGCAGTTGGCGAGTATTCAAGATAAGAGCGCACTATTAGAACGTTTAGCCGATCTTCTCGAAGAGAATTTGGCGGAGTTGGTGGCGATCTGTCATCAAGAAGCGGGCAAAACCATTCATGACAGTATTGATGAAGTTCGTGAGGCGGTGGATTTCTGTCGTTACTACGCGAAGCAAGTCGATAATCTCGCGCAATTCAGCATTGAAGGATTTGATGGTGTAACACGCATCGCTTCACGTCAGGGTCGTGGTGTGTTTGTGTGCATTAGCCCGTGGAACTTCCCTCTGGCTATTTTCTTAGGCCAGATCACCGCTGCTTTGGTTGCAGGAAATACGGTTGTTGCAAAACCTGCCGAGCAGACGAGCTTAATTGCTGCTCGCGCGGTTGAATTGATGCAGCAAGCAGGATTTCCTGAAGGGACTATTCAGTTACTTCCTGGACGCGGTGCTGAGATTGGCTCTGCTTTAACATCTCACCCTTCAATTGCTGGCGTTGCCTTTACTGGGTCTACGGCGACGGCGCAACGAATTAATGTGACATTGGCAGAGCGTGATGCTGCGCCAGTTCCATTCATTGCCGAGACTGGTGGTCAAAATGCGATGATCGTCGACAGTACGGCATTACCTGAACAAGTCGTTCGTGATGTTATTCGCTCTTCATTTGCTTCTGCTGGCCAACGTTGTTCTGCGCTTCGCGTTTTGTTTGTACAAGAGGATATTGCAGATCGCATTGTGGCGCTTATTCAAGGGGCAATGAATGAATTAAGTGTTGGCATTCCTCATCTACACAAAACGGATGTTGGTCCTGTGATTGATGAAACCGCTAAAGCTAAGTTACTGGCCCACTTAGAGAGCATGAATAGTACGCAGAAGAAAGTGGCTCAGTTAGAACTGGGAGCCGTCTGTGAGCATGGAGACTTTGTCCCGCCAAGTGCTTTTGAAATTGATGATATTTCGTGTCTAAAAGAAGAGCAGTTTGGTCCTATCCTGCATATTGTTCGCTTTAAAGCGAGCGAATTAACGAATGTGGTCGAACAAATTAACCAGACGGGCTTTGGCCTAACCATGGGCATCCATAGCCGTAATGAAACGACTTACCGTTGGATTGAAAAACATGCGCGTGTTGGAAACTGTTATATCAACCGAGATCAAGTAGGAGCAGTCGTTGGTGTTCAACCATTTGGAGGCCAAGGACTATCAGGTACAGGGCCAAAAGCTGGCGGCCCGCACTATTTGTACCGTTTCACTCAGGTTAAATTTGCTGATCAATCAGCGTCTCACTAAGAAAGCACAGGAGAAATATCATGGTTCATCAAGTGACAGGTTTTTCAGATGCTTTTTTAGCATGGGAACAGTGGAATTTAACCAACTTTGATTATAAGTGTGAGCAGTTACTTTCACTGAAGGCTCAATTAAGTGAGGTTTTACCTAACTTAGCGCCAGTGATGTCATTTCACATTCAACAAGCTTCGACCTTGCTCGCAGAGAGTCACCAATTAATTGGGCCTACGGGTGAAACAAACGAACTTTACACCGCTGGGCGTGGTGTCGCGGCTCTTGTTTTTGAACTAGATTTCAATGGGGATACGACAGCTCAACAAGCCATAATTGCTCAATTTACTGCGGCACTGATTGCTGGAAACAGCGTGATGTTATGCAGTGATGATATGGCGCTAAACCAAGGAATTCAAACTGCCATAGAGCAGTCTCGTTTCCCTAATAACCTGATTCAAGTCGTCTCTTACGATGCCTATCATCAACTGCTCGCATGCGATGTGCGATCGGTGGGTTATGTCGGAAACTCGGAGATTGAACATAGCATCAATCTTCAATTAGCTAAGAGAGAGGGGGCCATCGTGAACTTAGTGTCACAAGTATTGGTTTCTAATCACTTAGCGTCGGAAAAGGATCTGGCGACATTGACTGTTGCTCATGATCCACACTTATCGCTGCGCTTCATAACGGAACGTACGAGAACTATAAACATAACAGCTGTGGGCGGTAACGCGACCTTGTTAGAACTTGGAAGTGACGCTCACTAACTTTCTTTATTACCTCTCCTCTTCAAACTATCTAAAGAAGAGGAGGGGGCATGGAAAGCGATCTTTAAGAAGAGGACCATCAAATGATAGAAAATAGCTTTGCTATCACTACCACATTTATCGCGTATCTAATTATGATGCTTGCGATAGGCGTTATCGCTTACAAGCGTACGTCAAACTCAAGTGATTATTTCTTGGGTGGCCGTTCACTAGGGCCGTGGCCAGCTGCACTTTCTGCTGGCGCATCAGACATGAGTGGTTGGTTATTGCTTGGCTTACCAGGTTACGCTTATGCAGCAGGTATCGAGGCATTTTGGCTTGCGGGTGGTTTATTAATTGGTACATGGGCAAATTGGCTAATCAGTGCAAAACGCCTTCGTACTTACAGTATTACAACGGATTCATTAACACTGCCTGAGTTCCTTTCTCGCCGTTTTAATGACAGTACAAAACAGATTCAAGTGATTTCTGCTTTCTTCATCCTTTTGTTCTTCCTTTTTTATACAAGCTCAGGCTTGGTTGCAGGCGGAAAATTATTTGAAACAGTATTCGGCCTAGACTATTCGACAGCCGTTATTATTGGCACAGTATGCGTGGTTTCTTATACTTTGTTCGGTGGTTTCTTAGCCGTATCATGGACGGACTTGGTGCAAGGTTTGCTGATGTCTGCTGCTCTGCTGATTGTCCCAATTGCTGCGATGCAAGGGGGCCTTGGTCAACTTGGTGATGATCTGTATGCAATTAACCCTGAGTTACTGACTTTCTGGAATGATTCGAAAGGTGAGCCTCTAACGGCTGTCGCGATTATTTCGCTTGTTGCTTGGGGCTTGGGTTATTTTGGTCAGCCGCATATCTTAGCGCGTTTCAAAGCAACCCGTACTAACAAAGACCTTACTTCAGCGCGTCGTATTGCGGTGATTTGGACGGCGTTATCTATGGCTGGTGCTATGCTCGTTGGTCTTGTTGGATTGGTGTATGTGACAAATTCAGGCGCGGGTGAATTGGCTGATGGCGAGAAAATTTTCATGCTATTGGTGAATGCTATCTTCCACCCTGTGATTGCGGGTATTTTACTTGCAGCTATTTTGGCGGCCATCATGAGTACTGCGGATTCTCAACTGCTTGTTTCTTCTTCAGCTCTTGCGGAAGATTTCTATAAACAGGTATTTAAGAAAGATGCATCATCTGAAGAGATTGTGCGTGTTGGTCGTATCGCTGTCATCGGTATTTCACTTGTCGCATTGGTACTTGCAATGACTCCTGATAGCTCGGTTCTTGGTCTTGTTTCTTATGCATGGGCTGGCTTTGGTGCGGCATTTGGTCCAGCCATTATATTGAGCCTATACTGGGATCGTATGAACCGAAACGGTGCGCTAGCAGGTATAATTATTGGCGGCGTTACTATTGTGGTTTGGAAGCAGATTTCAGGTGGTTGGTTTGATGTTTACGAAATCGTACCGGGTATTATTTTCTCAACATTAGCGATTGTTGTTGTGAGCTTAATGACTGCGGAGCCAGAGGAGGCGGTCATCGAACAACACAATAAGTTTAAGAAAAACCTTATTGAATTAGATTAATTTTAATATTTGAGGTTGTTGCATATCAGCCCTTGCGAGTGATCGCGAGGGCTTTTTTATTTCAGAAGTATGATCAAGGGAGGAGTAGTTTGCACGTAAGTCTCATTCTTTGAAAAAACAAGGTTGTTTTTTGAACATAACGCACGTTTTTTGTATTTTAACTTTTTAACTAGGAACAAAATTGAACAGAATATGTCAATTATCATTAACTGATTGACATATTTAGGGGAAGGAAATGCCTGATACATATTGTTCGACATGCCAAAAAGTGACAGCACACAAGGCGTTGATGCGACGCAATACGGACCACGATAGTGCTAATGGCGGTGTCTTACAGTCATTTCAACAGTTAATGAATCAGTTTATTAATGGTGAGCATTACTACAAATTAGAGCAGCAGTTGTTTTGCCGTTCATGCAATTGTCAGTCAGTGTCACCTGCGGATCGTTCGACGTATGCACGACTTGCTAATCATGAAATCCACTTATGAAGCGATAAAGTCGTACTCAATTAGTTTAAGCTGTGGTTGTACTCTCATCTTTTGAGTCGGTAGCAACCTCTACTTGTTCAATTGATACAGGCCAGCCATATTCGGTGTACTCTTTATAAAGAGTTTCAGCGATGTCCTTTGATACCGTTGCCTTAGTCCAATTCCCAATTCCAAAAGGTTTGTAAGATATTATATAGGTAATCATTGATTCTTCCTTAACTGCTATTTGCTTCATTATTCATGCTTTTCCTATTTTGCTCTTTTCAATTTAGCTCAAAATCGTTCTTTAAAGGTTCAATGTAAATAAAGATAATGAACAGGTTGATTATCATTTGATAAATTGACCGTGTCATAACGTGTTGTTTTGTAAAATATTTGAATGCGTACTAGGTTTGTTAGAGAGCATGAGGGAATTGAACCGTATTAAAGTGGGTATGAGTTTCATTTTCAGATGAGCTCACAGTGGTATGCTGAATCTTTAGAGGTGTGCTGTTATACCTAACCTTTCTAATATAGGCAGTTTTTTTAATATACAAACTCTTTTGCGATAGGGTAGGAACAAGAGAAGCGGTAATGGATCTTAAAGGGAGCAACATTGCTGCCCCTCTAATTATAAACCGAAAACCGAGTGTACTTTGATTAAGCGACGAGTGAAGAAATAACCCCGATTAGACCACCGAACACCCCTCCCCAAACTACTAACCAACCTAAATGCTGTTTAATCATTTTTTGGACCATCTCTTTGACTAATTTCGGTGTGAGTTCATTTAATCTCTGATCGATGATGTTTTCAATATTGATTTTGATCTCGTCCATCATGGCTGGAGATTCTAGCTGCTCTTTCAATGCTTCTTTTACTGACTCGCTTTGGCTGATTTCAATGACTGATTCTTGCATCTTTTCTACAAATGGTTGCTTTAGTGGCTGTAGTGCTTCCGTACCACCAACCATTGCTAACATGCCACCAAAAGAAGAGTTCGCGATCACATCAATAAGTGAGTCGAAGGTTGGGTTGAAATCTATTTTTGATATCACGGGCTGCAAATTTAAACTTTTACCGCTCGCCATCTCTTTGTTTAAAAATCTATCAATATTCGACTCTGTGAAAAATTGCTCCATCATTAATTGTTTGATCGCCGCTTTGAACTCTTCGAAACGAGCGGGTATGACCCCTGACCCGTATAGACCCGGTACTTTCTCAAATAACATATGAATGGCAAGCCAGTTTGTTATTGCTCCAGAAAAAGCGAATAACCCAGCATAAAGTAGAGTCGTGTTGTTTAGTTGGTACCCAGCCGCAAGAAGCGATATGGAGATCAGGTTGGTCAGTAAACTTTTGTTCATTTTAAATCTCGATAGATGTTATTAAGTGAGATTTTAAGGAAAAAAAGAATCGTAGGAAAGAGAAGATGGATAACTGCGAATAGAATCGATGAAAAAGGTCAGATCCCTTTCGGAATCTGACCATCCAGAACGCGCAAGCAAAGGGCGTTTGGTCTCTTTTGCGTCTATCAATTTAGTCGCTGAAGATGAGCATGTAAACGAACAAGCGTACGATACTATAAATAATAGGCCAACATTTTGAAGTTGGTCGTTATTTGACCGCCTCTGTTACATTTTATCTATAGATTCATTATCTTTTTGAATTCCTCATCTGAATATTTTTTCTCTGTACTTTTTGTTAGATCTGTCATCATTTTATAACGAATGTCAGTCGCCATTGTGAGCGTGCGCTGTAGTTGCCCAAAAGAGTAATCAGATGCCATATCCAATGCGGCTTGTTTATCTGTTTTGTAGAGCGATTTCAATGTGGTGTCTAATTGGCTGACTTGTTTGTAGAGTTTAGTCTCTTCTTTATCCCAAATCTCTTTAAGCATTGGCAGATACTTGCTTTGATTAGCTGAAGCAAGGGCGGTTAAGCTTCTAAATTGCCAGTAAGCGGAGTTGTCAGTGTAAGTGTCACCACCAGTCAAGTAAGGCGTTGGGTACTCTTGAAGGCTCGAATAAAGAGGCACGAGAACGGATTCAGGTAACACACCAAAGCTCTGCCAAATTAGCCCTTGAAGTTCATATGGCATCTCTGGACGTAACTGTATGATATGAGATTCAAGTTGGCGTTCTACTCTGATTGGTCGTTGGCCTTTCTCTTCCAATGATGTGCCTTTGTATGTCGCACTAAGTACTTCTGCTACATCTTGAACGGAAATCTTCTCATCGGGCTTCATGAATAACGGGTACTGATCTTGTCGAGTCGGTTGGTTTTTTGACTCAGTAAGCATCTTCTGACCTAGCCACTCGCGATCGATGTTATAAACATCACCCGTGACTCCGAATGCTTTGGCAAAATTAAATGATTTGGCATCAGGATTATCGAGCAGTTTATGCTGGTTCACAAATTCGACTAGCCCTTTCGAGTGCATGACGCTTTTACTATTAAGGTTAACTCCGTGAATTCGTAAGCCATTGGCGATCATCGCATAGCTGTCATCTGGAACTTTAACCGCGATCCAGTGATGTCCAGAGCCAATTTCGACTAACCAAACTTCATTGATGTCGGCAATATATAAGCTATTACCTTCGCCTGCGCCGTATTTTTCAATATATTCACCTAATAATGTCACCCCCTCTTTTGCTGTTTTAGCTTGAGGTAATATTAATGTTGGAATTATGGCTTCAATGACACCGTCATCAATTAGTGGATCTACTTTTAATGCCTTTTCATTTATTTCAGCGCTGGTGGTTGCAGATATTGCAACGTTATATTCATTAATACCACGCTCTTCATAAAATTTATTTTGGCTATCAACAGTATTTGCATCCCAATCTGGAATCGCGGAGTATGCGAAGAACTCTTTTGGCATAGGAACTTCTAGACCATTACCTAACTTCCAGGTCTCTGCCTCATTTTTTTGAGCAGGACGGTATGCTAAGTGTTTGTTCCAGTTATTGATTCCGAAGTCTTCATTACGTGCGATCATAATGCTGCCATCAATAGATGCGCCTTTTCCGACAATTAAACCCGTACACGCATCAGCGCTAATGGTAAATGTAGAAAGAATGGCAGCAGATAAAATGGATAAAGATATTTTGTTCATTGTAAATCTCCAGATGTGGAAAAGCCCAAACGAATAAAAATTCATTACTGTTGATAAATATGCATTTAATGTTGATTGTTTCGATTAATATTAGGTTTGGAGTGTATATCTCTATTGATATAAATATTGTATAGAGGATCACGCTATCGTTATTCTTTTTATTAGAATAATTAATTTATTGATATCGAGGTTGATATGAAGAGATATAACGGTTGTAGTTCGGTATTTATTCCATTCTCTTTGTCGAGACATATTAAAGTTAAACTATATTGGTACAATGAAATATTAATATCAGTCGTTTGATGTACAGCCTAATAAGTTCGTGGATTAAATGATTAATCGTGATACGTCATAGGAAGCTAACATGGATGAAGTTGTGCTGATTATCGGATTGGTGGTGATAGCGTTGCTTGTGAGCCCTATCGTTGCCATAAGAGCTTTGATAGAAACAAAACGCTTAAGATCGGCTTTGTCTCAATTGAATGAAAAAGTGGATCGACTAACGGAGCTGAAACGTGGTGTGTATACAGAGAGGCAACCTTCAAACTCTATAGAAGACGATGTTTATCAGCGAGAAGCGGAGTCAGCGATAGATACTGCTGATCGCTTAGGAGCGAATGAAAGCTCGCCAATGGTTGACTCATTGCAATCCGCAGTTAATGACACTCCTGAAGTTAATCTAGAATCGAAAGTTATCGTTTCAAACACCACTAACAATTCACGTCGTCCTCTCAATCCATTAGAAAATTGCAATCAAACGGAAGTTGGATTTGGACAACAGATTGTCGCCCACTTAAAACGGAACTGGTTAGTATGGATCGGTGGGTTAGCTCTTGTATTTGGTATCGGGTATTTAGTGCAGTTTGTTGGAAGTCGAATTGAAATCTCACCTCAAGGGCGCATTACCGGAAGCTTGATATTGTCAGTGGCTATTGTTGGTTTTGCGGAGTGGTTACATCGACAAATACAGGCGAAGAGGTGGCGTCTTGTTGATATTCCTAATCAAAATTATATCCCAGCAACGTTTGCAGCCGCAGGGATGACCGGTATTTATCTCACGATTGTGTTCGCGACGGTGATGTATCAACTTGTTCCAGAGTCATGGGCTTTGGGTCTTATCGCATTAACCGCTTTGGTCTGTTTGACTTTAAGTTATCGGTTTGGAAGCTTAATGGCGATCTTAGGGCTAATTGGTGGTTATACGGCTCCTTTCTGGGTTGGTGAAGGGACGCCTAATTTCTATGTGTTCATGAGCTATATCAGCATGGTAACGGCTGCTGGATTATATGTGCGCCCGCGAATGAATGTTCCTTGGTTGTCTTTGTTTATTAGCTTGGCTCATATTGGATGGCTTGGGCTGATGAGTTCCGCCATTGAAACCGATAATTTAACACTTTGGGTTTCGCTATTTTATCCCTTATCCACCTATTTATTAGTGCTTGTGCCTCATCAGGGTTGGGCGCTAAAAGTACCGTTTCGCCAAAGAGTACCGCGGACTTGGTATCACCCTGCAATCATTGCGGGGATGATTGGCGCGCTGATACTTATTGCAGAATCACATCTTCCACTGAGTAATTTTACGCTCTTTTCTTTAGCTATCACTCCCTTTGTCATGTTGCTATTGCCTGCTGTTCGTCGAGGCTATTCAAGCCGTGAGTCCCAATTATTATCATTGGTTTCAACGGTCATTCTCACTGCTGTATTGCATCTACATTTATTGAATACGCCAGAGTCCCTTTTATCAGTGCTTGGGGTGTTAGCTCTCTGGACTGTGCTTCTTGTATTGCGTTCTTATAGACAGTTTTCAGCCAGTTATCGTTCCACATTCAGTTATTGGTGGGCGGTATCTTGCGGTGCATTAATGCTAATTGGTATATTGGTTTATGTGGAAGGAAATTATCCAGACAGATTGTGGCTAACAAGCCTTTTTGCTCTTGGCGGATGCTTAGGACTCGGTGGATTGGCAAAAATGGAACCAAGATTGCGTTCGGACCTTTCAGCGTCAATTCATGCTGTACTGTTGGTACTTAATTATATTTGGTTCTATGGCGAGGTGTTCACTGCTCTATTAGCGTTACAAGTTTTGGCAATGACTCTTCAAATGGTTCTTTCTTACGCTGTGTTGCGTGATGTTGTCGTTAAGATTGCCGTCTCACTATTGCTCACTCGTTTAAGCTTATTACCTGTGATTGAGTCGTGGCAACAAGGGCTTTCGCCACAAGGTTGGGTCGCGGTAGCAAATTGCTTACCTGCGATTGTCATATTAGGTTTCGCATTAAAAATGATGCGTGAGAAAAGCATTGCATTAGCGGATTGGTTTGAAGGCGCACTCGTTCATGTCATTGCTATCTTTGTCTTGATGCAAAGTCATTACTGGCTGACTGGTAGCTTTGTAATATTCGATAAACTTGATTTAACGAGTGTGAGTTTCTGGTTAATAGAGGCGCTTGTATTGGTTGGTGTCTACAGTTACCGCCAGCAGTTTAGTCATACAATGCATTATTTCTATCTATGCTACCGTTACGCTCTATTATTGGTCGCTCTGATATGTATGTTTTTACTCAACACTCAGTTTATGCCGTTATCGGCAGATACCGTGTCGGCTACAGCGATACCAATGTTTAATGGTTTATCTCTGGGTTGGTTACTTCCAGGCGCCGCGCTTATTATTTTAGCTTACCGAAATTGGTGCCCTGAGCCGGTACAACCTCGTTGGTTATATGTTGTAGGTGGTGGGTTGCTCGCGTTATGGCTTGCATTATCAATTCGCCAATTTTGGCAAACAGAAAGCATGTCGATATTGGAAACAACCAGCATGGCGGAATGGTTAACTTACTCTGCTGCATTAGTCATTTTGGGAGCGTTATGGACCTACATTGGTGTGGTTCGTCAAAAATCTGCTCATCAAACTTATGGCTTGATTGTTGTGGGGCTTGCGGTGGTGAAAGTCTTCATTTCTGATGTTAGTTATTTGGATGGTATTTGGCGAGCGGCAAGTTTCTTAGGGCTAGGCTTAGCTCTTATTGGTCTAGGGTGGCTGTTCCAAACACTTAAAAAGCGTCATGGCGAGGCTGAACTCGAAAAGTAGTGGCTGACTAAAAGGTAAAAAAATGGCGACCATAAACGGGTCGCCATTTCAATTAGCACTAACTAATGGTTTGCATTACTAGTTGCTTCCACTGACATCTAAGTTCTCGCCAATAAAACCACCAGTTTGATGAGCCCAAAGTTGGGCGTAGATGCCACCTTGGTTGATTAACTCTTGGTGTGAACCTTGTTCTACGATATTGCCTTTATCAAGCACGATTAAGCGATCCATTGCGGCAATTGTCGATAGGCGGTGAGCAATGGCGATAACCGTTTTGCCTTCCATAAGTTCAATTAAGCTCTCTTGAATGGCGGCTTCGACTTCCGAATCTAACGCTGAGGTTGCTTCATCTAGGACGAGCAATGGTGCATTTTTGAGAAGAACTCGTGAGATCGCAATTCGCTGACGCTGTCCGCCAGACAGTTTAACACCTCGTTCACCCACTTGAGCATCATAGCCAATATTTCCGAATGGGTCGGTCAGCGTTTCAATAAATTCATGAGCGTGAGCTTGTTTCGTCGCAGCAAGTAAAGCATCTTCTCCGGCATCGGGTTTGCCATATAGAATGTTTTCTCGGATCGAACGGTGCAGTAAAGAGGTATCTTGAGTGACCATTCCGATATTGCTACGCAGTGAATCTTGAGTGACATCGGAGATCACTTGATCATCAATACGGATCTGACCGCCTTCAACATCATGGAATCGGAGTAACAGGTTAACTAAGGTGGATTTACCTGCGCCTGAACGTCCCACTAAACCGACTTTTTCTCCGGGCTTAATATTGAGGTTAAGGTTATTGATCACCCCTTTATTCTCGCCATAATTGAAGCTGACGTTATCGAATACAATGCCACCCTGAGGTACTTCGATAGGTTGAGCATCGGGCTTGTCTTGTATATCGATAGGCTTTGATAGCGTTTTCATGCCGTCAATTACCGTACCCATATTCTCAAACAGTCCGCCAACTTCCCACATGATCCATTTCGACATACCGTTAATACGCAAGGCCAAACTGATCGCGATCGCGATGGCACCTATAGTGATCGCACTGTCCATCCACAGAGCAATGGAAATCGCGGAGATGGAGAACACAAGTAGATAGTTCGCTAGTTCAACACAGACGTTAAAACCTGTGACTAAGCGCATTTGTCTATGAACCGTATCTAAGAATCCTTCCATTCCCTCTTCTGCGTATTCTGTTTCACGTTTACTGTGAGAAAATAATTTCACGGTCGCAATGTTGGTGTAACTATCGACAATTCGCCCAGTCATTAGTGATCGGGCATCCGCTTGTTCTGACGAAACGGCTTTAAGCTTAGGAACAAAATAGAATTGAATCCCAAGATAAATCCCTAGCCATATCAGCATTGGTGCCATAAGTCGCCAGTCCGATTGCGCAAGCATAAAAATGATGGCAGTGAAATAGACGGTCACGTAGATAAAAACATCGACGGCTTTCATTACCGTTTCTCTAACGGCGAGCGATGTCTGCATTACTTTGGTTGCAACGCGCCCGGCAAAGTCGTCTTGATAGAAAGAGAGACTCTGTTTTAGTAAATAACGGTGAGCCAACCATCGAATCGACATTGGGTAATTGCCAAGCAACGTCTGATGGATAAGCAATGAGTAAGCGGTGATCATGATTGGCATGATCACGAGCAGCAAAATGCCAAGACCAATCAATGTGGAGCTATTTTGCTCTAAAAAGGTGTCGGGGTTACTCGTCGATAACCAATCAACTAATTGTCCCATAAAGCCAAAAAGTGATACTTCAATTATCGCAATACTCATACTCATTACTGCGAGAATAGCTAACGGTTTTTTGAATCCTTTGGTGTAATGAAGACAAAATGCCAGAATCCCATTGGGGGGCTGTTTAGGATCATCTTGTGGGAAAGCCTGAGTAAAGCTTTCAAATAACTTATACATATTTAATTCCTAACGTTATTTTTACTATTACGAAAACGTTCAAATTGGCTTCAAGATGGAGGAGGCAAAGGAATCGCGCGGATTTTCGTAAATTAGATAGGCTTATCCTATATGCAATATGTTCGGAATGTAACCATTTGATTGCATTATTCTTGGTATTGATTTACGTCGTAATCGAACTTCTGCTTTTGTATTGAACGACTGGTGTTGACGTGAGGGTGGGTAATAAATGACCAGGTCAATATGACAAATGCAATATGATAAAAAACCGTGGTACAGATCTTTTTCTGTTCTGCTGTACGGTATATAATCCAACCAATATCCGTTATTAGAATTAAAAGATTATATATCATGGCCATTGCAAACTATCGGGGCTTTAATTTTAAGCTTGCTAATCAGTCAGCAAGTGTATGGAAGGTTAAGATCAAAGGGCAGATACTGACTGGTAATATTTCTGAATTAAAGAAGAGTATTGATTGGTGGTGCGATACGGCATCTGTTGTCGACCCTCAAGAGTTTGCGATCCAAAATGAACGGTACAAAAAAACCAAAGCTCAGCCGAGAAATGAACATTACAACGGCTTTTTGATTAAGAACGACAGTGATGATGAAAAGGCATGGTACTGCATGTTCAACGGTCGGTTGATTAAAGGAACAAAAACGGCGATACAAAAGCATATTGATGCGTATTTAGCTGCTAAACAGAAGGCTGAAGCTGGTTTAAAATCAAATTGACCTTGTTCTTTCTGCTGGATAAGTGGCATTGACTCTGGTGTTCAATGCCACATACATATTTGCGAGTAATTGAGCTTAGTCAGTTAACTTTTTGGTCGCAGAATATTTTTGCTTTGCCAAGTGCTGCTACCAAAGGCCATCTTTGCTCTGTTGGATAGATCTTCTTTGCTAAT
Source organism: Vibrio genomosp. F6 (assembly GCF_005146325.1). NCBI lineage: Bacteria > Pseudomonadati > Pseudomonadota > Gammaproteobacteria > Vibrionales > Vibrionaceae > Vibrio > Vibrio genomosp. F6. The sequence continues at coordinate 73,618 of NZ_SYUT01000024.1, read as the reverse complement.
CCCTTTTGCTGTTCCTTCCAAATCTAAGAATTCATCAAAACCATAATTGTGAACCAGATAGCGAGTCATCGACCAAGTGTAGAGTTTCTGGTTGTTTAATTCTGAAGTCATATCCTTCATTAACTGTTTCGCAGCGATCTCCACTTCTTGATTAGACACACCAAGTTGAATGTCCGAAACGACCTTATCAATGGCCTTTTCTATCATGGCTTCATTATGTGGAGCAACTTGTGCTCCTATTAGCCAGTCGCTGTTTGGCTCACTATCTTCCATTAAAGTCATAACAAACGGGGCGTAGTCTAAGCTCAACTCTTCGCGAACGTAGGCCGTTAGACGCATTGTGATAATACGCTGTAGCATATCGTCCATAAAAATAGTTTTTGTCGACCTTACTTCGGGCTCAGTCGAAATGACTCGCAATAGATACTGAGAGCCTTTTTCATTATTGATATCCATTTCAATTCGAGGTTGATATTGTGGTTGATAAGCCACGTTGAAATCAACCTTTGATGCTTTCTCTAAATCAATCGAGGCCACATACTGACGAAGTAGAGGCTTTATTTCAGATGGTCTGAGGCTGGCGGTAATGACCATCTGGTAATTCCGATTTTGTTTGAATAGCTGTTTATGCGCTTCTTGTAATTGCTCTTGGTTTACAGCAGTGATGCTTTCACTGGTGAGCATTATGTGGCTGCTTGTTGGGAGGTAGCTATTACCATTAATACTCTGAGCAAACTTTCCGGCAGGGCTATTTAAATAAGCATTACGGTTTTGAGTGAACTCTTGCTTGACTGCTTCCAGTTGTTTTTGATCCAATTTCAAGTCAGATATTAGATTGTATAATGCGGCTAGACTTTCGGCTAAATTCTCTTTTTTCGTCGTAATATCAACCCCTTGTCGAGTTTGAGTAACATAGGGCACGATCTCTATATTTTTCTCTGTTAAATGAGAGTTTAATTGAGCGCCACTAAATTGCCCAAGTCCACTGCGCGAGGCCACAGGGATCATAAGCTCTGTGGCAGCGAATAATTCTGGTTTCAACGACGATTTCCCGCCTAGGCTAGCAATGGATAGGTTGACATCATCACCAGCATCTAGGTCTCGTTGGTACCATACATTGACGCCATTACTGAGAATGAAGTGGGTGAGACCGTGGTGGTTTATTTCCTGAGAAATAATCACCCCCTTTTTTTCTGGGAGGACAAAAGCGGCATCGACATTTTTGACTAACGGTTTCGTTCCCGTTTTTTGATAAGCCGATTTTATTGCCGGAAACGTCGCTTTAATCGATGGTTTGTCCTCACTCTTATCTAGCCCGATTGCCAATTGGTAATCGGAAGATAATAACTCTTCAATATGATGATTGATGAGCTTTAAATCTACGCTCGATAAAAACTGTTTAAGGGTAGACTTCATGTCTAACTGGGATTGGACGACTTGATCAATGACGATGGCATTTGTTTTCCCATTCGCGTGCTCGACAGCATCCATATTTTCCCAATTAGGTTTTATGTACTCTAGCTTGTCTTGGTACGTTTTTAAGGCCGTATTTAATTCGGCATCGGTGACCCCATAGTCGCGTATAGACGCTAATGTGGAAAAGAATAGCGGCTGAACTTTATCTCGATATTGAGAAGGAAAAGAGACATTGGTAATCGAATAATTTTGGTATTCAAGCAAGTAAGAGGTAGAAAATAACCACTGTGCTGGAAGGGCGGAATCTATAAAGACATTGGTCATTCTTTGCTGAATGATCTGCTGAGACATCTCATCAAGCCATTGCTTCATTTGATCTTCTCTGGTGTGAATCACTCGCGAACCACGATTGATAACGATGCTAATACTAGGGGACTCAGTACTTGCGACATAATCAATGAAGTCTGTATCGTTATAGGAGAACTGATTAACTTTGACTGGTGGAGGTGTTGTGCCTTTTTCCCACGTAGCAAAGTGCTTTTTGACGAGAGTTGTTGCTTGATCTAGTGTCACATCACCCGTAATGATAACTTCCGCAATTTGAGGTTGATACCAAGTCTTGTAGAAGGCGTGTAGGTCTTGAACCTGAGTGTCTGATATAGAGGCAGGATTTCCAATAGGATCGTGTTGTTGGTATCGGGAGCCTAGAATCAGATAGTCGTAAAACGTACTTGCAATGGACTTATCCGCTAATCGAGAATAGCGAAACTCGCCTAAAAGAACGCCTTTCTCTTTTTGAATTTCCTCTGAATTGAAATTAATGCCATCGCCTATATCTCGAAACCAAACTAAAGCATCATTCAAACGACTATTATCGGGTAAATCTAATTTGTATACGGTGTCTTGATAGTTTGTATAGGCATTGATATCGGGACCAAAGCTTGCGCCGGCTTGCTCAAATAAATGGATGACATCGTTTTTTGAAAAATGGGCACTACCGTTAAAAGCCATATGCTCGGTAAAGTGTGCAAATCCTGTCTGTTGCGGTGTTTCTTGAAAAGAACCTGCATGTATGATTAAGCGAACCGAGACAGGTTTCCCTTTGTCAGGGTAGATATGGTAACGCAAGCCATTCTCCAGGCTATCGCTGACCCAGTAAGGATCTTCCTTTATTGGTGTCATGGTTGAGGAGGTGCTGCATCCGACCAAAAGGGCGCAGAAAATGAAAGTCAGTATATGTAATTTCATGGAAGTCTCTAACAAAGTTTTTGTTTAATATATAGAGTTAGTGTGTCTGTTTTTTATAAAATACTAGTGGCGTTGTATTTGTGGGATTGGTGGCAAATTTTCTTGTAACTACTTGATTTATAAATTACCATAATGTGTAAATTGTGTTGTTGCTTGTTTTTAATTATCGTTAAATGTTTCCATTCTTCAGTTTTTAGAGGTGTAAAAAAGGCGAGATATAAATCATCTCGCCTTTATGTTTAGATTGATACTATTCGAGCAGACTGATAGTACTGACCCTGCTAATTTTTAGGTCGAAAGTGTAATATAGCCATTGAGGTTGGCGACAACAGAACTTCTCCTTCTGCGTGTCCATGCTGTACATTTCTCAAGTTGGTATCACATATGGTTTCCCAAATTTGATTTTTATCATTTGGTAACTTAAATCTCGCAGGAGCGCTGGTTTGGTTGATTAAGTAAACCATTTCAGCACCATCGCTATCAATACCCAAATGCAGCGCAACAGAGCTCAAACGGTTCCAATCATCATGTTCCATTAAGGTTCCATCAATACGACGCCAAAAAATGCGGTTATTGTTTCTACCTTCTCCACTAAACGCTTTAATGAAAGGCACCATAAACTCTTGGCGTGCCCTGATCATTTCCGATAGCCAGCCTTTGAAATAATCTTTTCTTTCATTGCTCTCCCAATTTAACCAGCTGGTTTCACTGTCTTGGCAATAAGCGTTGTTGTTGCCATTTTGGGTATGTGATAGCACATCAGCCGTTAATATATGAGGAATACCAAACGCAAAAATTAAGCTCGCCATGAAGTTACGTTTTTGTTTTTCACGGGTGGCGATAATAAGCATGTTCTCAGAAGGACCTTCTACTCCGTAGTTTTCTGAGCGGTTATCCCCATGACCATCTCGGTTGTGTTCGCCATTCTCTTCATTATGCTTATGCTTGTAGGAAACAAGATCTTGCATAGTGAAGCCGTCATGGTAGGTAATGTAATTGACGGTCAGTTTATGAGGCCAATTGGCGGCACTGTAGAGATCGCGCGAGCCCATTATTCGAGTGGCAAACTCTTTTAAATAGCCTTGATCACCACGCCAGAAGCTACGGGTAATGTCACGCAGTTTATCGTTACATTCATTCCAGCCAAGAGGGAAATTGCCTACTTGATAACCATTTGGGCCTATATCCCAAGGTTCTGCAATAAGTTTGGTTTCGCGTAGGGTTGGATCTTGGGCAACAGCTTTGAAAAAGGCCGCTTCAGGGTTAAAATTGTCCCCTTGTCTACCTAGAGTTGCGGCTAAATCGAAGCGAAAACCATCAACTTTGAACTCTTTGACCCAATAGCGAAGAGTATCCATCACAAGGTTGAGTGCTGGTTGGTATGTTAAATCAACGGTATTACCGCAGCCTGTAAAGTTGGCATAATGGCAACCGTGTTTAATATATACACGTGAATCTAGAGCTTTCCAGTTGAATACTGGCCCACCTTCACCGCTCTCCGCCGTATGGTTATACACCACATCTAAAATGACTTCGATGCCATTTTTGTGCAGTTCCCGAATGGCTGTTTTTAGCTCAGTTACCGCATCATTTTTAGCATATCTAGGGTCAGGAACCATGAATAAATATGGGTTATATCCCCAATAATTAACCTTATCCATCTCTAATAGATGGGGCTCATGCATGCATGCCGCAACGGGTAATAGTTGGATAGAGTTAATATTTTGTTGTTTGTAAAAGGCGAGCATTTCGGGGCTGTATAAGCCTAAATAAGTGCCTTTTTCGCTTTCATTTAAATTTGGATTCAGCTTAGTTAAGCCTTTTACATGAGTTTCAAAAAGAACGGTGTCTTCTTTGGGAATTCTTGGTTGCTCAATACCTTGCCAATCAAACTTATCGTCAATGACAACACATTTTGGCATAGAGAAGCTTTTTTCTGAGCTATAAGGTGTCTCGTAGTGGAGTGCTTTATCAATGGCTTTAGCATAAGGGTCAGATAAAAGGTGTAATCCCTTTTCTGTTTCAATAATGTAACCATATTTTTGCTGTGCTTTGATGTTTGGAATATGGGTATAACGAATCCCTGCATATTCACCTTCTAAAGGGAAGGTTTCAAACTTATCTTGCTCATCAAATAGAGCAAGTTTTATCGATTTGCATTCCGGAGCATAGATGGAAAAATTACAGCCATTATTGTTGAGCGTAGCGCCAAGTGGATAAGGGCGAGAGAGCGTTTTTGTCATGTTAGGAATTCTTTTTCATTTACTACACGGATAGAACTATTAGTAAAAAGCTTTGTCTCAACAAGGTCAAGCACCTTATTTAGATAAATGTTTATGTAATTAAATTACATTTTTATGAATGGGTTTAACAAAACTATGACTTAGTTATCGTTTTGTCAGGGTATCCGATATAAATCGATCGCCTCCTCCCCCCTGTTTGTGTGATCAAAGCTAAATAAACGTCATTCTGTAATTTATCTCATCCCTAATCATCCCCCTTAAATTTAATTAAGGTGGAGGAAGTCAGCCTTCTCATCCTTGCCTATTATGGACCTCGTTGAAACAACCGGGGACTTGTTCCCATCTTACCTCTTTTTTCGATGCGACCTGTTTACTGCCTTTACAGGATGCATCGCAAAAAGAACCAAAAAATTATAAGTCGTCCATAAATTATAAATCATCCTTGATGGAGTTAAGAATGAATAAAGTAAGTTTAATTGCTGCTGCAGTGGCATCTACATTAGCTGCGGGTTCTGCATTCGCTGCTGCTACTGATACTGTAACTGATGGTTGGGAAGTACATGGTTACATGTCTTCGAACGTTCGTGTTGTTGATGGTACAACGACAGATACTGAATTTGGTCGCCCAGACTACAAAACAGCGGGTACTCACGGTAAAAGTACAAACCAAGTCGAATTCACAATTAAAAAGCACAGTGAATACGAAAATGGTGTTTGGGCTGATTATGTAGTTCGTACCGAATTTGGTAACGGTAACTCTTACGCTTATTCATCTGATGGTGACGAAGCTGTACGTGATGAAGATGGCTTTGCTGTTAAAGAAGCATTTGTTGAGCTAGGTGGTATTCTAGGTGAAGACACTTCTATTTGGGGTGGTCAACGCTTCTTAAACCGTGCTGCGGGTATTCTTTCTGGTGAGTTCTGGAAACAATCTTCAGGTATTGGTGCGGGTATCCAAACTAAACTTGGTGGCAACACTGCTGGTATCGCTTATGTAATGGCTGATTCGATTGATGCTTTTGGTGATAAACATAAAACTGAACCACGTACTACATTATCTTCAATCGATATGTATTACTACGGTGTAGATGCTGGTATTGGTAGTCTTGATTTTGACCTAAAACTTGGTAAGCAAGTGTTAGATGGCGAAAATGATGACGGCGTAGGTGCTTCTGTAACATTAAATACTAGCTACTATGGCCTTGATGGTTGGACTCAAAACGCAATTGCTTACGGTTCTGGTGTAATGCAAAACCGTGGTGTGAACTTTGGTAACTGGTCTGGCGGCAATGATGACGCTGAGTCACTATTCCTAACATCTTACGGTGTACTGAACATTTCAGATAAAGTGCAACTAGGTACAGAAGTAGCCTACTTTACGGCTCTTGACCAACTGTTTGGTGCGGAAGGTCTGACTCGTTACATCGTAGCTGCTCGTCCTTCTTATAAGCTTAATGATAATGTTCGTTTAGAAGCAACAGCTTCATACGGCCATGAAGAAGGTGATGAAGGTTACTGGGGTCGTACTGGCGATGCTGTAGAAAGCAACATCATTAACCTTGAAATTGCAACTGCATTTACAGCTAACTCAGACTACTTTGGTCGCCCACAAGTTAAGCCATACATCAGCTACATTAAAGCCGATGATGAAGCAAGTGCGGGCATTATTGGTATTGAAAACGGCGATGACCAATTTGTATTCGGTGTACACACTGAAATCTGGTTCTAAATCGTTTAGTATTAAGGGCAGCCTTTGGGCTGCCTTTTTGACGTTATGCCCTACAAGTTATAGTTGATGGTTATAACCCACAAGCAACCTATAGTGAGAAAACAATGATTAATAAAAAAAGCTCTATATTAGCCGTAGTGTTAGGTGCCTTACTTAGCGGTTGTGCTTCAGATGCTCAAGTTAAGCTTGAATTGACTCCCCCAACGAATTCTGAAGTTTGTTGTACCACCTATTCTGAATTCCCTTTTGTTCAGCTACAAGATAATGAAGATATTAAATTTGATATCGATTTAGCATCTCCAGTCGGTTCATTTGTTTCTGGTAACAGCCACTTTGCCGCATTTCGCTTCAGTGATCGCTCACAAGAAGTCAAAATCGAATTAGCAAGTCGATTCATTGATGACAGCGTATTTGCTCCGACCGCTCTATTACTTGATGAAAATTTTCAAGTGGTCACTCAATATAAATTAGAAGACTTTCAAACACTGCCATCAAATGCATTTACCAGTACTCGTTACATCGCGAGTTTTCGTGCGGATGCGGCAAAAACGCCATATCTAGTGGTTTACACGCCAGCAGATTTACTGGGAGAAAGCGTTAAGGTTGATCACCCAGCAAAAGTTCGAGCGAAAGAGTTTGGCGAAGTGATGCCGATGGTAACGGATCCTGTTTATACGCATCAACTAGGGGGTAAGTTAGAACTTGAAGTTGAAACGCTTAAGTTGCGCCCATTTAGAGCGATTTCTAAAACGGTTGAACAACCTGTTAAAGTCGTTAAACAAGAACCCGCTGCTAGCGTAGTGAAAGCGAAAACAGCCATTGCCGCTCAACCTGAATCGACGAAGTTTTACATTTCTGCCATTCAAAATGCTGTGAAGTCTAATGATATTCCAAAAGCGCTTAGCTTATTAGATGAAGCGAAAGCGCTGAATATTGAAGGTGCGCAAGAAGCGTTCGTAAAAGCCGTCAATTCAAAATAATTTCACTCAATAATGTGCCTCAGTTTTACTGGGGCATTTTTTTATCTAAAGAAAATGTATTTATGAGGAAAATCATGTCTCATTTTGATCCTAAGCGTCTGCACTGTATTGATGATTTTTTTATGCCGCAACTGAATCGACATCGTGGCATTCATATCTACCTGCCCAATGGTTATGACGATTCTAGCTTGAGTTATCCTGTGATTTACATGCACGATGGTCAGAATGTTATCGATCCTCAACGTTCATCTTATGGCGACAGTTGGCAAGTCCCAGCAACCCTTGACCGTATGCAGAAGAATGGTGAGATCACAGGTTGTATTGTTGTTGCCATAGATAATGGCGCTGAATGCGAAGGGATGGGACGCTTTAATGAGTATTCACCATGGGTTATGAACCAAAAGTTCGACTTACCCAGCCGTGACTCCTCGATTTACAAGTTAGGTGGTGAGGGTAAAGCTTATTGTGAGTTCATTGTGAATACATTAAAGCCTTATATTGATACGCACTTTCGAAGTTTACCTCAGCGTCAACATACCGCGCTTGTGGGAAGCTCAATGGGAGGGTTGATCAGCTTATACGGGGCTATGGATCATTTAGATTGTTTCGGGTTCTGTGGGGTGTTTTCTCCTGCTTTTTGGTTTAACGAAGCGAAGGTTTTTGAATTCATCCGCAAGAAAGAGACTCAATCGACAAAGTCAAAACTGCCATTAAGTATCTATATGGATATGGGAACGAACGAGACGAGTGATGATAGCCGATTGGACTTCTCTGAGGTTTACTTGGATGGCGCGCGGAAAATGAAAATAGAGTTAGAGACCAAGCATTCAAACGTTAGTCTAAGTTATCAAGAAGAAGAGGGAGCGGTGCACAATGAGCAAGCTTGGGCAAAACGTTTCCCTGATATGATGGCTTTTTTTGAGGATGCTAGGACAAGATAAGCGATCTCTGTCTTTGTATAAATTGAAGCGCAGCGAATTACCGCTGCGTTTTTTATCGAGAAGTATGGTATCAGGCGCGAGTCGTTACTTAATAGCGATTTGATGGATTTGTAAATGTGGAGGCATAAAAATCATTAGCATAAAATAAGCTTTGGCCGAATAAGATTGTAAACATAATCTAGCTCTTGTGAGAGTTGGTACATTTCATTGATGATCCCACCTGCCATATGGGCATGGCCTCCACCGAAGCCTATACCTGAATTATTCAGAACACTTCGAATTATTTTTTCTACATTATTGTTTGGACATTCTGAGCGTAACGACAAAAAAGTTTTACCTCTATTTCGTGCACTCAAAATGACCACATCTATTTCATCAACCCCTAATAAGAAGTCACCTAATACTCCTAACATATTTTTAGGGCATCCATCAGGCAATACAGCGAAAGCACAATTCTTCTCTCTTTTCATGGAGGACAGTAAAGCGTCAAACAATTCTAATTCTTGGAATTCAAGTTGATTTCTACAGATACGATTAACCATCTGCATGTCAGATTTAGATTGGAGTTGGATTAATGCCTTCATATCTGCATCGCTGACAGAGCGTGTAAAATTTGCCGTATCGAATGTAAGGCCAACAAGTAAAGCCGTCGCTATTTTCTTTGGTATATCGAGTGAGTAGTAATTAAAGTAATCGACCAGGATTGTTGCAGTTGAGCCGTAGTTTGGTCGTATATCTGAGTACCAAACAAAGTGGGGAGCTTTAACTTGGTGATGATCAATAATGGCTACTTCTAATCCGGGAAGATCGGTTACGTTTTTTTCTCCTATACAGCCATCAACAATGATTATTTTATCATTGGGTGTAAGTGATAATTGTTTTGGGCTGACGGTTGGGATGTTTAGCCAATCAATCAGATTACGTAACGATATCCGATCTATATAACCTTGGTAGGTAATAAAAGGAGAAAACCCGAGCTTTTTTAACAGGTAAGCAAGAGCAAATGCTGATGAGATTGCATCATGATCAGGAAAATCGTGTGCTTGTACTATAATTCGTTCATCGACCTGTAAACGTTTTAAAAAATTATCGAAATTGACTAAATCCATTAGTGCCTCATATCCGTTGGTTTCCAAACTCTGGTCAGCCTTTGTGAGCCTGATTTCTCTTTTTTGAGCTGGTTGAGTTTATATTGGATAATGCCCATTTAGGGAGCAGCGTTAGGTACTAATACATATCCAATTGATTTAGAAAATATATATCAATATCTGATTATTTATAGTGACAGTAAGAGAGTTATGTCCATTAGCTTGATAGAACTCTCATTATATTTTTACTTTATGACTATTTGAGTAGCTTACTGATAGTTAAGTTAATATTAATCATGAGGTTTAGTTAACGCAGCGAATTACCGCTGCGTTTTTTATCGAGAAGTAGTGTATTGAGAAGTATTATATCGAACAGTATGACAGCGAGAATCTATTCTAGTCGATTGCCACTTGGTGGGCTTGATTCTCAATTTTGTCTTTTAGGTAGTTAGGTTTAGACATTGATGTCGGCTCTATTTCCCAATTCGGTTGAGTGAACTTAAGTTTAGACACTGAGTCAGAATGAATTGATGTCTCTATCTTTGTTTCTAGGTTATTGATATCCGATTTGAGCTCGCCCGTTTGAGCATTAAACTCAACCTTGATCGTTCCAACTAATTCACCACTCACCTCTATTCTACTGCCTGTTTGACACTCTAAAATCAGCTTCAGAGCCATTGACTCTTTCTGTGTTGATTGGAATGTGAAATGTTGAATATCACCACAACGATTAAAGCTAAGGTTTAAGTTATCACCACAACCAAATGGTAGTGTGGCAGTGAATTCATGCCATGTTGTAGGCAGTTTTGGGTGCAAAACAAGTTGGTCGTTTAAGAGGTTCGGTTTAAAGCCCAGATAATCTTGCTGTGCATTTCGAGCATATTCAGAGACAGACCAAGCTTGAGCAAAAGTACCACTTTCGACTAGATCTGCGTCGTCTTTTTGCCAAGCGTCTAAGTTTTCACTCATTGTGCCAAGATGGCCTTGGTCGGTTATTTGTTGGCCGAGATTTTTACTCAGTTGGTATGCTAAATTTTCACCACCAAACATGGCTAGGCTAGATACAGTAAAGCCAGCATTCCAGCCCCAAATTGTCCCATTATGGTAGGCGCTGTCCTTATGGTATTGGTTCTGTTTATCGTGATATGGGTGAAACAGCTCATCACTTTGGCTCAGAGAGCAAATGCCCCAAGGAAAGAGAAGTTCAGAAACTGCATTCGATACAACATTCGATCCAATTTCAGGGCTTAGTAGTGGCTCTTGTAGCGGAACGGTTAGCGTCATGAGCTGGTTTGGGCGAATGCTATAATCAGCTTGGCCGTCGGCTTCAATTCGATCCGCCAGTATTTGGGTTTCTTTATTCCAGAATAGGGACTCAAAATTGCTTCGAACTTGTTGGAGTAGGGAAGCCCAATGCGTTTTAGCGGCTACATCCTGATTGAGTTCGGCAAGGACAATGGCCGACTGTAGACTCGCATACCATAAGGCTTGGATATCATTAGCGCGATTTCCACGCGCCGACCAAGGAATTTGACCGTCGATTTTTGCATCCATCCATGTGTCTGGATCTCGATGCGTCATTAATCCATTTTCATCTAAGTAACGTTTTTCGATGCCTTCAACAAAACGTTTTACAACAGGGTAGATCTCTTGAGCAAAGGTTAAATCACCGCTGTAGTTTAGATATTCCATAACCTCACGGATCATCCACGGAGTACCATCTGTGGTGTTATAAATCATATTGGTAAGGCTGGTCACTCGGTTGGGGACTCGGCCATAATTTATCGAATTTTCATCTGTCATTTGCATTGAAGCAAAATTGGTGATGATCTCCTTCGCTTCAGAGAATTGGCCGTTAATTAGGCTTGTTCCAGAAAGTGCAATGAAAGTATCTCTTCCCCAGCAATCTTTAAACCAAGGTAACCCTGCCCAAATACCAGCCCCAAATTCATGGTTAACAAAGGTACGACTGGCTAGTCGTGCCCACATTACTGCACGGTTATAATCAATATCATTGGTCCAGAGATAATTTTTACATAAGAAGTGATAAATCGAGTATCGGTTTAAATTGACCAAGTCTGAATCGATCGCTTGTTTTGCTAAATGAATGGCAGCAGATTTTGATTCAGCAAAGCAGAGGTATACGTCAAACTGTGTTTCGTTGTTCAAACTGTGGATGAAGAGTTTAACGTTGTCACCGGACAGATGAAGAGTCGAGTCGAGTTCTGGGTGATCGCTGAAACTTACTTCATTGAATGTACATGGTTTATTGGCTGTTATTGCAATGTGTTGAGGAGCGCCGTCTGGACAAAGGCTTGCTGGCAAAGAGTAAACGATGCCATGCTTAAACGTGGAGATCTCGGATTGGTTGAATGCAATATTGAGTTCTGGAACGATGGACAGTGCTTTTGGTTGATGACTTTGTACGGAAAGGCAGGCTGTACGTTGTCCTGAGATAAGCGTGAACCTATCTGTCGAGGACTCGTAGCGGTGCTCAAGCCCGTATGCCTGTAACCTAGCGTCAAGTGCTTTTGTCTTATCGTTAATCTTACCGTCAATAAAGCTCGCAAATGTGCCTAAATACCAGCCTTGGGAGTGGCGATATTTTCCTGCATTGGCAAAAGTATGCGTTTTACCTTCGTAATAACCATCTTGGTTGTCACCAAATACAAACGGAAAGGGTGACGATTTGCTAATTTCTATTTGAGCAAAAAGTTGATCACTAGCTAAACAGTTGTGAACTGGCGCTGGTGGTTGTCGAGGTAAATAGTGAACGGCGTCTACCTGATAAGTAAGGTGATCACGCAATGCTGTTGGTTCAATATTCTCTTTGCTTGCGCTTACTGCAACGGTAGCGTGCTGCCCTGTGAAGGTGACAACGACATCAAAACGCCCTGTTTGTTGTGGTTTGAAATGAAGGTCGTTACCAATTCCTTGAGTGTTTACGAGCGGTGTTTCTTTATTCACAACCAGTAATGTTGTATCGATAGGATGGCCGGAAAAAGTCCATAATGCTGTGCCATCTTGATCTGTGATCTTAAATGCGTGTGTATCCGATGAGAGGCAAATTGTGGTACTGAACTGCCCAGTAGCGGTTTCAGATAGCGGTGAATCGAGTCCCCAGCCATTAAAAGTGCCCTTAATATACAGGGTAGGCAATGTTGTTATCATATTAATAATCCTCAAGTTATTGGTGAAGAGTATCGAAACCTTGATGGAATAAGAAATAGCTAAAACCGTTGTTGATATTGGAATTATTGATATCAAATTAGTGTTAGATGTCGATTATGAAATATCGGTATATTCAAGTTGTGAAGTTATTATTATTCAATAACTTAGATAAGTGGTCTTTGTTGCGGAAGATTTTGATCGCTCACTCTGCGTGATGGATGATTTGTAAATACGTGATGTTCATCAGAAAGTTTTTCCGTCTTATTTCTCATATTTATAGAAGATAAGCCCCTCTAATTCGACATTAAATTCACATGGTTTTTAATACAATTAAAGTCCGATTCAACCGAGGAGATCTCTATGCAAGTTAGTGGAAATTATTACAACTCTGCCTCTGTTGGGGGAGCATTCAAAAGTAATAACTCAAATCAATATGCTATTGGAAATCAAGTCAAAATAAACTCTGCTGCAAACTATATTGATCAAGCCATCAGTGCTAACGCAAAAAATATTGAAACCAAGGTAGAAAATCAGTACGGCGGTAAAGTTATTTCAGTTAAAGATACTGAATCAGGCGTTGTATTAAAGCGAATAAAGGCCAGTGATGTGCTTTCAACAATGAATCAAAACACTTTCAAAGGTAATTTTCTTAACCAACGAGTGTAGAGCAAGTAATGTAACTCGCATATGGTTTGGTCCTACATATCATCATCTGTTTTCTCCCCGTTTATCACAAACTGTTAATCTGATAAAAATAGAAGCTGTACGGTAAAATCCAACCAGAAAAGGAAGCTTTCCTTTATTGTTATTCTTGTCGGAAGCGATGATTTTTATACTTTTTTGTTTTTGTAAAAAATTATTTGGAATAAAAAAAACGATAAAAACAGATCCAAAATTTACACCAAACGCTTTTTTCTTAACAGTATGTTAATGGTTTATTTTTGTGTTTTTGAATTTATATTCAGCATGCTTCTATTTAATTTACCTCAGGAGCGGGCTTTTACTAGGTTGCTGTAAGTTTTATTGAATAAAAATCCCTCTTTATAAAATGCGAATATCAAGTGTAAATTAAATAAATTAACTATTTACTCTTGGTTGTAACATTTATAAATCTAAGTTAAACGATGTACTGTAAAGTCATGATAAAGGGCGTTGTACTTTAATGGTTTGGTTTTTGTTGGTACCATATTGCTACTGTTGAAAAGCAAGTGGCGCTAGGATGCGATCTAATTTACCTATGTATAGGGTTACAGGATAGTTTTTACATTTAACTGAAGCATAAGTATGTAGTGATACTTTTTAATCAAGGCGCAATGATGAATATGAATACTAAAAATTACATTTTGGTTGAAAAACAGCCAGTTTTAACTGAAGACTATGTTCGCTGGGCTATATGGTTTGAAGAGAGTGTTCGCAAAGGCACTAGGCATGTTGAAGTTAAAGAAATTCCAGCACGTAAGCCCTTTAAAAAAGGCAGCGCTAAGATGATACGTAAAATTAACCACTTTAGAGCTCAACCAATACTTGTCAGCACTATTTTTCTTGGGCGTGATTGCTCAGATAGTGGTGCGGCCCCGGCATTATTTGAAACGAACGTGCATGGTGGTCGATTCGATCGATCTCAAGAGAATTATGCGTCTTGGGAGCTAGCCGAAAAAGGTCACTATAATATCGTTGATAGGATCACAAAGAGTATGGTTGTATAGTAAGCAACACTAACTGACGTAACGCTATACTTGCAGTAGAAAGCACGAAAGCAGAGTCGTAATTGAGACTATTTTTTCATTGGCTTGATGACAAAGTGTGCTGCTTGCAAATGGAAGCCGCTTCATGCTTGTTCGATTGGATACTTTATAACTCATATCTTCCAATATGAGTTTAGTTGTCGCTTAATGGACCGTTCTATTATTGCGTCTATTCGAGTCGGTATTATTTGATTCTGTAAGCTAGATGTACGTTTACTTTCGAATCGGATAAGGTTATTCATCACAAAATAGAAGTAAATATCTTTTAATTCATATGATTGCATCATGGGATAAAATTCGGGTAGTATTGAGCTAATTAAGGAGTTCAACATGCCACGAGTCAGTCAAGCGGAAGCGAAATTAACTAGACAGAGAATCATCAACGCCTCTTTGAAAATCGTCGTTGAAGACGGTATTGCAGAGTTATCATTTGCTAACATAGCCAAGAAAGCTAAAATCAGCCGATCAGGAATAAATGCTCACTTTAAACGTAAAGAAAACATTTATGAGGAGCTAAGACCTATTTTAAAGGGGATGATTTTAGAGCCATTAGATATATCATCACCTGAAATGTTTTTAGATTCTTGGATTAAGGTTATTGATGAAGATCAGGCATATAGAAAAATGCTAGTGAACTCTGATCGTGTAATGGGTGGGCAACGAGCCGCTTCTGATCTCCTCACTATTATTGAGGGTGATCGTACCGCAGTGAGAGATGCTGTTTATTATGCTCTGGGCTATGCTTTAGTTAATTACCCCTCTAATTAGTCAATAATGAAGATATTGAAGTCATTTTTAACCATAGATATCTATGTGTTGGAAGTGGCTTTTTTTATATCAGGCGTTTGGTTCAATTCTGTTATGGAGTAATATGGCTCTACTGTTATTGTGTGCGTTATACGAATAATAAGGAAACACTTGTCTATTATGAAATCTTATTCAGCCCCTAAATTCACCATCAAACTGTTATCTCCAAAATATTGGGGAGTTTGGCTTGGGTTTGGTTTATTGGCACTTACCGTTACCGTTTTACCTTATCGCTTATTAAAACGGTTGGGATTTTACATTGGCTCACTGACTCAAAAATTTGCACAGAAAAGAGTGTCGATTGCAGAGAAGAACCTCTCTTTAGCTTTTCCTGATATGCAAAAAGATCAGCAGAAAAAGATATTAGAAAGTAATATTAACAATTCTGGTTTAGCGATCATTGAAACGGGTATGGCTTGGTTTTGGCCGGACTGGCGAGTAAGAAATCACGTTAAGTTAGTGAACACAGAGCAGATGAAACAGCTTGAATCTGAAAAGCGAGGTGTTTTGGTTGTTTGTGTCCATGCCTTGAATTTAGAGATGACAGCCCGCGCATTCAGCTTGTTTGCTCCTGGCTACGGAGTGTATCGACCTCATAATAACCCAGCTTATGATTTCATTCAGTTTTGGGGGCGTACACGCTTCGGGCACCAAATGGTGGATCGTAAAGATGTAAAAGGGATGATGAAAATTCTCCGCAAAGGTGGGCGACTTTGGTATCTTCCTGACCATGATTATGGATTTAAAAATTCTGTTTTCGTTCCGTTTTTTGGAGTAGAACAGGCGAGTACGACTATGGGCACAGGTGTTTTAGTCGATGCAACGAAATGCGCTGTTGTGACAGCTTCTAGCTTCAGAACGGATGAGTTGTATACCCTAGATATTGATGAAGATATTAGTCAGCTATTCCCAAGGCGAGATACTACAGGAGCCGCTGTTGTTATGAACAAGGCGGTAGAAAAAGTGATCATGAAAGGTGTGGATCAGTGGATGTGGATGCATCGGCGCTATAAGACCATGCCCGACAATAAAAACAACGGTTCACGCTACCGTTAGATGAAATGGGAGTGCCAATGTGCACTCCTTTTTTATTATTGGCACTATTTAACTTATCTAAAGCTCGCTTACCTGCTTACTGTCGCTACCAATAATTTTCACTACTGAATTGTCCCGATTTTTTACGTAAATGTTTGGTTAATCCAAGTTCTTTTAGGGCGTCGCTTGTGTCTCGAACCATTGCTGGATTTCCACAAAGATAGAAGAAACTGTGTCTTTTACTGATGGGCAGTTGCGTAGCGCGTTCGAGCTCGCCTCTAAGTAGCAACGTTGGGATTCTTCCCCGTAAACTTCCGGAGACATGTTCTCTAGAAATAATTGGCACATATTGTAGTTTTCCCTTTAGTCGAGAGGTGAGTTGAGAAATGCGCTGTGAATAAGTTAGGTCATTTTCTGTTCTAACGGCATGAACCAAAATTAAATGGTCAAATCGATCTTCTAGTCCTTGGGTCTCCAACATAGCTAAGAAAGGACCAATTGCTGTGCCTGTTGAAAGAAGCCATAAATCTTTTGCTGTCGCTGGTATTTCATCTAGTGTCATAAAGCCGCTGGGATCCTTTCCTACATACACCTCATCACCAATACCTAATTTGTGTAACTTCGGCGAGAGCTGGCCATCGGCGTCTTTTATGATAAGGAACTCCAAATTTTGATGACCTGCTTTATGCTCAGGGTGATTGACCATTGAATAAGCGCGACGTATCAATTCGTCACCATTGAACACAGCCAGTTTAGTAAATTGACCAGCAAGGTAGGGTGAAACTGGAGCTTGAACATGTAAACTAAACAGTTGATTGTTCCACTCAACTCTATTCATCACCTTTCCTAATACTAAACCGTGTGGAATGTCTGTCATATTGTGTTCCTTATGAAAGTTAACCAATACCAACCACTATTTTTTGTGTTTATATTTTTAGTGTCTATATAAAGATAGCACTTTTCGTGCCATACGTGAGAATGCTTATCAATTGAGGTTTATTGATGATTACCGGATGGACTTTGTCATAATGACACTCTTTGGTTGAGTCATTATGACTGCTTTAAGTTATTTAGAACGAGGGGCAGGAAAGAGTAGGCTGGAAACGTTGATAGGGTAGATGCGACGAGTGTCTTTTCTCTCTTCACTGTCTCGGTATTTATCACTTAACAGTGAAGAGGCTTAAAAGGTGCAATGACAGATTAATTGATGGTCAGTTCACCTGCTTGCTGTAAAACATAGGCATTGGATGGGTCGATTTGAGTGACGAGTTTTTCAACTTCGCAAATCGCGTCTATGGAGCCACTGTTTTTACGATAGCTTAAATAGAGTGGTCGCTTCCATTGCTCAACACCAGAGACACTGTATAGCTGCTCAGATTCAATAAAAGGCTCAACCATAGAGGCTGGCAGGTAAGCACTTCCTCTTTTTTCTAAGATAAAATCTAGTGCGATACGTCCGGTGGATGTTCTTAAGTAGGCGGGCGGAAAAGTTGGATGGCGCTCAGCGTGCTCAGATGAGAAACGAGATCCCCAGTCAACATAAACATACTTACCTTGCATCACTTCTTCTAAACTAGAGTGATCGGTTGAAACTAAAACAAGATCTAAATCCGCGACTTTATGGCAATGAAATTCATCCGCTTTGAGTGGGTCAAATCCGAAAGCCATATCCAGAGTTCGCTCAAGAAGGTTCCGATTTAGTTGCTCTCTGCTTAACACTTCCGCCATGAATCCGTAACCTTCGAATGAGTCGGTCACAATGCTAAGGCAGTTCTGCAGGTAAGCGTCCCAAATATTTGGGGTGCCACCCAGTGTGAGTTGTAGAACCTTGCTGCTTTCAAGTGAGAGTTCAAATTTAGCTTGTTGTAAGGTTGACACCATCACTTCCGCATACCCAATCAAACGTTCGCCTGAACTCGTTAGTTTGATGTTATTCCTATCTCGGGTGAACAGTTTAGTATCGAAATAGCTTTCCAATTGTTTTATTCGAGCACTAACAGCAGCTTGTGTTATGTATAAATTTTCGGCTGTGCGCCCAAAGTGTTTAATTTTAGCAAGCTCTAAAAAAGTTCTAAAAACTTTAACATCCATGGAAAATCCTCATGTGCGTTTGCTAAAGAGTAGCAAGGAATTATTGTGGTTACGATTAAAACGTTTTGTTTTTATTTTTAATTGTTTAGCGGTAATTTTACTCAAGATTTATTCCACTAATGTTCTTACTTAAAGAGTGCTTGAGGCTGACATGTCAGAAATTATTTTTCGTAATGGCAAAAAACGTTTTTATGATAATGTAAAATTTCCCCGTGGCTTTGCAAAGTCCGGAGAATTCACCTTGGTTGAAGAAGATATCCTCATTACTTATGGCGACACAATGCTAGGGTTAGAACTTGGTGAAATAACCCCTGAAAATGCTGAAGAAAAACATTTTATCAAGGTACTCTCTCATCCTGGGAAAGCAAAAACCAAGCTTGAGAGAGTATGGTTAAAGTACATTCAATTGGCTCGTGGCCGTAAACGATTCTTCACATTGAACAGTACAAAGAAATTTGCAAATGCAGTTAGCATGGATACTGTCAATGACGATGATTATGAGCCTGATGATACGTTGTTAGTGTCTGGGTCATAAGATTACGATAATTAGGCTTAGACAGAAATCTAAGCCTATAAAAGTCGAGATAAGCGAAGCTTGAGATAAGATTTCGTTTGTTGAAGTTACTTAACTACCGAGCATAAACTCTTGGCTTGGATCAACCAAAATCTTGTCTGCCATGCCTTGTCTACCAAGCAACATCATATAAGTCATCTCTTGTCTATTACTCAACGTTAACTCAATGGGCCAAATTTCACTGCCTAACTGTAGTCTGGTCGTGATCACACAACGATGTTCGACATCCCCATTTGATGACTTTATTTTTCGGCAAGCTTTGAGTGGCGCTTGGCATTTTACAATCTCTTCTAAATGGTAAATGTCTGGGTGTAACTCAAACTCTACAAACTTCTGACCGTCTTTTTTGAAGCACACCAAATTATCAACATGCAGTGACGATGTTTTTGCGCCTGTATCGGTTCTCACTTGAAGGTGATTGACCCCAAAATCCGGTAAGCTACATACTTCCACATTGCCAATAATAAGTTTTTTCATCTTTTTTCCGTTGCTGTTCTTTTTAAAATCGTTGCTAGAAATTGGCATTAGCCTTTTCCACGAGTACGAGTTGCATTTGGTTTCGCGTTTTTTTCAATGAACTCAAAAATCATATTTGCGACATCTTTGTTGGTTGATTTTTCAATGCCTTCTAAGCCTGGAGAAGAGTTCACTTCCATAACCACAGGCCCATTTTTAGATTGTAAAATATCAACGCCACATAGGTTTAGTCCCATCGCTTTTGCTGCATTAATCGCGGTTGCACGCTCTTCTTTGCTCAATTTAACCAAATGAGCGGTACCACCACGATGTAAATTAGAACGGAACTCGCCTTCGCCCGCTTGGCGCTTCATTGCTGCAATCACTTTATTGCCAACCACAAAGCAGCGAATATCTGCACCGCCAGCTTCTGCAATAAATTCTTGAACCAAGATGTTCGCCTTCATGCCCATAAAAGCTTCAATGACGCTTTCTGCTGCTTTGTTGGTTTCCGCCAACACCACACCAATCCCTTGTGTACCTTCAAGAAGCTTGATCACCAGTGGTGCGCCACCAACGTTTTTGATCAAATCTTGGATCTTGTCAGGGCGACTTGCAAAACCAGTGCGTGGCAGACCAATACCTTTACGGGAAAGCAGCTGCAATGAACGTAATTTGTCACGAGAACGGCTGATCGCAACCGATTCGTTCACACAGAATGTGCCCATCATTTCAAACTGACGCACAACCGCCGTGCCGTAGAACGTAATCGATGACCCAATACGTGGAATAACAGCATCGTATTTCGGCAACACTTCACCCATGTAACGGATGTTCGGGTTACTACTCGTGATATCCATATAGCAATGTAGTGTGTCGATGATATCTACTTGGTGACCACGAGCCTCACCCGCTTCTTTAAGACGGCGAGTTGAGTATAAATTTTCGTTACGAGAAAGAATTGCAATACGCATTTGTTTTTCCTAGGTAGTTGCGAAATTAACGGCAATGCCAGAAAGGCTCACCGAGTTATTGCGAAAATTAGCCACTATGACAGTGGCTGAATATTGTGAAACATCATCGTAGGAGATGATTTAGGCGCAACTTAGGGCAGATCAAATGGAAAGAGAAACGAATAGTTTTTGTGGTATCGACAAGAATATTTTATTGATAGTGAAGAGCATTGAAAAAGCTGGCTTCAATCATATTGGTCGAAGGTTAGTAACGCTATTCGTTGAAATTTTTTCGTTGAAATTTAAACGCAGCAACAGAAAACGGCCTGATATATTACTGCGTTTGATGACACTTTTCTCGATTTGATGGGCTAGTGAGAGAGCGCGAGTTTTCGATTTTTATCCAGTTTGCCTCCTAACTTGAGCATGCCTAAGCTAGCGAAAAACATAATGAAACCCGCAATAGTAAAGCCCAAGCCAATGTTGTCTGTATGGGCTAGAAATGCAATCAAGACGTAACTCAGACTCTGTGCAAGAGTGGAAAACATCGCAAGCCCACCATCAATGCGGCCTCTTTGTGCCATTGGAACAACATGGTGCATCCAATTGGTACGGGCGATTCGATTCAGCGCATTAAACAGACCAAAGAAAGCGGTGAAGATCACTATATATAAGGGCTGTGTCACTAAGCTCATCGCTAATAGGGTGAGGGAAAGCACGAACACTGAATACTGCATAATAGATTGTTGCGAGTATAGGGCGAGAATTTTGGAAATAACCAGCCCTGTCATTAATGAGCCTAAACCAAACGCGACATTGTACATCGCAAACCAATCTCCTGAGACCCCCAATCGTGCGAACCAGATGGGAACTAACTTGCTGAGAAAAGTCAGTACTGGGTATGAGAGGCAAGATATGAGAATGAAGCCATAAAATATGGGTTGCTCAGTAAGAAGGACTTTGCTCTCTTTGATTTGGCCTAAAAAGGAACGTTTGGTGGAAGGGCTAACTTGGCGGTGGTAAGGCGTGATGAGATAGCTTAACGCGGCGAGGGAAGAGGCGACAGCCGCAAATAGAGCAAATTCAACCATACCCCATAGCTCTAAAAGAAGAATACCTAAAGCGCCAGCGCCAAGAGTGGTCCCTTGCATAACAATTTCTTGATACCCCGAGATTTTTGCATATTGATCCTTGGTATAGTTTTCTTGAGTGAATGCATTATTGGATGCCCAAGCGACGTTGCTGGATAGCCAAAAAATTATCTGTGATAAGGTGAGCAACCCATTGGACTCGATACCTAACCAATAGATGATACAAACGATAGCGGCAGTAAGCGCTTGAATGATTTGAACGAGTATTAGAATGCTTTTCCGAGAGTGTTTGTCGATAAGGACTGAAAAAAGGGGGGTTAAGCAAAAGGATAAGCCAGTACAAAAAAGGGCGATTAGCGCGACAAACGTGCCCATATCTGGCTGTTGTAGCATGATCCAAGGTAGAGCCATCATAAATAAGCCCGAACTAATACCATTGAAGAATCGGCCAGATAAATAGGTAATTGTTTTATTTTCCATCAAATATTCCATGTGATTGAGTCCATTGGCTGCTACTCTAAAACCTCAAGTTAACTTTAGGTCAACGACTTTTTGAGGTTTATATGGACATGAGAATTGGAGAAGTTGCTAAGCGGGCTGGGGTCAGTGTGCCTACATTGCATTTTTATGAAGAGAAGGGGTTAATCTATAGTTCTCGGAATCAATCCAACCAACGCCGTTATGATCGCCAGATATTGAGAAGGATCGCCGTAATAAAAGCCGCTCAAAATGTGGGGCTGACGCTTCAAGAAATATCAGAAGCGTTAGGGCATCTACCTAAACATAAAGCGCCAAAGCGAGAAGAGTGGGAGCAACTTGCTAAAACGTGGCATCAAGCATTGGAAGAGAAGATCGCACATTTAAAAAACCTTCAGACCCAGCTTGGAAGTTGCATTCAATGTGGTTGCTTGTCATTAGAAAAGTGTGCGCTTTATAACCCTGAAGATTCTCGCGGTATTAAAAAACCGGGGGCCAAACTGGTACTCCCTCAAAGCATAGAATCATGATGGATTGAGGCGAAGGTAATTGATTATCCTCCCCCTCATTGATGCAAACAAAAAGGCTAAGCGGTTAACTCTAGTCGGTTGCCTTCTGGGTCAAGCACCACACTTTCATAGTAACCGTCTCCTGTTCTTCGTGGCCCATCAAGCACTTCATATCCATCATCAATAAACGCTTGTGTCATAGCATCAACTTTCGCTTCACTGCCGACACTAAAAGCAATATGGGTGAGGCCGATAAATTGTTGGTACACATCTATCTCTAAAGTAGGGATGGAATCCATCTTCATTAATTCGATTCTTGCTCCACTATCGAAATGAATAAAATACGAACTGAAGCCCTTTTTCGTATTGGTGTATTTATCATTTGAATTTGCATTGAAGTAAGTTAGGTAGAAATCTCTCATTCGCTCAAGATCTTGTGTCCAAATCGCTATGTGTTCAATGTTCATAATGTTGCTCCGTACTTAGGGTTATGTATCACCATAAGGGGCAGTAATAACAGCGATCTAACAGGATGATTCGGGGGTGAGGAGCATATCGAGTTAAATCGCTGTTATTACTAGCCCTTAGGCTGTATTTGTTGGTGTTAGTATGCTGTTCAAATAGGAAGTAAAAAAGAGATGGTGTTTAATTTATTTGTTCCTTATATTGGGTTTTATATCTGGTTTAAGTTATAAAACCGTTGGGTAAGGTATGTTTTATCTATATCTCAGTTAAATAGGGAAGTTATTTTCCTTAGGGGTTCATGAAATGTCTGATTTAAATTTACTAAGATACTATTCACGCTTAGCGGGTTTGGGGGTAGAGCAGGAGCTTAAGATCCCACTTAGCGAAGTGGCGGAAAGCTTTATTACCAGCCCAAGACATGCGCGGACGTTACTTGGTCAAATGCAAGATTGTGGATGGTTAACTTGGTTACCGAAAGCGGGACGAAACCAAAGATCGACACTATTACTTAATTTAAGCGTTGATCGTTTGAAAGCCACATTGGCAACAGAGCGAATTCATTCTGGGCAATACGAAAAAGCGTTGTCGATACTGGATCATGACCAATCGAAGTTTAGGCAGCTACTGCATAGTACTTCTGGAGCATCCATCCGTGAGGGGCGCTTACACATACAGTTGACATATAAACGCCAATTTGAACGGTTGGTGCCCCACCTTTTACACCGAAATAGTGAACGTTTTCTGCTTCGCCAGCTCTATAGCGGGTTGGTGAGTTGCGACTTTCTTGGAAAGGTGAACCCTGAGTTGGCTCATCATTGGGAATATGATCCTAAGCAACTGACATGGACCTTTTATTTAAGACCAAGTTTAACGTTTCATAATGATCAACCGATTGATGCCAATACGGTTGTTACCTTGTTCGCCAGATTGACACAACAGCATGAATATCAAGCAGAATTGCAGCATGTTATCGACATTACCGCCCCTCAGCCGCATTGTGTTGTTTTTCAGCTCTCTCAACCTGATTTTGGTTTTGCTGGGCTTTTAGCGGACGTGAAATATTCAATTCAGCCACCAAGCCAGTTATTTGAGTCGTCGATAGAAAAAGTGGTAGGGAGTGGTCCTTTTGAGGTTGTCGAGCATAGTGAAGAGAAGATCACGCTTAAAGCTTTTGAGCGATTTTACGGTTGCCGAGCATTGACTGATCAGGTGACGATTTGGCATTTGGATGAAAAATTAGCGAGATTAAACGTAACGGACTCAAACTTAGAAAAAAACGCTCTAAATACAGAAGCTTTGGGTGAAAGTGTCGCTCAGTCATCGGGCTCTTGTGAACATTACGTTTCTCAAACAGAAGATATACAACAGGCGAGTCCCACATTAGATAATGCTCAAGGGATCGCCACTATGTCTAATGAGCAAAAAGAGGGGGAAGCAGATAACCAGCAGAGTCGAGTAGAAGATGGTTGCTTGTATCTGCTATTCAATCAAGCGACCTCTGGAGCTCTCTCATTAGAGCAGCAACGATATCTGTCCACGTTACTTCATCCTGAAAAACTATGGGAAGAATTGAACCAAGCATCGCATCAATTTGGTGCTGAAATCGCACAAAATCTGTTACCTGAATGGAGCCATATTCGCCGGCCTGATTCGATGCCGACAGCATTGCCGCATTCATTATCGATAGCGGTTTATCAACATACGGCTCTTGAATACAGTGCCGATGCCATTGTTGCCATCTTAAATAAAATCGGGGTTAACGTAGTCGTCAATATATACTCCTATCGAGAACTTTCCCAAAAGGCGATAGATAAAAAGTTAGTTGAAGAGATGGTTTTGACCAATATTAATCTCGATGATAATCGTCACTCTTCAGCTTATATTGGCCTGTTAAGTAATGCGGTGTTGCATCATTGTCTTGGTCACCACCATAGCCAATGGCTGGTGGAAGAGCTTTCACGTCTTCGAGCGGATACACCTTTAGAAGAGTACCTTGAACAGTTAGAGTCAATCTCCACTTCTATTATTTCTGAGTATGTCCTATTACCGATGTTCCATCACCGACAGACCTTAAGGTTTAAAGGCGTACTGAAGAATGTGGCCCTGACGAACTGGGGCTGGCCAGCTATCCGTGATGTTTGGTCGGTAGACTAGCTTGCGAGTGCTAATGATGAAGAGTATTAACACTCTTCATCAATGCAACATTCATCCTGTAGGAAGGCAATGACTGATTGTAGTTGCTCAAATTCAGCGACGCAGTATAGGGTTCTTCCTTCACGTCGTTGAGAGATCAATCCGGCAGAAGCTAGGCTTGAGATATGGTGAGACAAAGTCGATCCCGGGATATCTAAAGATTCCTGCAAACTTCCAACCGCAATTCCTTGATACCCAGCGCGAACCATACTTTTGTAGATGCTTAACCGTGTTGGG
The DNA here is from genome assembly GCF_005146325.1 of Vibrio genomosp. F6. NCBI lineage: Bacteria > Pseudomonadati > Pseudomonadota > Gammaproteobacteria > Vibrionales > Vibrionaceae > Vibrio > Vibrio genomosp. F6. The sequence continues at coordinate 48,169 of NZ_SYUT01000024.1, read as the reverse complement.
TGGCCAAGTTCTTTCAATGCTTTAGCGATTATCTCAATGCTCATATGAGTGCTTCTTATAGTTGGTATTGAATTTATATTTCGATATTACTAGAAATAACTTGATCACGCTACTTTATTGGATTATATTTCGATTATTCCAGAAATGTAGAGATTTAAATTATGTTTGATTCAACTTACTTCACGACCGAAATGCTCATGGAAACGCTTAATATGTTTGCGTTTCTTGCGGTAGAACTCACGGTACTGTTTTTAGCGATCAGTTATATCGTTGGTGTACTGCAGGAGTACATTCCACCAGAAAAAATCCAAAGTATTTTGAGTGGTAAAAAAGGTAAAGGCTATATTGTTGCAGGGTTTTTAGGTGCGATTACCCCATTTTGCTCTTGCTCTACCATTCCTTTCCTTAAAGGATTATTAAGAGCGAAAGCCGGGTTTGGTACGATGATGGTCTTTTTGTTTGCCAGCCCACTCCTTAACCCGATCATTATTGGCTTATTTGCCGTAACCTTCGGAATTAAAGTGACGGTATTCTATTTCACTATTGCCATGGGTGTATCTGTTGTTGCTGGCTATGGTTTAGAAAAATTAGGTTTTGAAAAATACGTAAAAGAAGAAGCTTATATTACGCCGGAATCAAAAGGTTGTGGCTCAAGCTGTGGTGGAAAGAAAGCACCAGTAAGTAAATGGGTAAGAATATGGAATACGACATGGTCTGATTTTAAAAAGGTTTTGCCTTATCTAATTGGTGGTATTGCGTTAGGTTCGATGATCTACGGATTCATGCCTACGGAGTTTGTGGCTCGCATCGCTAACGATGGTAACCCATTTGCAATTCCAGTTGCCGCTGTGATTGGTATTCCTCTGTATATCCGTGCAGAAGCGGTGATTCCACTGAGTGCGGCATTAGCGGCCAAAGGCATGGGATTAGGAGCTGTAATGGCATTAATTATTGGTAGCGCAGGAGCCAGTTTGACGGAAGTGATTTTGCTGAAATCAATCTTTAAAAACCCGATGATCATAGCTTTCTTAACGGTGATTTTAAGTATGGCGATAGGTGCAGGATTCTTGTATAGCTATTTGTTCTAATTGAAAGAATAAAGGGGGAGTATTCTTCAATACTCCCCCCTTCACTTTTAACCGATTTTGTTTGTAAGAAGCTCATACTCTAAATAAGTCAGAATCGCTTGCTCTAACTCTTCAGTACCAATTGAACTGTATCCAAAAAAGTTGGGAGTAAACTGATGTCTTAACGTTTTTAGTGTTTCTTGGTAATCTTCACCAAGTAACATTTGGCTGTTTAGTTCAGTTAACGTTTCAGATTGTTTTGGAGAAAATTGTCCTAAATACTCACTGACACCACCAACAGAAGAATAGAGCAAATCAAATTTTCCACCGGATATTTCTTCAATATAATAACTACCAATTCGAGCAACATTTAAATAGGAATCAACGAACTCGGTTGATTTATCAAACGGCATACCAATATAGCTAGTCCCACCTGCGTGCTCAGAAGTATTTGGCGTGAACCCTTCTTGAGGAAATACAAGGAATGCGGCAATTATATTATCCTTACTAATAGCTGAAAGGATAAAGTTACGATCTTTATAGTAAGTAACAATATCGCCATTTTGTAATTGTTTAGTATATACCGGAGAGCCTAGCGTTTCTTCTAAGATGCCACTATCAGCATTAATGTATATTTTATTCAGTCGATTTCTTGAAGGTTCATCTGACATGGTCGATTGGCCAAACTCCCATATCTTTAGTACACCATCCCAAGTGTCATTGATCTGCCCTAGAGCAATAGCTACTAAAGAGATCCATGGAATAAACACTTTCCATGAAAATTCAAAGCCACTGATTTCAACTGTTTGCTCTTCGTTCTCAACTGCATCACTCATGATTATTTTAATATCCTTATTCGTATCAATGTTGATATGTTACTTAATAAGCACTTCACGGTCATCTTCACTAATCAAAGTGTCTAGTAAGTCATTCTTATTATCGAAATAAAGATTGAACTTATTAATCGCGTTATACATTGCTTGTTTCTTCGTTTTATTACTTTGTCCGATTAACTTAAATTTTCTATTTGCGAGTGATGGCGAACCAATATGAAGATTAAAAGTGATGATTGCTTGTCGTTTGCCATTTTTCTTGCCTGAAACCGTTGATGATTCAAATGAAATCGTTTCACACTGACTATCGATCCGAACAGATAAGCCACTTTTAGACATTTCCTCGGCAATCGCAGGGGTTAATATTTTCTTTTCATAGCCAGAGTTAGGGCTATTTTTTATATTGAAGCAGTGTGAATTCTTGAAGTCATTTTTTTTGTCAATCAATGTCAGTAGCTCATTGTAATACGTATTGAGTTTATCTGAATATTGAGAGATAGTTTCTGCCTGTAAAAGTGTCGTTTTAAATTCTTGTCCTTGGGAAATTTCTAGAAACTCGTTAAGATCCAGCTCATTTTTTATGAGTAAATTTCTATAATTTTTCATCTTAGTTGTTAGATGATTGTCATACTTCTCGATGATATCGGACTTCTTGACGACACCTAGCACATAGAATATGTCATTGTCACTGCCTTGTTTGATCCAGCTAATCTCAGGAATCAAAATAGATTTTGAGATGTAATTCGCATATGAACTACTCGATATTTGGCTCTGAGAGTTCTTTGTGGATATCGAATGGCTCACACTTGACGTAACGGTCGAAGATAAGGTGCTTGCAATCTGGCGCATGGCATCTTTTTTGGCCGCTTCAATACTTTCACCCATACCTGTCCCTGTGATTGCTTCAGGTTCTGTCGGCGGATTATTTACCCAACTCGGAACAGCAAAAGCAATCTGAGGGATTAGACTTAGAGTCAGCAATAATTTTTTCATTAAATCTTGCTCGTTTTAAGTAATTTAGAGTAATAGATTTTTTTGTTGTTCACTTTTTTCAGATAGTTACGAGTTTCTTTATACGGGAATGTTGTCGATAAAGATTTATATACGGTATCTGGGTCTAAGGTATTGGCTTTTTTTGCTAAAGCTGAAAGAGAGCCCTTTCCTGAGATATGTTTTGCTACAGCTCCCACGCCACCATTATATGAAGAGATCGCGAGGTATGTTTTTATATCTTGGTCTTTCACATCAGTTAGATAGCGAGTAAAAAGAACATTAAGATAGGCGGTCCCGATGTTGATATTATATTTAGGGTCAAACAAAATATCGGCAGTGAGTAAACGCTCTTTACCAAGCAATAGTTTAGTTACATCTTTACCTGCAGAAGTTGGAACGACTTGCATCAATCCATATGCCGGGATGTGAGATTGTGCCATCGGATTAAAATGACTTTCCGTATGGATAATCGCTAAAATTAACTCCGGTTGTACATCCCATTTGGCCGCCATTTTATTCACATCTTCAAGGTAAATTAGCGCACGTTGAGCGATTTTGTTACTTGGAAGTGACATGGTTATACGAGTAACTTTTGTACCATTACTTTGAGTATATTCAGAAGTTTTGGCTGTCTTTTGCAATTTTTCACTGTCGACTTCAGGGATGACTTTTTGATTGGATTCAAGTTTGCTTGGTTTGGCTTTCATTTCAGAAAGAACTTTGTCTTTTGAGTAAGCCTGTAGCGTCGTTTCATTTTTTAGTTCTTGGATTTGTTCGTCAACCACTTTTTTTACGTCGTCAGACGACTGATCTGAACTTATTACTTCAACTACAACTTCTCCAGATTCAAAATTTACCGTTCTTTTTACTGCATCATTTTTTGAGTACTGCACCCATGTTGTTTTATTGGACAGCTCTGGTTTGTCCCAAATTAAACCTAGTTTTTCTTTCGCTTTATCAAAGCTTTGTTTATAAGCTTTTTTTGATGCAGCAAATTCATCAAGCACAACCGTTTTATCTTGATTAAAAGAGGCGTTTAATTTGTTTTTTAGCGCACCAAAACTGTCAGAGGATGACTCTGAAGCATGAACCATGGCTATGCTTGATGCCAAGCCAAGAGCACAAATTACTGAACGAACAAGAATAGCCATAGTTGTTACTCCTTAAATATCACCGAGTGCTTGAGTAATTTGTTCTGCTAAATCAGCATTTTTCTTTTGAGCTGATTCTGGAATTGTTTCCGGAGAATTCTCTTCAACGGCTGCAATCACTCGTTCAACATTTTGTTGGAATACATTGCGAGGTAGCCCTACATGAACATAAAAATATCCATCTTTACCTCTAAAAGATTTAATCGTTTCTACGCCTTCAAGTACCACGTTAGAGATGGCATTTTTTTCAGCCGAGGTTGCAGATGTGGCACCAGCAGAACCGCCAACACCTAGCGTTCCAACTTTGCTTTTTACTTGAGTCAAAATTTCTAATTTAACTTGATCAGCAAGTTCTTTTTGAGCTTGTAATATTGCAAGGTTTTTTTGGTGAGCAATACCGCCGGCAGTATCACCACTGAAACCAACCGCTTCTCTGATGTACTCTTCTTGATTAGCGTTTGGTGAACAAATCCAGCTTGGAGCTGCAATATCTGGATTGCCATAGTAGTAACAATCAGCAACGGGTTCTGGTGCTGGTTGCTGAGCTGTTTGAGTTGATTGACACCCAACAAGAGCAACAGTTAAGGCGGATAGTGCGAGTACTTTTTTCATTTTTCTTACCTATAAATATGATCATAAAGACGTTTAGAGATTCTTTACTTTGATGGGTTAAATTATGTATTTAAGCTTTAATTTGCTTGGATAAAGCTTGGATTATTTCTTTTGCTAATTTTCCCTCAAGCGCTTTTTGAGCTTGAACTTGAGAAAGGTGCTTAGATCGAGACTTTGAATCGGTGAATACTCGGGTTTTCTTTGGTGTATTTCTTATGGTGAATAAAATATTCCCCGTTTTTTGATCAGTAAATTGCAGTGTTAATTCAGTTTCGTAACCTATTTTGCCCTTATGATTCTCAACTTCATTCTGTCTTTTCTTCAAATTGAATGTATGGGTCGGGGCTGTCTTACCAGTATTTAATGAAAAACCTAATGTCTCTAGCTGATCGGTTATCCACGAGGAATCATTTGAATCACTGGTACGAATATTAAAGATAGGGTTCTTCATTAAGCCGGAATAAAAGCTGACATCATTGGCAACCTTTTCACTGTCAACGTAGGCATCAATGATTACGTAATAAACACCTTTCTCTATGTCTTCATCAAGGAGCTCATAGCTGCTTATATAACTAGCGATTTTTGGCGTCATTGCGGTGGATACGACATTACCATTCGAGTCTTTTTGGCTGGCAAATTCAAACCCTTTGCTTTGTTGAACTGCATTAGTGAATGCGTCTAAAAGTGCTATTTGTCTTGCTGAGTTTTCACTGTCGATTAATGGTGCTGTTCCTTTCGATTCAACACTTTCGACTTCAAAATCAAAGTCGGAAGCGTCCATTAATTCCTTTGGGTTTTCCCAATTAGTGCCAGCAACGGTTTTCTCACTAATAATTAATGACACAAAATACGAATCATCATACTTACCTGATTTAATCTCTTCGTAAGACGATGGGTTAGACTGCAATGTAGAGACGGCTGCTTGAGTAAACTCTTTTCGGTTAAATTTATCGTTTCCTGAAGTTTTAGAAAGCGACAAACCGTTAAACCGCGATGACTCCTTGCTTGCGATAGTGATCTTATTGAGTAAATGATTAATATCAGCTAAAGAGAGCTTTAGAGCTGCCTTATGAGCTTTCTCTTGGTTTCTGTTTGTCGACTTTGCTAAAGAAACAATGTAGTAGCCATGTGCAGAGTCATACCCTACACGAGTACCACTTTTATATTCGATGAGTTCAAATACGTCATCCATTGGGTCTGCGTAGAGTTGAGAACTGTAGCTAATGATCAGAGCCGAAAAAAATGTGAACCACTTCTTGCTAAGCATTTGATTTATCCTTTAAAAAGCCCAATTCTCAGGCGTACCGACCGATACTGCATAGATTTTGGTTCGCTTAAGGTATTCCTTACCTAATGCTTGTATTTTTTTCTTCACCTGCTGGGCATCAATGTCATCTTCTTTCCAGGTAAACATGATTCCAGATCCTGACGTGCTTTTTGGCGTGACTTCTCCAGAGGCGATAGGAATATCAAGTCCATCATCACTTAAGAAAAGTACAACTGGTTGCTTGATTGCGAAGCCCTGTTCAATACCTGAATTGATAGCAAAACGGCCATTTCGAAAATTCGTTACTCGTCCACCTACTGGGTAATAATTCATTGTGCGGTTAACGAGCACTTGAATGCCTTTCTGAGCGGCTTCTTTATAGGCTTCTTGCAACTCATTGGAATCGCGATAATCAAAACCACCGATAAACTCATCTTCAATTGCCCAGAAATTCTTAGCGGGCATATTGTGGCGAATAGGTTCGAAAGAATGAACAATTTGGCCAGTGGTCGGGTTGACGACCTTTGTTGTGATTAAGCTTCTGAATATAATTTCGCTATGGTCTGATTTTTTCTTTATAACGCTCCCTAAAGCGATTGAGGTTTCAAATATATAATTAGGGTTCTTTTGCTCACCAATTTGAATCGCACCGTCATTAACAGTATTTTCGATTTGATACGCCAATTCATAATCACATGATGTACAGTTTCTTGTAAGTACTTCATAACGTTTTGTGCGAGCTAATTCGTTTTCTAGCAGTTTTGAAACGATGTCTGTTTTTAACGTGGTTTTTTGAGAGCCTTCTTCAAACTCAATTTGGTCCACATAGGCTGCTATTCGCATTTTGTTGAATGCTTTTACATCATAATTACTTGGTAACTCAATATTCTCGCTTTCATACAATGCGTCTTTATTTATGGTTTTTATCAATGAGTTAGCGCTATTGTCAGCTTCAGAGTTGATTGCTACACCCGTTGTTTGACAACCAACAAGTAATGTTAATATAGAGAGGCAGATTAGAGATTTTTTCATTATTGGCTCATCCAAAGAAGCCGATATAGATTTTCATCTATATCGGCTAGTTTATTCTTTATTTATTTTGCAGTATTAAATGAAGATACAACTTTGTAATTGTTGTATGCAGATATTACGCTGTCATTTAAATAAAGAACCTGATCTGTTGTATGAGAAAATTTATCTTTTTCATTGATAAGGTTAAGGAAACCTACGTTTTGTAATGCATCGCTTGCATTAATCGTTGTCATCATTGCGACACTTTTAAGTGCAGGTTTAGCTGCATCACCTAGGCCGCTCATGATTTCGCTAAACATAGAAGATGCTAAGAATTTATCGACAGTCGCTTTATTTTTTGGCGATAGCGCATCGTAAATCGCTTTCTTCTCTTCGTCTGTTGATGCAGCTTCAGTTGCCGCGAAAAAATTACCTAAAGCGGGTGTTGCAATTAATTCTTCGGTATATCTTTCATATGCTGGCTTAGCCGCTAGAAATGCAGTGTTAACGGCTAAACGAACGGTTTCAACTTCAACAACCGTTGATGGCTCGTAATGGCTGTCGTCAGAACTGATTGCTAGTTCGCTGCCTTTTTCTCTTAATACGTCATATGATAGAGGTTCATCAGCGCTTTCGCCGCCAGTACTGATACAGCCAGATAACATTAACGTTGATAGTAGTGAAGCTATAATTGTTTTTTTCATAAATACCACTTACTTAACTTTGAATTATTATATTGAATAGACACTTGTTTTATATGTGCAGAACTGATGTTAAGCGAAATGTTAGACTATATGCAATGAAACAGCTTTAATGCAAAAGGGTGATTGCAAAAAGTGTGATATTGATAGGTTAGTTTAGTCGTTTTAATTATCGGATGGGAGGAATGAGCCGTAATCATAATTAATGTAATTATAATTTTTTGATCAATGATACTTTTATATGGTTCGGCGTTCTATTTATCGGAGAGGGGGGAAGCTTATTGCAATTTCCTATTTAGGTGATTTTTAACGATGTTTGTACGTGAATATTTCTATTATGCGGTCGAGAAATAGTGAACCAAATGGTAAGTTCTTACCCTCAGTCCATGAAACCTGCGTAAAATAATAATTTCTGTGTAGGCATCTATTCATAAAAGGGGATTCGGTAACATAATGAAAATAATAGAAATCGATAAAGTTACGTATCGTAAGCGTTCTAATATAGTCATCATCTCATTTGTCGCGTGTCTTGCGATTTTAGCCTTGGTATTTGGCGCGATTTTAATTCAACTATTTGGAACAGAACCAGTCAGTTCATCGGAGTCGACAGGGAATTTTCACCTGAATTTAATGGGTGTGATTTTATCTGCGGTGGTCTCGGCTTCAATAATGAACCACTTCAAAACACACTCTTTTTTGACCGAAATATTTTATGTCTGGCAATTGAAGCAGATACACAACAAAATTTATCGCAAAGTGCGTAAGATTAAGCTCGCGTCGGAAGAACAGAACGTGACCGCTTTGATCATTCTTAACTTCTATTACACCACTCAAAAACAGGTGTTTTGGTTGGATAACAACACTCTGACGATGTCGACAGTGCAAAAACAGCTGGATGAAATCCAAGATAAAATAAAGATGTGGAATCTTGATATATCACTGGAAGATTTTGATTTGAAGCTGTTAGAACAGTTTTAGATTTGAAGGTAACAAGAGCTAGCGAGGTGCTGGCTCTTTTTTATTTATCCGACTAATTAATCTTTTATATTTGTCATTTCTGCTTAGTCACTTTCAGGACTTGATGGACCTTGTTTTGTATCCACTGCTCCGGAATTAGACAGTATAAAATGAGCGCACATAGCATAGAACCAAGGAGATCGATTGGCCTATGCATTCCTAACCAAAGCCGGCTGTACGCAACACCAATCCCCCAAGTAAGAATGATGCTAAATAACATATAACGCTTATGTTGAATAAGAATCCCTCCAAAAAACAGAATACAGATCGATACAAAAATCGTGTGTCCGGAAGGGAATGAGTAATCCATTTCCCCGAGCCAATGACTGGTTCTCCAAGGGCTCACCGAGTTTGAGACCGATTCAATGACTGCATTTTTACTCTCAACGTCTAATTGATAAAACGTTTCCGCACTCTTTACCGCATCGATATGTTGCAGAAAGTTGGCATAAGGTCTTGGAACTGCGGTGACCTGTTTAAGTAAGGTTTTTGCCCCAAAACTCAGCACCAACAAAATGCCAAGTTGTGCACCAAGCTTAAGCATCGTGGACTTAGGAAGTTTTAGATAGATTGGTATGAGGCATAGTGCGATGGTAGAAAATAGGAAACCGTGGCTCCCTGCGGAATCAGTCAACCACTGAAGTTGAGATCCAGTGGAATCGCTAACTGTTGAGGCGAGGTCGATGCTTGGAATACTGGATACCATAGCAATGACCAGTAACATGTATATGGCGAGTGCGATACAGCCGGAGCGTTTGGTTTGAATGAAATGAGTCACAGTAATTCATTGTTTAAAAAATTTGCATAAGCATACGTGACTGAATGTGGAAAAAGCATCAACGCAGTGTCAGTTTTTAGTTGAAGGGTAAGATGAGTCTTAATTTTTCAAGACTCATCGTCCACTGACTATAAAGTTAGGTTTTGCTCTGTTTCGGCATCAAACACATGGCAGAAGGCGGAATCAAAATTGAATCTTATCTCGTTGCCAATATAAGAGGTGGTGATATGTTGATCGTTAACCCTTGCGACAATTTCATTATCGCCAATGCGGAAGTGAAGATATTTCTCATTCCCTAGATTCTCTACTACAGTGAGCTTTCCAGGATGGACATTAATGAATTCGTCGTCTTGCGCTAGGCTAATATGCTCAGGTCGAATCCCCAGACAAACCGGTTTATCAATATAGTGGGTCAGCTTTTCTTGCTTGTCGATCGGGATCATAATTCGAGCGCCATCAACTAGCTCAACATAGATATTATCCCCTTCCTTTCTCAGTACAGTATTGACTAAATTCATCGATGGCGACCCTATAAAGCCCGCCACAAATTTATTTGCTGGGTAGTTGTATAGGTTCGCAGGAGTATCAACTTGCATGATTTTACCTTGGTTCAGTACACAGATCCGATCGCCCAGCGTTAGCGCTTCGGTTTGATCGTGTGTGACATACACCATGGTGGCAGGGTTACCTTCTTCTTTTAGTGATTGATGAAGCTGAGCGATTTTTACACGCATGGATACACGTAGTTTGGCATCTAAATTTGATAACGGTTCATCAAATAGAAATACGTCAGGTTTGCGAACGATAGCTCGGCCTACAGCAACGCGCTGTCTTTGTCCGCCAGACATTTCCTTTGGTTTACGGTCGAGTAAATCCGTTATTTCAAGTTTTTCTGCCGCTTCTTCAACACGTTGCTTGATCTCTTCTTTGGATTTTTTCTGCATTTTTAACCCAAAAGCCATATTGTCAAAAACGGTTTTATGGGGATACAACGCGTAGTTTTGAAACACCATGGCAATGCCACGATCCTTTGGAGGAAGATCGTTGACCACCTTGTCTCCAATTTGGATTTCGCCACCAGAAATGCTTTCTAACCCAGCGATCATTCGTAAAGTGGTGGATTTTGCACAGCCTGATGGCCCAACAAAAACCATGAATTCACCCTCTTGTATGTCGAGATCGATACCGTGTACGGCTTTAAAACCATTGTCATACTCTTTTTCTACTTTACGCAGGCTAACTGTTGCCATTTGATACTCCGTATACGGGTTAAAACTGAAGATTTAAATTGTTGTCCATTCAGATAATGACTCGTGTGGGACAGTCATTATTTGGATGAACAACTGCGCTTCGAAAAAGCAATGAAGCGCAGGATGAGATTAATTACATTTTTTGATCAGTGCTCTTACTGGTTTTTTCTCTTCGGTCACTTCGATACTCCACAGGTATTTGCCATCTTCTGGAATATTGACCACTGTGTTTTTAGCAAAGCCACCGCGTTTGAGTTCTTTTATGTAGCCAGCCGTCATTGCTCTTCCTTCAGCCGTAAACTGAGGGTTCCAGCTCATGGTGGCAAACTGAAGGCTAACGTTACCCGCAGTTTCTTCGCTGACGACTTGATAGATTCCGTTGCCTTTATATTGCATTTGGCGATTGTCCATATGCATCCACTGCCCATCAGGGAAAGTACCGACCACGAATAGAGAAGGGCGAATTGGCCCGCGCTCTTCTACTGTTGGGAGGTTACAGTCGGCAAAAGGACCTGTGGCTAAAGCTTGCTCTGGCGCAACGTCTTTAGGTGAGTCAGATGTACTCGCACAACCCATTAATGCAGTAGACAAGATAGCGGCAAGCAGAATTTTGTGTTTCATCGTTAATTTCCTTATTGTTCTTTGACTAATATTTATATAGTGATATTAGAGTGTGTTTCTAGATCGAAAATATGACTGAAATAAGTATCAAAATTGAATCTGAAATATTCACCAATATTTTTATTGGTGACCATCCGTCCTCGAACTTTCGAAGTGATGAGGCTGTTGGCTAATTCAAAGCTAATATGCTGAACATTATCTTTGCAGTGAAGCTCTGTTATTTTTCCTTGGATGGTATTAAGTTGCTCGTTGTGTTTTGCAAGCGTAATGAAGTCGGGGCGAATACCAAATTCAACGGGTTGATCAATATACATTTTAAGCTTGTCTTGTTGATGCTCAGGAATATGCAACCAAGATTGATTTCCAAGTTCTACATATATCTTGCTATTACAAGCTCGGATGGTAGCTTCAATGATATTGATGGGTTCGTCCATGTGATTCTTCACTACTTATAAAATGGCTAAAAATTAAAGATCTTGGCGAAAAAGCTTCTCTCTTTTCCGATCTCTTTTGGTTGTTGATTCGATTTTGAACTTTTGGTTAATTTATTGAGAGCGGCTAAGTTCTTGTAATAGGCTCTTGCGTCTTTCGCGGGATAACCAAATAAGTCACTATTTGCTGGGAACGAGTGGCTGACGCCTGATTTTGCTTTGATCACAGAATTCTTGCCGATGGTTAAATGCCCAGCGGTTCCTGCTTGGCCATGAACGATGACGTTATCTTCTAGAGTTGTATGCCCAGCAAATCCTGTTTGAGACACCAGTAAGCAGTGTTTTCCTATGTGGCAGTCGTGGCCGATCTGAACCAAGTTATCAATTTTGGTGCCTTGTCCGATAATGGTATCCCCAAGGGTTCCTCTATCGATGGTGTTATTGCAGCCAATCTCGACATCACTTTCAATAATGACTCTGCCAACACTTTCTACACGTTCGTAACGGCTTTTTTTGCCTGTCATATATTCGAAGCTGTAATTGCCGATTGAGTTATTGGAATCGATGGTGACATTATCTCCTATAACGGTCCCTTCCTTGATGACGGTATTGGCATGAATAGCGACGTTGTTACCAATGGTGACACCATTCATTATTTTTACACCCGGCATGAAGTGACAGCCCTGGCCTATTTGGCAATATTTACCAATATAAATATCAGGGTTTTCAGATGTGTTACCTTGATCAAATAGCTTATATTTACTGGCTTTGTAATATCGCATTAAGTGGTTTAGCTTTTCAGCATCCACCGAGTCGATGACAATTTTTGTTTTAGCAGGGCAAGACAAAATACTGGATGGCCCAATAATTACATCAGCCGAGGTTTCAGATATTGCTTTGAGATCTTTTTTCGAGAAAACAATCGCAAGACCACCTTGTTCATCACTGTGAACGGGGCGTATGCGATTAATTTCCATCGATTCGTCGCCTTCAATGTTACCGCCAACGATTTGAGCTATCTCTGAAACGTTTATCATAATATTTTGTCTGCCATTGTCTGATAGTTAGAAACGGTATAGAGCTTGTAAGAATAGAGTGTTCTGTTCAACTATTTTTTCATCGCCAGCGTACTGATCCATATTTGATGTCTCAGTATCTTTCGCCCACTCATATTCCGCTTTAACTAACCAGTCGTCACCTACAGCTTGCTCATAACCAATGGTCGCTTTACGGATGTCTTTGAAATAGTCATCATTACTATTGATACCATTGGTTTCATTTTCACCGATGCGAGCGCGTACATACATGGTGCCTGCGTCATCAAAGCTGTATTGAACGATTGGTTCGAAGTATTTCTCTGTAAAATCACTGACTTTAGAGCCATTGGCATCGTTCTCTTTGATTTGGTAGAAGAACTCAACGCCTAGCTCCCAATTATCGAACCGTTTATATGGCTTGAACAACAAGCTATAGCCTTCTTCTTTTACGGTTCCCCACGCACTTTTATCTTCATCGTTATACAGATACTCAAGGTTGGAGTAGAAGCCAGCGTTATATTCATTGCTCCAATAAGTTAGGTAAGGTCGAAAGCTATGCTCTGTTTTCGTTTTTCGTAATCCTGATGTACCAGCCGTGCTGTATAGCTGACTTCTTGTGTACTCAATATCGTAGACGGCACCTGTCGCCCAACCCCCGCCAATATTGAAGCCTTTATCAAGTGATAGGAGATGCTTATAGCCATCTTCAGTCTCAGAATAATGACTTCCGTCCTGTTTTATGAGCTCTTTCTTACGGTCTTCTAATTTGAACGCGTATAGAGCCGATAAATTCCATTTCGCATTTCGGTAGAACAGACTTACCACTTCGTGGGTTCTTGTTTGTTCTGTTGATTTGATTCCGCCCCATTTGGCCCAGTCAGTTGTGTTTTTGTATTCATACTCAATTGATGATCCAACGTGCCCACCAAATTGCATAGCGTCATCAAAAAAAGTGTCTTGAGGGGCAAATCCTCGGTCATCTGAAGCGAATGCGGTGGTACTAAGGACAAGCGTATTCGCGATTAGTACGGACAGTAGTGTTTTTTTCACAGTATTTCCTTATCAATCCAGCGGTATATTTTTATTGAATAGTTCAATGCAATGAATATTTAGTAGTTCACGTTGAACGCCTAATTATTGTTCTGCATTTAATTTCTTTTTTCTCCCTGGATTTATAACAAATGAGAGATTGGTCACTTTTAGTAGTGGTAATTGTTGATCTTCATCACAAATGCTTGCCTGCTCACCAATATTCAATAGAGCTTTAGTGGCAGGGACACGATAAACCCATATGTTCTCTGCTGTCTCATTGAATATAGGAAGACAGATTGTCATGGCTTTTAGTTGATCGTTATCACAAATATGCTTGTTGTTTATTCAATTTGTGTTGACTTATTTCTGTTCAAATCTAACCTAGTCGTATCTTATGGACTACTACAAGGTTTCACGGAGTAGATATGAAAAAAAATATCCTAACAACCGCTTTGATGACTTCCGCTTTGATCGCAGGATCTGTCACCGCCGAAGAAATTAAGCCAGAAAGCGATGCTGAACTATTAATTTGGACGGATCGTACAACAGTTGAATACATGGAGTTTGCAGCGGAGTCATTTAATGAGAGCTTTGGTTATGATATTGATTTCTCATTCCGTGGATTAGCTCCAATTGATTCGGCCTCTCGCCTTATTCAAGATGGAGGTTCGGCGCGCGTTGCGGATGTGGCTGAAATTGAACATGACCTTCTAGGGCGCTTGGTGGTTGCGGGTGGCGCAATGGAGAACTTGGTGTCGGCTGAGCGTATTAATTCTACTTTTATGCAAAATGCAGTCAGTGCTTCTAAAGCTGAAGGGGTCGATTATGGCTTTCCGGTCAGTTTTGCGACAACCGCACTGTTCTATAACAAAGATCTGCTTCCAAAGGCTCCTGAATCGTTTGAAGAGTTGATTGAATTTTCAAAACAGTTCAACAACAAGAAAGAACATAAGTACGCTTTGCTGTGGGATATTCAAAACTATTATGAAACGCGAATGTTCGTGACGCTATATGGTGCTTATGAGTTCGGTAACAATGGTACGGATGCGAAAGATATCGGCATCAATTCAGAGAAAGCGCAGCAAGGCTTGGCTGCAATGAAGCAACTTCAAACGGCAAATAATTCGAACCCAATTGATATGCGCAACCCTCAAGTTCGACGTGGGCTGTTTAGCGAAGGTAAAGTGGCGGCAATTATTGATGGACCTTGGGCAATTCAGGGTTACCAAAACTCCGGTGTTAATTTTGGGGTGGTGCCAATGCCGAAGTTAAATGGCTTGCAACCGAGAACATTCTCGACAGTGCGTCTAGCGGTTGTCTCCTCATACACCGAATACCCAAGAGCGGCTCAGTTGTTTGCCGATTATCTATCATCTGAAAAAATGCTTAAAAAGCGTTACGAAATGACGGAATCTATCCCGCCTATCCAGTCGGTAATGGAAGATATTATTGTCGATGCAGATGAAGCTACGTATGCCATTATTACTCAAGGGTTCTATTCAGATGCAATGCCGTCTGTACCTGAAATGGGCTTTATTTGGTCTCCAATGGCAAGTGCAATTACTGATTTTTGGATGAACGATAAAACGCCAAAACAGGTGCTAGATAAAGCAATGAATATCATTAAAGAACAGATCGAATTGCAGGAATAGAAGGTCATTTATGTTGTTAACAGAGACTAAGCCGGCATCAAAGGTGCCCGCTTCTATCCTTATCATGGGGAGTTCTCAATTACGGAAAGGGCACTGGGTTAAAGGAGGGGTGTTTTTAGCAATGCAGGTCATGACATTGCTGATGCTACCTGACCTTATTCTTGCTCTGAAAGGATTGATATCTCTTGGTGACGTAGCACAAGTTCGTAAAGGGTTTAAAGTATTTCAAGGTGACAACTCCATCTACCTGTTAGTGGAAGGGGTTATTGCTCTATTGTTTAGTTTTCTTATTACTTGTTTGTATATTTCAAACGTGAAAGACGCGCAACAATGTGGGCAATGTCGTTTGTCGGTAATGGGGCAGTTGAAAGATATTTATGATAAAAAGTTTGCTTTTATCATGTTATCGCCTGCTTTTATCGCTTGTATCACCTTTATTATTTTGCCAATTCTGATCACGGTACTGGTGTCATTTACTAACTATTCAGCACCGAATCATATCCCTCCCCGCAACTTAGTGGATTGGGTTGGTTTTAAAAATTTCTTCTCTCTATTTGAGTTGAAAATTTGGTCAAGCACCTTTTTCGGTGTGGCGTCATGGACGGTGATCTGGGCATTCTGTGCCACGATATGTACCTGTGGTTTTGGTTTTCTTCTTGCCCTTGCGCTAGAGAATAAAAAGATTAAAGCGAAGAAAGCGTGGCGATTTATTTTCATTCTTCCTTATGCGATCCCTGCGTTTGTCACTCTATTAATGTTCCGTTTACTGCTGAATGGTATCGGGCCAGTTAACGCGACTTTAAATACGTGGGGCTTTGATTCGGTCGCCTTTTTATCTGATCCCATTATGGCTAAGTTCACAGTCATTGCGATCAGTGTATGGGTTGGAGCGCCTTACTTCATGCTGTTGATTGCGGGTGCGCTAACTAATATCCCAGCCGATCTTTATGAAGCAAGCGAAGTCGATGGTGCGAGTAAGCTTCAGCAATTTTGGGAAATTACGCTACCTATGGTTCTTCACCAAGTTGCCCCATCTCTAGTGATGACCTTTGCACATAATTTCAATAACTTTGGCGCGATATTCTTGCTGACCGAAGGTGGACCGATTAATCCTGAATACCGTTTTGCAGGCCATACGGACATTCTTATCACTTGGATCTACAAACTGACGTTGGATTTCCAGCAATATCAAATCGCTTCGGTAATCTCGATTGTCATTTTCTTGTTCTTATCTGGTATTGCGATCTGGCAATTTAGTCGAATGAAATCGTTTAAAGATGATGTAGGAATGTAAGATGGAAAAGTTAATTGGAAAGCTAGGAACCGCGATTGTTTACCTATTCCTGACGTTAAATGCATTGCTTGTGCTTGCCCCTGTTATTTGGACGGTTTTAGCGTCATTTAAGCCCGGTAATAACTTATTTAGCTCAAGTTTTACGGATATAGGTTTCACGCTTGATCACTACCGTGCGCTTTTTACCGATACCCCATATTTAGATTGGTATCTGAATACCTTTATGCTGGCAACGGCAAACATGTTGATTTCACTTGTCGTAGTGACGATTTCAGCCTTTGTATTTTCTCGTTACCGCTTCAAAGGTAAACGCAACGTCATGATGAGCATTTTAGTACTGCAAATGTTTCCTGCGTTCTTATCAATGACCGCAATCTATATTTTGTTGTCGAAATTGAACCTTATCGATACCTACGCAGGTTTATTGTTTGTCTATGTCACGGGCTCACTGCCATTTATGGTGTGGCTGGTGAAAGGGTACTTCGATGCGATTCCAACCTCATTGGATGAAGCGGCGAAAATCGATGGTGCAGGGCACATGACCATCTTCATAGAGATAATATTACCTTTGGCAAAACCTATCTTAGTTTTTGTGGGATTAGTGTCGTTCACAGGTCCTTGGATGGACTTCATTCTGCCGACTCTCATATTACGTAGCGAAGAAAAAATGACTCTCGCTATTGGTATCTTCAGTTGGATCTCTTCTAACTCGGCTGAGAACTTTACGCTCTTTGCAGCAGGCTCACTGTTAGTTGCTGTTCCAATTACGTTGCTGTTTGTTGCAACGCAGAAACACATCACCACCGGCCTCGTCAGCGGTGCAGTAAAAGAATAAAAATCAGGAATACACACATGATTACAAAAAGCTCGCTAACACACTCGGCAAAGAGTGCGGACAGTTACGCCTATGATAATGAAACGCTTCACTTAAGATTACGCAGTGCAAAAGGCGAAATTGAACGTGTGGCGCTATGGATAGGTGACCCTTATCACTGGGCTGAAGGTGGACTCGATGGTGGTAATCTCGGCGGAAGTGATGCTCATGGCTGGGTAGGTGGAAATGAAGTTCCTATGATCCATGAAGGAGAGACGGAACACCATGACCATTGGTTCGCCGAATTTAAGCCGCCTAAACGTCGTAGTCGCTATGGATTTATTCTGTATGGCAAAGACGGAGAAAAAATTCTATTTGGTGAAAAACGTTGTGCAGATCTGTCGGATCCGAATGAAGCCGAAGCCGAGTTAAGTAACTTAAGTAATTTTTATTGCTTCCCTTATATCAATCCACGTGATGTTTTGAAAACACCGAGTTGGGTTCCTGACACTATTTGGTATCAGATATTTCCTGAACGCTTTGCTAATGGTCGACCTGAAATTTCACCAGCAGAAGTACAGCCATGGGGAACTCGGCCTGTGTCTACTAACTTCATGGGAGGCGATCTTTGGGGAGTCATTGAGAAGTTAGACTACTTACAAGATCTTGGGATCAATGGTTTGTACCTTTGCCCTATCTTTACAGCCAACGCTAACCATAAATACGACACGGTCGATTACTATAACGTTGACCCGCATTTTGGCGGTAATGAAGCCTTTAAAGCGTTAGTTAAAGAGGCGCATGCGCGTGGAATGAAAATCATGCTCGATGCGGTATTCAACCATATTGGTGATAAGTCACCGTTGTGGCTCGATGTGGTAGAAAAAGGTGCAGATTCTAAATACGCCGATTGGTTTTGGATCAATAAGTTCCCGGTTTATCCCGATACACCAAAAGATGAGTGGGATTTTTGGAACTTTAACTACGAGACTTTTGGGAACGTACTTGAGATGCCAAAACTCAATACAGAAAATGAAGAGTGCCGAGCATACCTTCTTGATGTTGCGCGTTACTGGGTGGAAGAGTTTGATATCGATGGCTGGCGTTTAGATGTGGCCAACGAAGTGGATCACTCTTTCTGGCGCGATTTCCGCACCGTAGTAAAAGGCATTAAGCCAGATTGCTACATCTTAGGTGAGATTTGGCATGAGGGAATGCCGTGGCTACGAGGCGATCAGTATGACTCGCTGATGAACTACCCATTAACTCAAGCAATCACAGACTATTTTGCATTGGCAGCATTTGATAAAGAGAGCTTCATGCACGCGGTAAGCACTTCCTATCTTGCTTACCCTCATAACGTCAATGAAGCGATGTTTAATTTGCTCGATAGCCACGATACTACTCGTATTCTAACTCTATGCGGTAATGACAAACGCAAAGCGAAACTCGCGTATCTATTTATGTTCACGCAAGTGGGTGCTCCTTGTATCTATTATGGTGGCGAAATAGGCATGGACGGCGGGCGAGGCATGGGAAGTGAAGATAACCGAAAATGCATGATTTGGGATGAATCTGAACAAGACCATGACTTTAAAAACTTTATCAAAGAACTGGTTGCACTAAGGCAGTCGCATCCTGAGTTTAATCAGCCACAAATTGAGTGGTTAACGGTAAATGATGACGAATGTATTGCGTATCAACGTGGGAAAGTGACGTTTGTACTCAATAATTCGGCAGCTCAAAAGAGCGTCCAAGTTAATGGCGACAACATTGAGTTAGATGCTTATGGGTATCGTATTCTCAATGAAGTAAAGATGGGTCAGAAGTAACGGATGTCGAACTCGTTGGTGTTAGGAATATCCATAGATAATCAATGGATCCGTACTGTGGTGGTCACAACGTCTTGGCAAGATGAAGTATATCGAACCTCGCAGAAGACGCCTCAAACGTTACCTGAGTTGCTTCAAGCGGTTGAAGTCTTAGTCAGGAATATTGAGTGGGGTTATGGGCGACCTAACGCCATCGGGTTAAGTGTGTCCGAAGAGTTCTACCAGAGAGATGACAACGTTCTTATATCGGACACTATTGCGAATGATGTAAATCAGAAGACAGGTATTGAATGTAATGTGATTCAATCTGCTTACGCGGCTCTGTTAGTTAAGCGGCAAATGATGCAGACAACGTCAAATGAAAGCGTGCTCAGTACGGTGATTGATGCTCATTGCAGTATCGTATTGGTTGATGATGAACATGTGGCACGAAAACACCGACTTTTCGAATGGGCGCATAGCCGTTTACCGGAGTATCACTGGCTTATTGATGGGCTATCTCCTGTTTGTCATTGTGGAAAAGAAGCCTGCTTAGATCAGTTTCTTACGGTGCAAGGTATTGAAAGGCAGTATCATCAAGTTGTGTTGAAAGATTGTACGCTTGCAGAAATATACCAACTGGTTGAAGCAAGTGACCACCATGCCACTCGTATATATCGTGCTTTTGTTGACCAACTGGCACGAGCACTGATTGCACCTATCCAATCACTCATGCCTGCAACTTTGCAGTTATTTGGGGCGGCCAGCCGCTATCGCTTTTTAGGGGAAGATCTGAAAGTGGCGCTCTCTCGTTATTGCGAGCCTAGTATCATCCCAGAAATTAAACACGATATAGACAATACATCTTTGTCTGATGAGTTTGTTTTTGCGCTAGGCGCCACGTTATTGCCTTGTCTAATACGATCTGGAGCATTGAGTTAGAACGTCACCTTACCGGTTCTTAATATATTTTAAAAAAATCACATTAATCATTTACGCTCATAGTTTTAGGAGTGGTAGTCTTAGAGAGAAGATGTTTTGAATAGTTTTAGAGGACAACCCGTGTCAGAGCTAGTAACCAAATTAATGGATTTTGGTTTTACCAAAACAGATGCCCTTGTTTATATTAATTTGCTGAAAAACGGCCGAGCAAGTGGTTATAAAATTGCAAAAGAGATCTCTTTGTCTCGTTCATCCGTGTACTCTTCAATCGATAATCTGTACAAGAATGGCTACATTTTTATGTCGGAAGGGGAGACCAAAGAGTATGAAGCGAAGTCTCCAGAGTTGATTTTCAGTCAGATCGAAAAGAAGACCGTTGAGAATATCAATGTGCTTAAAACTGAACTGTCGAAAATGATGCTCCAAGAAGAGAAAGAGTTTGTCTATAACGTGTCTGGATTTGAAAATCTAATCCAGAAGGCGAAAGAGATGATCAATCAAGCGCACCTTGAGATCTATCTGAATACTGATTTTCATCTCTCATTGTTTGAGAAAGAGTTGTGCGATGCTGTTGAGCGTGGCGTGCGAATTATTGTTTTTTCGTTCAATCGCATTCAGGCTCCTCATGAAAAAATCGAGCTATATTCTCGTTCTCAGAATGATGAATTAGAGTACCCTTCACATCGTTTCATGTGTGTCGTGGATATGAAGCTTGCGATAATGTTCTCTCATCGTGAAGAGACATTAGGCTTATACGCCAATAATCGTTTGATGGTAAAAATGATCGCTGAGCACATTCACAGTGATATTTACCTCATGGCTTATGAAGGGCTAGAACCAGAGAAACGAGTGCGTGTGAATACAATTCATGAGCAGCAAAACTCAATGGCACTGGCGGATACAGACAAGCCTCGCGCTTAATCTCATAAAATAAATAGAATAAAAAAAGCTGATATTTTCATATCAGCTTTTTTTGTGTGCCATTCAAAAATGAGATTTATACGATGGTTTGTCTAAGCACCTTCGCCAGTCGTTTGACCGCTTCCACTAACTCTTGCGGGTTGGCATTGGTAAAATTAAGTCTAACGGCAGCCGGTGTGTTTTCTGGTTGTGGATAGAACACAGGGCTAGGAACGACCGCGACACCATTGGCAAGTAAGGTTTTAGCCAACTCAAACGTGTCGCAATCTGGCAGGGATAACCACACGAACATGCCGCCATCGACTGGTTTCAGTACACAGCTTGTCGGTAACTGTTGTTGTAATTCAGAGAACAGAACTTCGTAGCGCTGCTTGTACAATGCCTGGATCTTTGCCATATGCTGTTCAAAGTCAGGATGTTTGAGCAGTCCTAATAATAGGGCTTGCATCGGAACACTAGAGTGTAAATCGGCCCCCTGTTTTACCTTGACCAGCGGCTCTAAATAGCGTTTTTTGCCCGTTACCGCGCCAATTCTTAGCCCTGGAGAGGCAATCTTAGAAAATGAACGCAACACAATGGATTGTTGTGGGCAGAACTCCGACACCATAGGCAGAGCATCGTTGATAAATCTCAACTCTCTGTAAGGGGCATCTTCAATAAAGGCTACGTTATATTGAATGCATAATTCAGCAACCTGTTTACGGACTTCGAGTGACCAACAAACGCCTGTCGGGTTATGAAAATCAGGCACAGCGTAGAACATCTTAGGTGCTTGTTGGATAAAGCACTGCTTAAGTTCTTCGATATTCGGCCCAAATTCCGTTTGAGATACGGTCACGATATTGGCTTGAACTAACCCAAAAACTTGCATCGCCCCCAAGTAGCTCGGCGCTTCCATTACCACGGTATCATTGGGATCAACATACGCACGAGCAATCAAATCTAGCCCCTGCTGAGAGCCTGTACAAATCATTGGCATATGGCTGTCAGGAAGTTGATATACATCGGTCAGGTGTTCTAATAAGGGGGCATAACCTGCAGTTGATCCATACTGGAACACTTCAGGCATATCGGACAGTTGCTCAAGCGTTTCTCGCATTAAGTCAATGGGGAACGTTTTCTCATCAGGAAGACCACCTGCAAGAGAGATGACATTTTTGTCAGAAGCGGCGGCGAGTATTTCTCGAATATAAGATGACTGTATCTGTTGCAGTGATTGTGCGATTTCCATGTGCGTTCCTGTCTTTTTGCTTTTATTTATTGTTTTATTCTTCTCTCATTGATACTACAGAGCATTGCGAGTTTCGGTTTGTCCGTTTATGCTTATAAATATGTCCATTTATGCTATTTGAGATCATGAGCCAACAACATACATCCCGAATTAATGATGTTCTGTTCTATATTCATCAAGATATAAGCCAAGAACTGGCAGCAAAAGAGCTTGCGGATGTGGCGGCGTACTCTGAGCAGCATTTTCACCGTATTTTTAAACAGGTGGTGGGAGAGTCGATCCATCAATACATTCGACGCACTCGAATGGAATATGCCGCCAATCAGTTGATGTTCGACACTAAATCAACGGTTTTAGATATTGCGAATAATTGTGGGTTCAACTCTCTTTCTTCTTTTAGTCGAGCATTTAAATCGACATTTCATATGTCACCAGGCGAGTGGCGAAAGCATGATTTACAAGTGTCAGATAAACCCTATTTGAAAGATGTTGAAGTAGCAGAGGGCTACCGACGAGTGGCAAATAGAGCGTTGCCTCAACCGAAAATCATAGAAGCAGAGGATCGCCTCGCCGCGTATGTGAGACATGAAGGTTACAACCGCTCGATTCGTAATGCTTGGTTAGTGCTTAAGGCGTGGGCGAGTTCGGAGAATCGTGACTTTTCGGAGCAATTTGGGCTGCATCACTCAAACCCTGCTTGGGTCGATTTAGATAAATGTCGCTATGTCGCTTGTATCTCGATTGATAAGCCATTGAAATACAGAGGAGTGGTTAATCAAATGGTGATCCCGGGAGGATTGCACGCGGTATTCCGATTACATGGTATATACGGTGAATTGCTTCCGCAGATAAGTACTGTTTTAGAGCAATGGCTACCCGCTTCTGGGTTTAAATTGAGGTCAACACCTGCATTTGTTCACTATCATAAAAACCATTTTTTGAATGAAAATGAAGAATTTGAATTAGATTTCTACTTACCTATCAGCTTCTATTAAATGACAATATATCCATATTTACATTGTAAATTTCTTGTCTTTCACATAACGATGGCGAAGCGCTTGTGAGACTTTTGACGCGGGTGGCTTATTTAAATGATCGCAGATTATCCACCCTGCTTTAGCGACATCGAGTGAGTTAACCCCCGTTTCGATGCCTAAACCATCACAAAGGTAAAGTACATCTTCAGTCGCGACATTACCGCTGGCTCCAGCTGCATATGGGCAGCCCCCTAAACCCGCGACACTGCTATCAATGACGGAAACGCCCATGGTTAGAGCTTGATATATATTGGTGAGAGCTTGCCCCCAAGTATCGTGAAAGTGCACTGCTATTTGGTTGAGTGGCACCTGCTTGTGTACGGCTTCTAACATAGTTGCAATACGCAGTGGCGTTCCTGTTCCTATGGTGTCACCAAGAGATATTTCATAACAGCCTAATTCAAGTAGTTCTCGGGCGACAGTCGCGACTTGTTGTGGAGGTGTTGTTCCATCGTATGGGCAATCTGCGACACAAGATAAATAGCCTCTTACAGGAATATTGAGTTTTCGAGCTTCATCCACCAGAGGAAGAAAACGCTGGATGCTTTCAGAAATAGAGCAGTTAATATTGTGTTGGCAAAAAAGCTCGGATGCTGATGTGAAAATGGCGACTTGGTTAGCACCAGATTGAATCGCTTGCTCAAAACCTTGTAGGTTCGGGGTGAGTGCAGAATAGGTAACATTGGGCTGGCGAGAAATTTTGTCCATCACTAAGGCTGAATCTGCCATTTGAGGCACCCATTTCGGAGAGACGAAAGAACCAGATTCAATGTGCCTTAGCCCGGTTAGAGAGAGTTGGTTAATCAGATCGATTTTTGCTTCGGTACTGACCGAGACTTCATTTTGTAAACCATCACGAGGGCCCATTTCTGCGATTAACACTGCTGTAGGAAGAGTCACGCTTATCTCCTATGACTTTTTCGGTTGAGCACTCCATGAAGGAGGTCGTTTTTCGAAAAATGCGTTTAAACCTTCTTGCCCCTGTTCTGAAACACGAATGTCGGCGATTAACTGACTGGTATGCTCAATCAAATCTGAATCAATAGGCTGTGTGGCGCAGCGCTGGCAAAGTGCTTTAGCTTGCTGCAATGCGGCAGGGCTATTAGCTAAGAAATATTGGGTAAATTGTTTGATCTTTTGCTCAGTATTTCGGCGGTTACAGGCAAGTTTATGTACTAATCCAATGTGCAGTGCTGTTTTGGCATTGATGCTTTCCGCGGTTAGCATATAACGTCTCGCCAAGCGGGTTCCAATTGCACGGCAGAGATAGGGAGCAATGGTTGCTGGAATGAGGCCGAGTTTTACTTCGCTTAGACAGAATTGAGAATCATCTTGAGCGATGGCAATGTCACAGCAACAAATCAGGCCAAGCGCCCCACCAAAGGCAGAACCTTGTATCACCGCAATCGTTGGGTGAGGAAAATTGTCGAGCGTGGCCATAAGATGCGCCAGTTGGGTGGCATCTTGCTTATTTTCATCTGAGGTTTTTTCTGCCATTGATCGCATCCAGTTGAGATCCGCACCCGCAGAGAAATGTTTCCCATTGGCTCTAAGCAGTAAAACTCGCACTGAAGGGTGAGTGGCAAGCTCATGCAATTTGGCGAGTAAATGGTCGATCAGCCGATCGTCAAACGCATTGTGCTTATCGACACGGTTTAGCGTTAACGTGGCGACTCCACGCGCATCAATATCACACAGTAAATCGCTAAATGGGGGCGGTTGCTTGTCATCCATAACACCTCTTCTTCATCTTTGAATGTTTCTTGTCGTGATTCTTATGCCATTATTCTTATGTCATCTGGCTACTTTCAATTTTCAGATGGGGAGGGCTACATCCGGAAAATGCCAAACTGACTTTCAACAATCGGTGCACGTAGTGATGCCGCCAAAGCTTGTCCGACGATGTCACGGGTATCTTTCGGGTCAATAATGCCATCGTCCCACAACCTTGCGCTGGCAAAGTATGGGTGGCCCTGAGTCTCATACTGATCGATGATCGGTTGTTTGAATTCCTCCTCTTGTTCGGCTGACCATTCTTGATTGGTTCGTTGCTTAATATCACGCTGTACTTGTGCCATTACCCCTGCGGCTTGTTCGCCTCCCATAACGGAAATTCGGGCATTAGGCCACATCCACATCATGGTTGGATCATAGGCTCGGCCACACATTCCATAGTTTCCTGCGCCATAAGAACCGCCAATAATAACGGTAAATTTGGGCACATCAGCGCACGCTACGGCCATAACAAGCTTAGCGCCATCTTTGGCTATCCCCTCGGCTTCGTATTTTTTCCCTACCATAAAACCAGTAATGTTTTGCAGAAACAGCAGTGGGATTTTTCGTTTGGCACATAGCTCAATAAAGTGCGCCCCTTTTTGAGCAGATTGGGAAAACAGAATGCCGTTATTGGCGACGATGCCGATAGGGTGACCGTGTAAATGGGCGAATCCGCAGACCAAGGTTTGTCCATATAACGCTTTAAATTCATCAAAGTCAGAATCGTCGACAATACGAGCGATCACTTCTCTTACATCAAATAGGTGACGCAAATCTGCATTGACGATGCCATACAGATCCGTAGCGTCGTAACGAGGAGGTTGGATAGGGTTGGAGGTCGTAATTGGCCAAGTGTTGGAAGCTTGATTGGTGCTAGATATTGCTTGTCGGGCAAGGTTAAGTGCGTGCTGCTCATCTTGAGCGTAATAATCCGCCACTCCCGATTTTTTGCAGTGAACATCCGCGCCTCCCAGCTCTTCAGCGGTCACTATTTCGCCTGTCGCAGCTTGAACAAGAGGTGGGCCAGCTAGGAAAATAGTTCCCTGTTTTTTGACAATAATCGAGACATCAGCCATGGCAGGAACATAAGCGCCCCCAGCGGTACATAACCCTAGTACCACTGCAATTTGTGGAACTCCTTTGGCTGACATGCGTGCTTGATTGAAGAAAATACGGCCAAAATGCTCTTTATCGGGAAAGACATCCGCTTGTTGCGGTAAATTTGCCCCACCAGAGTCCACGAGATAAACACAGGGGAGATGGCAACGCTGAGCAATCTCTTGAGCTCGAAGGTGTTTTTTGACGGTTAATGGGTAATAGGTTCCACCTTTAACGGATGGATCATTGGCGATCACCATGCATTTGATTCCGTCAATTTCGCCTATTCCAGCCACGAGACCTGCGCACGGAATCGGCTGTTCATAAACTCGCCATGCCGCAAATTGACCGATCTCTAGAAAAGGCGTCTCGGGGTCTAATAAGGTGGCAATGCGCTCTCGTACAGGAAGTTTTCCTTTTTGACGCTGACGCTCTAACGCCGCCTCACCTCCACCTTGTTTGATGATTTCAAGGTTAGAGTTAAGGTTATCAAGCAGCCGAAGCATCACTCGCTTGTTAGTGAGAAAAAGCGGATCCTTTGGTTTGGCTTTAGTTTCAATGATGGCCATGGATCTTTCCTTTCAATGAGTCACTTATTTGGAGTTAAGTGACGGTTTGTTGAGAGCTTATCAACGGGATTCTTCAAACAGTTCGCGTCCAATCAACATGCGTCTTATTTCAGATGTACCAGCGCCAATCTCGTATAGCTTGGCATCTCGAAGTAGCCGCCCTGCAGGAAATTCGTTGATATACCCATTGCCGCCAAGCAGTTGAATGGCATCTAGCGCGAGCTTTGTGGCAAGTTCAGCAGCGTATAAAATCACGCCTGCAGAATCTTTACGTGTGGTTTCACCGCGATCACACGCAGAAGCGACCGCATAAATATAAGCGCGTGCTGCATTCATTTGGGTATACATATCGGCCACTTTGGCTTGAACCAACTGGAACTCTCCAATTGAGCGTCCGAACTGTTTTCGGTCATGGACATAGGGGATCACTAAATCAAGGCATGCCTGCATTATTCCCAGTGGACCAGCGGCCAGCACCACACGCTCGTAATCTAAGCCACTCATTAACACTTCCACACCGTGGTTGAGTTGGCCTAAGATATTCTCTTTTGGGACTTGGCAGTTTTCGAAGACTAATTCACAAGTGTTTGAGCCTCGCATTCCAAGCTTGTCGAGTTTTTGTGCGTGGCTGAACCCGACAAAGTCGCGCTCAATGACAAATGCACTGATGCCATGAGAGGTTTCATTGGGATCGGTTTTGGCATAAACCACTATGATATCGGCATCGGGGCCATTGGTGATCCACATTTTAGAACCATTGAGAAGATAGTGATTACCTACTAACTCCGCTTTGAGTTGCATGCTAACGACGTCAGATCCTGCGTTTGCTTCACTCATCGCGAGTGCGCCAATGTGGCTACCATCAATCAGTTTTGGCAAATACTTTTCACGTTGCTGTTGCGTCCCATTGCGAAAGATCTGATTGACGCAAAGGTTGGAGTGAGCGCCATAACTTAGTGCAACAGAAGCGGAGGCTCGGCTGATCTCTTCCATAGTGATGACATGAGCAAGGTATCCCATATTTGCCCCGCCATACTCTTCACCGATCGTCACACCAAGTAACCCCATGTCACCAAACAGTGCCCAGAGATGGTTTGGAAATTGGTTGTCTCTATCTATTTCAGCGGCAATCGGCGCGATGTGCTGAGTCGCGAAACCATTTACTTGTTCTCGAAGCATATCGAGAGTGTCGCCAAGGCCAAAGTTAAGTGAGCGGTAGTCGCTATTCATACTATCTCCTAAACTCTCGATTATCTCCAAACTTCAGAGCCTCTCCAGAATGTTATTGACCAATGAAAGCACGGTGATTATGTTGCTGAATCATGGTCTGCATGGTCTGCATGGTCTGCATGGTCTGCATGGTCTGTATTGTCTTGTTGGCTTGGGGCATTCAGTGCTTGTTGACAGCGTGCTCGGGCGGTATTGAGTTCATGCATCACGACATTGATATCGTCCAGTTGACGTTGTAACGCCTGTTGTTTCTCGTCAATGAGGAGCAACATTTTGTTTAACTGAGTGTCACTCTGATTGGTATCGTAGAGCTCAAATAGTTCTCTGATTTCTGCTAACGATAATCCCAAACGTTTCCCACGAAGTATCAACTTCATGCGGACTCTATCGCGATGCCGGTAGATTCGAATACCACTTTGGCGAATGGGGTGAATTAGGCCCATGTCTTCATAAAATCGGATGCTTCGAGTCGTGATATCAAACTCATTCGCCAGTTCGCTAATTTTGAAACTTTCCATTTAATGGTCGCCTCCAACTACGTCATGCCGAGAAAAACCGTTAACTGACCTTCGATTGCCCCCTAAAAGGTGGGTGCTCCCCTAAGTGTGTTGAAATTTTGTTTCTTGACGTTTACGTAAATGTTAGTGCTATGCTTACGTAAACGTCAAGCAAGGGCAGTGCAAAAAGTAACCGCTTTTTTTTGAGGCTAGCTCTGAAGGCGTTATGCAGAAAACATTGATCAGAACTCAATCGATGGGGACAGATAAATGGAAAAGTCGATATGGATTGTCGCCGCAAAACGCACACCCCAAGGCAGCTTTCAAGGTATGTTGAAGGCATATTCTGCGCCAAAATTAGGCTCGTTTGCCATCCGTTCGACGCTTGAGTCGATTCCTATCTCTGTTGATTCAATTGATGAAGTATTCATGGGCTGTGTTCTACCTGCTGGATGTGGGCAAGCCCCTGCACGACAAGCCGCTCTCGGAGCGCAATTGCCTTATTCTGTCGGTTGTACCACCATCAACAAAGTTTGTGGCTCTGGTATGAAGTCGGTTGCGCTGGCCTATGATCTGATTTTATCAGGCTCCATTCAATGTGCGATTGCTGGTGGTATGGAAAGCATGACCAACGCCCCTTATCTGCTTAAAGAAGCCCGAAGTGGTATGCGTTTAGGGCACAAAAGTACGGATGACCATCTATTTTTAGATGGCTTGCAAGATGCCTACGACGGAGAGCTGATGGGCGTCTATGCACAGCATACTGCTGATAAATTGCATTTTACGCGCGAGCAGATGGATCGGTGGGCGACCATGTCGGTGACCCGAGCGTTAGAGGCGCAGCAACAGCAGTTATTTGCTGATGAAATCGCACTAATTAAGGAGACATCAACGGCAAAGACGTCTACCAACACAGCACAAAAACCGTCACAGAAAATTATCGATTTTGATGAGCACCCAACGGAAATTAGTCTCGATAAAATCCCCCGTTTACGTCCCGCCTTTTCCACGATTGGTTCGGTGACAGCCGCTAATTCCAGTGCCATTTCGGATGGAGCCGCAGCGTTAATTGTTATGGATTCTAATTTGGCAAGGCAGCAAGGGTTAACATCATTGGCGGTGATTAAAGGCCATGCTACTCATGCTCGAAAACCTTCTGAATTTACCCTTGCACCTGTGTATGCCATGGAGCAACTGCTCTCTCAGCTAGATTGGTCTGTGGATGAAGTGGATTTATGGGAAATTAACGAAGCTTTTGCCGTAGTCACTCAAATTGCCGTTCAACATTTTGGTCTAGATACCAACAAGGTCAATATCAAAGGTGGAGCATGTGCGCTTGGACACCCTATTGGTGCAAGTGGGGCTCGTATTTTGGTGACTTTAGTCCATAGCTTAAGGCAGTTAAAAAAGCTTCAATCTTCGGTTTCAAATCAACCTCACGATAGAGTGATGCGGGGTATTGCTTCCTTGTGTATTGGCGGTGGAGAAGCGATTGCTGTGGGGATTGAAGTCTAGGACGAGACATAGGAAGCGAGGTTGCGAATAAACCGAGAAGGAGCGATGTATGGATTTTGAACTCAATCAAGATCAACAACTGTTTTCTGGTACCGCTCATCAATTTGCGATGGATAAATTGAGTCCAATGGCGGCTGAATGGGATGAAAAACACCACTTTCCTAAAGATGTTTTAAAAAAGGCAGGGGAGCTAGGATTTTTGAGCCTTTACACGCCGGAAGAGAGTGGTGGACTAGGTTTGAGCAGGCTCGATTCGTCGATTATTTTTGAGCAGTTGGCGATGGGGTGCACCTCAACCACCGCGTTCATGACGATTCACAATATGGTGACATGGATGATCGCGAGCTTCGCAACTTCAGACGTGAAAGATGAGTTCTGTCCTCAACTGATCTCGGGAGATTGGCTAGGATCGTACTGCTTAACTGAGCCAAATGCAGGATCGGATGCTGCGTCATTGGTCACCAGAGCCCAAAAAGTGGATGGGCAGTACATCATCAACGGCGGCAAAAGCTTTATTTCGGGGGCTGGTGAAACTGACGTTTTAGTGGTGATGGCTCGTACAGAAGCTGATGACAGTAAAACGGAAAATCAGGCTTGCAAGGGGGCAAAGGGTATTTCTGCTTTTGTGGTTCCGGCGAATGCCACAGGGATCTGTTACGGGCGAAAAGAACCAAAAATGGGGTGGAATAGCCAACCAACACGCTCGATTACTTTTGAAAATGTGTCTATTCCTGCATGTCATTTACTGGGAGAAGAAGGGCTGGGTTTTACATTCGCGATGAAAGGTCTCGATGGTGGGCGAATTAACATCGCGACCTGTTCTATAGGTACGGCGCAGCAAGCGTTGAATCAAGCGACTCAGTACATGAAAGAGCGTAAGCAGTTCGGCAGAAGTTTGGATCAATTCCAAGGGCTGCAATTTAAGCTCGCGGATATGGCGACAGAGTTAGTGGCTGCAAGGCAGTTAGTTCGATATGCGGCCAGTAAATTGGATCGTCAAGATCCTGAAGCAACGGCTTACTGTGCGATGGCTAAACGATTTGCCACCGACGTCGGATTTAGAGTGTGTGATCAAGCGCTACAACTGTATGGCGGCTATGGTTACATCAAAGAGTATCCACTTGAACGTTACTTCAGAGATGTTCGAGTGCATCAGATATTAGAAGGTACGAACGAAATCATGCGTTTAATTATCGCAAGACGACTGTTAGCTGATGGGGCTGAAATTCTGTAAATAAAGGAGGCGATATGACAGGTAAGGTCAGCTTTACTGAATGGCAATGTGACGATGAAAAGCACAGTGTTGGGATTGCGACTCTGGAAAATGAAACTTCTCTGAATGCATTAACTTTCGATATGTTAATGCAGTTAAAAGATCAGTTAGATCTGTGGAAATACGATCCCAAAATTGTCTGCATTTTATTACAGGGGGCGGGTGAGAAAGCTTTTTGTTCTGGAGGGGATGTCCGCAAAATGCATAACGTGATGCGTGATGAATCTAAAGCAGATGCACAAGCATTTTGTATTCAATATTTTACGGTTGAGTATCAGTGTGATTATCTGATCCATACCTATCCCAAACCTATTGTCGTGTGGGGGGAAGGCATAGTGATGGGTGGTGGAATGGGGCTATTTATGGGAGGGAGCCACAAAGTAGTGACGCCTAAATCCCGTTTAGCCATGCCAGAAATAAACATCGGTCTGTATCCTGATGTGGGTGGAACTTGGTTTCTAAATCGATTAGAACCGGGTATTGGTTTGTTTCTAGGTCTTACCGGCGCGTTAGTCAATGCAACGGATGCGGTCGATATTCATCTTGCGGATCATTTGCTTCTTCCTGAGGCTAAAGATCACCTGCTTGCACAGTTACAAGCCACTTCTTGGCAAGAGCATAACGATCATCATTCCATCCTCACGACGTTGCTTAACTCGCTAGCCAAGCAGGCCATAGACCACAAGCCAGAAAATCAATTGATGCACTATTTTTCTGAGATCCAGCAAGCCTGCGATTCAACAGATTTAGAGACGATTCGACGCAACATATTAGCGATCTCCCCC
Organism: Vibrio genomosp. F6; assembly: GCF_005146325.1. Taxonomy (NCBI): domain Bacteria; kingdom Pseudomonadati; phylum Pseudomonadota; class Gammaproteobacteria; order Vibrionales; family Vibrionaceae; genus Vibrio; species Vibrio genomosp. F6. The sequence goes on along the minus strand of NZ_SYUT01000024.1, from coordinate 15,923 downwards.
GATTCGGAATCGACACATAAGTGGCTCGATTCTGCCAAACACGCCTTGAAAGGAGGCAGCCCTATCACCGCGCACATCTGTTTTCGACAAATGACTCAACACCATCATTTATCCTTAGCCGATTGCTTTCGACTGGAACTCGGCTTGTCGGCTCATTGTGGAATTTTGGGAGAATTTCAAGAGGGCGTTCGAGCGCGGTTAATTGATAAAAGTGGTGAACCTCAATGGTTATTTAGCAGCGTTGGTGATGTGGATGCTGATCTGATCGAGGCACTATTCACTTCGTTGTGGAGCAAAGAACAGCATCCACTCGCACAATTAGGCATTGAGTTTACCTCGCAGTAGCAACCATTATTACCACCACTAAAGCGGTATCGGTAAGGAGATTTATCTATGAACTTGAAACAGAGTGTCGTTGCGATTACGGGGGCAGGACAAGGTTTGGGGCAGACGATGGCGATAACCTTAGCGCAATCTGGAGCTGAACTTGCCCTACTTGATATCAATGAGCAAGCGTTACAAGAGACACAACAGCAGTGTTTGGCGCTTGGCGTCACTTCTCGTACCTATGCTGTTGATGTGACAAGTGAGCCTCAAGTCGAAGCTGTGTTCAATCAAATTGTCGAGGACTTCGGGCAACTTGATGGCTTAATCAATAATGCTGGCGTGCTAAGAGATGGCTTGTTAGTCAAGGTGAAAGAGGGCGAGATACATAAGATGTCTTTGGATCAGTTTAATGCGGTGATTAACGTGAATCTGGTCGGGACATTCTTATGTGGGAGAGAGGCCGCCGCCAAAATGATCGAAACGAAACGTAAGGGTGTCATTATCAATATTTCGAGTGTTGCTCGTTCAGGGAATATTGGTCAATCGAATTATTCTGCATCTAAAGCAGCCGTTGCAAGTATGGCGACATGTTGGGCGAAAGAGCTTGCTCGTTATAGCATTCGCGCTGCCGCTATTGCTCCAGGAGTTGTGGATACTGCGATGGCAAGACAGCTGAAACCTGAAGCAGTAGATCGCTTGAAAGCAATGATACCCGTGGGGCGAATAGGTGATTCTGCTGAGATTGCCCATGCGGCCAAATATATATTTGAAAATGAGTACTTTACCGGAAGAGTGCTCGAAATCGATGGAGGAATGCGAATGTAGCGACATGTCAAAAAAATGTGAAACAGCATTCATTGTTCATCACAAAATAAGACCAAAGTCATCACGATAAATTACAAGTTCTGCCACAATATAAAAACAAAAATAAAACAACAATTGACGTTGGGTAGGCTTGGTATGAAATTAAGTAATTTATCGGTGAAAAATAAACTATTAGCAATAGTAATGGCAGCAGTGACGATGATCATTGCGACCTGTTTGTATAACTTAAATGAGCAACGGAGTTCCTCTTACCTAGAAAGAGAAGGTAAATTGTCATCTCAAGTGGAAACGGTCGTGAAGTTGGTGGACTATTTTTACCAGCAGCGCAGTGAACTTGGAGAAGAGGTTGCGAAATCGATGGCACTAGACGCCATTAAGCAAATTCGTTTCGATGAGACAAACTACTTTTGGGTTACCAATCCAGCGTTAAACGTCTTAATGCATCCGATTAAACCAGAGTTGATTGGACAAAATGCTCAGGGGTTCAAAGATGGTGCTGGGAAGTATCATTGGCAAGAGATGGCTACAATAGCCAAAACGACTCAACATGGCTTTTTAGACTATCAATGGAGAAGTTCAACCGGTGAGTTGAAGGATAAAATTTCTTATGTGATCTATTTTTCTCAATGGGATTGGATTGTTGGCTCTGGGATTTTAGTTGCCGATATACAAGAAACCTTTTTTGCGAATGCGATACAAGGGTTGATTGTTGCGGTGATCCTTGCCGTAGTATTACTCGCAATGGGGTTTGTGATCTCGACAAATATAGTTAACCCACTGCATAACCTGATTGGTAAAACCCACCGTATTGCTGATGGTGACTTAACCGTAAGGCTTAACTTTAAAAGAAAAGATGAGCTTGGAGAGGTTGGAGGCGAGATCGATCGCATGCTGGCTAAACTGCAACAAACGCTTCAATCGGCGAATGAATCTGCTGTTCTCTCTTCCAGCATGGCGCAAAGTATCGCTTCCGCTAGTGAAGAAGCCGCAACCAGTGTCTATTCTCAGTATACGCAGCTTGAACAGCTTTCAGCTGCAATGACAGAGATGAGCACGACCATCTCAGACGTTGCTCATAATGCAGAGACAACCGCGCTATCAACGGCGACTGCGACCTCTCATGCAGAGGTGAGTGGCGGCAATATGCGTGCGACGACGGATACGATTGCCGAAGTGTCAGACAATATCGCGGTCGCAGATAATCTTGTGACTCAGTTAAAAAGTGGTGTGGATGAAATTAGCTCGGTAGTAAATGTGATTTCTGACGTTTCAGATCAAACCAACTTGCTAGCATTAAATGCCGCGATTGAGGCTGCAAGGGCTGGGGAGCAAGGTCGAGGTTTCGCAGTGGTTGCCGATGAAGTTCGAAACCTAGCCAGTCGTACCCATAACTCAACCTCAGAAGTGCAAGAAACCATTGATGCATTAATCGAGAGAACCACCAATACTGCCAATACTATGCAAAGCAGCCACAGTAAAGTGGAAGCGAGTGTGGCTAAAGCGAAAGAGACACAAGCTCAGCTCGCGTTAATGGTTGAAGAGCTGGTGGTTTCTAATGATATGGTCGCTCAAATTGCAGCGGCATCAGAGCAACAAGGTTTGGTTGCTCAAGAGATGAATCAAAATGTAAGCAGCATTCATCTATCAGCGAATGAAGTCAAACAAGCTTCTCAATTACTGGCTCAAGAGAGTCAATCGATGGCCGAAGCATCTGAAGTACTAAAAGATCAATTGCGCTATTTCAAAGTGTAACGTCGCGCTAAAACGCCTGAACATAAGGCGAAGATCTGCCTAATCAAAGCCACATCATTATGTGGCTTTTTTTGTCTCTGAGGTCTCTGACGCTAATAGTGATTAGTGATTAGTGATTAGTGATTAGTGATTAGTGATTGGTTATTAGAGATTAGAGAAAGGTGAATAGTGAGCAGTGTTCTACTATTTTTAGGTTTAGTTCCGAAAATGGCTATTCAAGGCGATGGTTCGCGATACACTTAATATGTCTCTAAAGGAACTTGGATAGCGCAAGATGGAAGTAGAAAGTAGGCTGAGTATTGAAGAGTGTCAAAAAGCGAGAAAAGCGCGAGATCCTCGTTTCGATGGACAGTTTTATATTGCTGTCAAAACGACGGGCATTTTTTGTCGCCCAATCTGTCCTGCAGTGATGCCCAAAGAAGAGAATGTTGAATATTATCACCATGCAATAAAGGCGTTGCAGTCAGGGTATCGACCATGTCTACGTTGCCGACCTGATAGCGCCCCACATTCATGGGCGTGGAAAGGGACAGAGACGACATTTCAGCGTGCAATTACGATGATTGAGCGTGGTGAATTACAAACACAATCTTTGGCTGAATTGGCGAAGCGACTAGGGATCTCAGATCGTTATTTGAGGCAACTGTTTGATAAACACTTAGGCATGTCGCCAAAGCAGTATGCTCAGTATCATCAACTTATGTTTGCTAAGCAGTTGCTTCATACCAGTTCGATGAGCATTGGAGACGTGAGTTTTGCCTGTGGGTTTAACAGCATTCGCCGTTTCAATGATGCCTTCAAAAAATACCTTAAATTGACACCGAGCCAAATGAGAAAAAATACCAACATGAAACAATCAACTCACCAATTGAGCTTGGCTTTCCGTGCCCCATTTAACTGGCAGCATATGCTGAACTTTTACCGACTCAGAGCAATATCCAGCATTGAAATAGTGGATGAAAATAGCTATCAACGTCACTTTATCATTAATGGGGTAAAAGGTTGGTTCAAAGCCTCGTTAGGAAAAAGCGACGTTTTGGATATTAGCTTTGAGCTAGATGATATGACTCAGTTACAAAATCTTGTGAGCCAACTGCGCAGAATGTTTGATTTGGATATTGATATTCACAGCATCGAAGAACAGTTAGAGCAGAGTGCGCCGGGCTTGATAAAAGAGCATGGCTTGCGAATTCCCGGTGTATGGAATGCATGGGAGGCCGGCGTTAGAGCTATTCTAGGGCAGCAAGTATCAGTGAAAGCCGCGATTGGGCAACTGAATTTGTTAGTGGATACTTTAGGTGAACAGACAGAGTCTGCCATGTACTTTCCCACGCCGGAAAAAGTGGCTTCGAGCGATGTCAGTTTTTTGCGTATGCCAAATAGTCGCAAGGAAACTTTAAGTAGATTCGCACGCTATATGTGCGAGAGTTTTGATGAACACCCATCTGAGTGGTTATCATTAAAAGGGATTGGCCCGTGGACGATTAATTACGCTTTGTTGCGTGGGCTATCTCAATCAGATTGTTTTTTAGATACAGATTTAGTGGTTAAAAAAGCCATGATTGAATATACCAATTTAAACCAAAAATCCGTCGCCCCGTGGGGTAGTTACGCGACTTTTCACTGCTGGAATTTATAGAGATGAACGTATTTACGCACTATCAAAGCCCGATGGGCACAATGACAATACAAGCGTGTGATGATGGGGTACTTGGCGCTTGGTTTGAGACGCAAACTACGCAACCTGATGACATAGGATTGAAGGACGATCATCATCCGGTTTTGGTCAGTGCAATGAAGCAATTAGGTGAATATTTTTCAGGAGAAAGGACCCATTTCGAATTGCCAATTGCGGCTAAGGGAACCTTATTTCAGCAACGGGTTTGGGATGCGTTGATGAAAATTCCATATGGAGAAACATGGAGTTACCAAGATATCGCCAATGAAATTGATAACCCTAAAGCGATGAGGGCGGTAGGGTTAGCGAATGGAAAAAATCCAATTTCGATTATTGTTCCATGCCATCGAGTGATTGGTAAAAATGGTAAGTTAACGGGCTACGCGGGTGGTATCGAAATCAAAGAAAAATTGTTACAATTAGAAGGTGTTTTATAGTGATTGATATGGAGTGTTATGAATATAAAACCGAGTTTGTCCTTATCTCTTCTTAGTTTAGCGGCTTTATTGCTTTCAGGGTGTTCAGAAGAGAAGATTGAGCGATTGGAAAACGCTCAAACCTATGCATTTAAAGGAATGTATAGCAACCAAGAGAACTCAAATACCATCCATTTTAAAGATGGCGTGATGCGATATACCATGGCTGGAGAGGTCATGGAGAAGCCATACACGGTAGAAGATAAAAGCGTCTATATAAAATTGAGAAACAGCTCGAAAGAGAAGCGGAATGATCTTGTGATGTCGATTCATTTGAGTGGTGCAAGGCTGACTTGTAACTCTTGTGCCATGTATAACATGAGCAGTTTATGGTTAAGGGCTGATTAATCGTAATTTTAGCTGTTCTCTATTCTCACTAGTTGAATCACTCGATAGCCATAAGCCATAAGCCCCGACATATACTAAGTCATCGCGGGACAACCGAACAAATAGCATTGATAGAGCCTTAATAAAGGCTCTTATCTTAACTGAACCCTACGTATCATCTATTGGTGAAACAGATGGCTGTTCAGCATTAAATGCACAGCAATACTGGACGCGTAACCAAGCATGATCACTGGAGCCCACTTTAAGTGGCCGAAGAAGGTGTATTTTCCATGCGCAGCTCCCATTAAAGCCACTCCAGCCGCAGAACCGATAGAGAGCAAACTTCCTCCAACCCCTGCGGTGAGCGTGACTAATAACCAGTTCCCCATCGACATTACAGGTTCCATAGTCAGAACGGCAAACATCACAGGAATGTTATCGACAATGGCAGACAGTATGCCAACCATTACATTAGCCCAAACGGGATCCCACTGGGTGTACATCACCTCTGAAACTAACCCTAAATACCCCAATAAACTTAGTCCACCGACACACATCACCACGCCGTAGAAAAACAACAAAGTGTCCCATTCGGCATGTGAAACACGCCTAAATACATCGAAAGGAACGACAGAGCCTATTCTTTTTAAAGCCGCTTCATCATTATTGGCGATGGCTATCGCTTTCTTCTTCGCTAACGACATGGGTAGGGTCTGTCTTAAGAAGTAGCCGAAAAATTGTAAATAAGCGAGGCCCATCATCATTCCAATCACAGGAGGGAAATGTAGCACTGCATGGAAAGCCACCGCGGTAGCAATGGTGAGAATGAATAATCCAACAATTCGTCTTGCCCCACGTTTTAGCTCAACTTCTTGATGGATGGTATCTGGCTTCGTTCTCGGAATGAAGAAGGACATGATCAGTGCTGGTACAAGATAGTTGATCACTGAAGGTAAAAAGAGCGGAAGAAATTGAGCGAAATTCACATGGCCCGCTTGCCACACCATTAGAGTGGTAATATCACCAAAAGGACTGAATGCGCCCCCCGCATTGGCGGCAATCACAATATTGATACAGGCGATATTAACGAAACGTACGTTACTCCCCGCCACTTTTAAAACAACAGCACACATTAAAAGAGCGGTGGTTAAGTTATCGGCAATAGGGGAAATAAAAAATGAGAGAAAGCCGGTAAGCCAAAACAAGGATCTAAAATCAAACCCTTTGCCAACCATCCAAGCTTGAAGCGCATCGAAAAGACGACGCTCTTCCATCGCACTAATGTAGGTCATGGCCACGAGTAAGAAGAGCAGTAATTCCGCGTATTCCAGTAAATTATGTTCAATCGCCTGTTGTGCGACGTCGATATTGCCATGCTGCTGGTAGACATAGCCGATCATGATCCAGATTAACCCCGCAGCAAGCAGAACGGGCTTGGACTTTCTCAGCTTTAGCACCTCTTCAAGCATGACTAAGGTATAAGCCACCACAAAAATCCCAATCGCGGCATAACCGATTGTGGACTGCGTTAAATCAAGAGGAGAATTGAGTCCTGAACTTGTAGAGGAAGCAAGCACCGACGGAGACATCAACATGAGTAAACTTGTGGCGAAAATAGTAATGATAGAAGGAAGACTAAAAGGTGATTTCTGAACATGCATGTCTACTGACTCCGGATAAAGGCAACAAATAAATATTAGTAGTAAATCAAGAGCCTAAGTGTGAAGTGAATCCAATTAATGCGGTTAGTTTAATCAAAAAAGTATCAGTAATAACATTACGCCAATCTAGGTAGCAGCATAAAAAATTCTCAACTGAGCAAATATAACCCTATTTAGAATCAATATCTGTTAGAGTGCGCGGCTACTTACTTGCAGTGCAGCCTTTTGTTAGCCGTATTATTGTTCGCTAGCCATTAATAATGAGGGTGCTGCCTTTTACATTAGGACTATCCGTGACTAATAACGACATTTTACGCCGTATTCGCTACACTTTTGATTTTAAAGATGCTCAGATGATTAAGATTTTTGCTCAAGCAGATCTTGAAGTAACACGTGAGCAGGTAAGCAACTGGTTAAAAAAAGAAGATGATTCTGATTACGTAAAATGCCGCGATCGTGAATTGGCGATCTTCTTGAATGGTCTTATTAATTTAAAACGTGGTAAGCGAGAAGGTGCACAGCCTGAGCCAGAAAATCGTCTAACCAATAATATGGTTTTCATGAAACTGCGTATCGCCCTTAATATGAAAACAGAAGACATTCTAAATGTAATGGAACTGGTAGATTTCGACATGAGCAAGCATGAGCTAGGCGCATTCTTCCGTAAGCCAAATCATAAAAATTATCGTGAATGTAAAGACCAGATTTTACGTAACTTCTTAATGGGCGTGCAATTCCAACTTCGTCCTGATTCTGAAGACTATGTAGATTAATCTTGTAGGCTTAATTAGCATACATACCGCAAAAGCGAGCATTCAACAAGTGCTCGCTTTTTTGTTGCCAGAACAAAACTCTTCTCTTTATCCGCAGCAACCCACTTCATCATTTAATTTTATCATTGAGTTTGTCGCACAAATGCAGTGAATTATCGGGCATCAATTCACTTTAATGTTTGAGAGATCGAGCTAATGTTTGAGAGATCGAGCCAGTAGAATGGGATGTGATACACGTAAAGCTTGCACTACATATATGTAGGTATTTTGCATAACATTCGTGATCAATGTTGCATATATGCAATCTATGTTTAAGTTTTTGTTACAAATTGATTTCCATCAAAAAAATGTGGTTTTTATATGCTACTTTGCGCGCAAATTAATAAAAACAACTATTTAGCCCTACAAAGGAAATCATAATGAAAAAAACAATGTTTAGTCTTGCCGTCCTCGCTGCGTTAGCTTCCACGAATGTCGCTGCCCATAAAGAGGGGGATTTTATTGTTCGTGCAGGGCTTGCTGGAGTCGTTCCAAACGATAGTAGTTCAGGTATTCTGGGTTCGAATGAAGAGCTTGAAGTCGACTCAAATATGCAGCTAGGCTTAACTCTTGGTTATATGTTTACGGATAATATTAGCTTTGAAGTTCTTGCCGCGACCCCTTTTAGCCATACCATTTCTACTGATTTAGCTGGATTGGGTGATATTGCGGATGTTGATCACCTCCCGCCTACTTTTATGCTGCAATACTATTTTGGAACCCGTGAAAGTACTTTCCGCCCCTATGTCGGTGCTGGTATCAATTACACGACTTTTTTCAGTGAAGGGTTTAATAGTAAAGCTAAATCAGCAGGGTTAAGTGATCTATCATTAGATGACTCTTGGGGGCTTGCGGTCAATGCGGGTGCCGATTACATGGTAAATGAAGATTGGTTCTTGAATGCGTCAATCTGGTATGCAGATATTGAAACCGATGCACATTATAAGTTTAATGGGGCAAAACAAACGACAAAAGTTAAAATAGACCCTTGGGTATTTATGATTGGTGGTGGTTACAAGTTCTAAGCCGCTGCAATTGCGTATCGTATTATCAAGGCAGCCTCAATGGCTGCCTATCGATTGGTGACTTAAAACGGGATCAATTAGACCCTACGATTAAGCTAAAAACCCTTGCCAAATTGCGGTTAGCCCGCTGACTAAGCACAAAATTAAAGCTCCAGTCCGAATCTTTTCTTTAGGTAGGCTCTGTGTGGTCATTATAGCTAATTTGTATCCGAGCCATGAGGCGGGGATGAGAGGAATTGTGATAAACACGTGATGCAGAGTAAAGAAACCAATGGGGATCTGCACAATTAATGAAATTAGAGAGCTAAACACAAAGAAAGCAGAAAGGTTCCCTCTGAGTTGGTTTGCGTCTTGGTGTTGTAAAAGAAGCGCCATTGGTGGTCCACCGATGGAAGAGCTGGTGCCAAAAAATCCAGAGAAAAAACCTGCAATCCCCATTCTGATCGGTGTGGGTTCAATTCGAAAAGGAAGCATGCTGACCATTACCGCAAATAGAACTAAAAATCCTAGCCATAAAGACAACACATCCGTTGATACCACTAATAGTAACATTCCACCTGCAATTGAGCCGGGTACTCGACCAATAAGGGCCATTTTTAGTCCACCAATCGAGACATTCGCTCTATGTCTGAGTGCATTTAAAATAGAAATGAATAGCGCGACCAAGCAAATTGGCGCAGGAACATAATCTGGCGATAGTTGAAATAGCAGAGGGGCGGCAACGATCGCTAGCCCAAAACCAATCGCAGTTTGTACGAATGATCCCAAAAAAATGAGGAAAATTGCCGTTAAAACGGTGGGATCTAACCAGTCAAATATCATAAATTGCCTATGTTTTTTAATTCGCTAAGCACTGGAGTTGGATCTAAAGATGATTGAAGCAAACATAGTGAAGCGAGTCGAAGTTAAAGTAAACGCAAGTATGATGTTTATGCGGTCAGTATTTTTCTGGCATCTCTGTTGTACATTTTGATTTATTCCATAGAAGAAAGATTAAGTAGTTATATATCCTTTGTTGATTAGTTGTTGTTCTTGATATGGTTAATTATGCTGATTATCACATTTTGAAATCATACATTTCATTTTTAACGTTTTCACAGCCTATCTTTGATTTTGGTCATATAGTGTGGCACGTATTGTATGCACTATGCGCGTAGTTCCTGTTCTATATAACTCATAGGTATTACGATGACGAATCAAACTCAAACCGACCGAAAGGTCACGATTGGGAGCTATATTGCTCTCGCCTTTGCCGTAGTGTTTTTCTCCGGCCTAATGAAATCAACGGACTGGTATGGAGCGTTAGATTTCACCACTCTTAATGGCGCTTTTGGTAAAGTTGCTTACAATGTAACGGAAACCGCCGATGGCATTGAAGCGGCAACCACATCACTGCGTGGTAAAGGCGGTAATGGTGCGCGTGATGGTTTCATTTTCGCTTTTACTCTGATCCCGACCGTTATGTTTGCTCTTGGTATGATCAATGTGCTGGAGCATTACGGCGCACTTGATGCTGCTCGTAAAATTCTGACACCACTTCTTCGTCCATTGATGGGCATTCCGGGAAGCTCGGGTCTAGCGATGATCGCCTCTTTGCAAAGTACGGATGCAGGGGCCGCAATGACTCGACAACTGAAAGATGAAGGGCACCTAACGAAACGTGAAACTGATATCTTCACTATGTTCCAATTCACTGCTGGCGCGACCATTGTTAACTTCTTCTCATCTGGTGCCGTGCTCTTTACCCTAACGATGGCTGACGGATCGTTAGCGGTCACTTCTTCTATTGGCCTTGCTGTTATTGTTATGTTCGTTTTCAAATTTGTCGGTGCCAACCTGTTCCGTGTTTATTTAAATCTAACAGAAGGAAAAGAAGACAAAGACAACCAAAACAATGACCAGTCAGCAGAACTAAAAGAGGAGACAGCATAATGAGCGACATTAAAGCAAAGAAACCGATGGTGACTGATATATTTGTTGAGGGCGCTAAAAAAGGTTGGGTAATCGCAACGACTTCTACTGTTCCTAACGTATTGATGGCATTTGTTTTCATCAAAGTTCTGCAAATTACTGGTGCGCTCGATTTGATGGGAACCGTGTTCTCTCCAATAATGGCGATTTTTGGTCTTCCGGGTGAAGCTGCGGCGGTATTGATTGGTGCTTGGATGTCGATGGGCGGCGCGGTTGGTGTGGTTATTACTCTATTTGACCAAGGTATCTTGAATGGTACGCACATCGCTATTTTAGCGCCGGCTATTTACCTTATGGGCTCTCAAGTTCAATACATGGGACGAATCATGGGCGCGATCGGCACGGAAGGTCGTTACATTCCAGTGATGATTGTCATTTCAGTACTGAATGCTTTTGGCGCAATGCTAGTGATGAATGTACTTCTGTAGAGCTGATTTTCACTAAATCATTACAATCAAAAATCCCCAAATGAACGTTTGGGGATTTTTTAGTGTGGGCACGATTATCAGTTCGTGAACGGAATAATAATGCCATCATTAATCGCGGTGATATTCGAGATGTTCGTATTGATAATTGACATCGACAATCGCGCGGTATTCGATTTTATGTGAATTATTAGCGAATGCTTGGGTGGTCACTTCTACGTCTGTTACTTTTAGACTGTTGGTGATCATTTGGTTTTCTAGCACATTGAGCTTGTTGTTGAGCTCACGCGGAGACATTGAGTTAATTTCATCCATGACTTTAAATCCAGCATCAAAAGCTTGTTGCTGTGTCTCATATCCTTGAGTTTTAATCTTTGAGTCCGCACTGTTCGTTATCGTTGCTGCAAATGCTGTTGAGCTTAGTGTTAGAGCTGCTGTTAGTACGATTAATTTTTTCATGTTAATTACCTCATTGATAGATCCATATTTACCTAGAGATCGACATGCAAAAACTACTGATTTTTGGTCTTTGTTTCTTCCTCTAGAAGACAGGATCATCTTACCGAGATATGAGTATAGTAAACGTCAATTTGAGTAAATTAACCGCATGTTTTGTAAAGTATTCATTGACATTATCAGAGGTGTGTTTCGCAGCCTGTTTGGTGAATGGCTATAGAAATTTAAATCCATGTATCGATATGAAGGTTTTTTTTATAACAAAAAAGCACCGGAATAATTGATATTCGATGCTTCTACTTTTGGCTCTTATTATTGATCACCTTGTATTCGGTTGATCGGAATCGTGCCCGTTTACTCGATCCCTGCAATATCCCATTCGTTTTGAATTAACGTGACACATTGGGACGCAAACAACATATTTGGTCCAAGGCTTATCATTTCAGTCCCCAAACGTTTCATGCTGTTGTAGGTTTTTTTAGGCATTGGAATATGATCGGTTAATAAGAAACAAGGGTTGTGAGCCAACTCAATATCACGTACAGAGTCTCCCTTCTTATCTAGCATATACAGCTGATAATCTTCTGCTAACTCTTTAATCAGTTTCTCAAAACTAATCGTACGAACAGTCACCCCAGGCTCAACTTGGCGCTCTTGCTCTTTGGTCATGCCTTTAGATGCATCGAGTGCTCTTGCGACTGCCGCTAATAGTATGGACTCATGAAAGCCGCCAATATTAGTGATGTCATTTGAGTTGAAGGTAATCGTGCGAGAGAAGTCTTTCGTGCTTTCCAATACAAGGTGAACGATAACGTCTTTGCGATGCGATTGAGCCACAAAAATGGTGTTCATCAATGTATGAGCCAAAATTTCGGTATGGGCTTCTTGACCGACAGATTCCAATAGAAGATGGCTCTCTGTTGGAGCGGAACGAGCTCTTAAAACAAATGCACGCATGGATAAATCGCCTTGCTATAAAGTGGGTGTATTGCTGATGGTAATACCATACAGATTCAAGACGCGTATGTAACCGCGATCGGCTGTTGAAGTCAAATAGAACTGATGTTTATCCCTGCTCTGTAAGATGAGTGGCAACAATATTGGCAAAGCGTTCAACACCTTCTGCCCATTTATCGTTATCTTGATATGAGGCACAGCTGAATCGGATGCAGTGTTTGTACTGGTCGTGAGTGCCGAAGATTGTGCCTGGTAATACACTCACTTTTGCTTTTAAGCACTCTTGATATATCGCGTAGCTATCGACTGCTGGTGGCAATATCAACCAAGATAAGAACGCGCCTTGTGGCCGACTGAGCTGAAATTGACCTCGTAAGTTGTCGTGCTGGCTTAAGGCTTTGATCAATTGCGTCGAAAATCTCTTTTGATTGCTGTGGTAATGCTTCTTCATCTTGCTTAAATGCTGACGGTATTTTCCTGTAGTAAGAAACTCACCAAGCGCCGATTGCATGAGATTCAAGCTACCCATATTGTCGCTGATAAGATACTTCTCTATTTTACGCTGATACTGCCCCGCCAAGATCCAGCCAACACGTAACCGTGAATCCAACGTTTTAGATAATGAGTTGCAATAGATGACACGATTGTCTTTATCTAAGGATTTTAAACTCGGAAGCGGCGCGTCAAAGGATAAAGCGCCAAAAACATCGTCTTCGATAATGGGGATATTCTGCGATTCATCCAATAAAGCTTGCCTTGCTGCCAATGGCATACGAGATCCTGTTGGATTATTAAAATTGGGAGTGACGAGTATCGCCGCGATATCCCACAGACTTATCGCTTCTTTTAATGCCTTAATATCAATACCAGAATCAATACTGCTAGGGATCTCGATAACCTGTAGATCTAAAGATTCCATAAGTAGCAAATTGCCGAAATAGCACGGGGATTCCACAATCACGATATCACCCGGTTTCGTTAGCGCGCGCAATGCGAGACTGATCGCTTGCTGGGCTCCGTGAGTGATCGATATTTCATTTGAATGCGCGGTGATGCCGCAATCTTGGGTGATCTTAATGAGTTGCTTAATTAAGGTGCTATTCCCCGGTGGTAACTGATAGTGGCTGGGGATCTGAGTTTGATAACGACTATGACGTCCTATCTCTGCATACAAACTGCGAATTGCAGGACCATCGATATTGGGATGAGCAGAACCGGCAGGCATCGTATGCTCGATAAGAGGCTGAGCCAAAATCGACTTAGTGACAGAGAGGAGATCAACATGGTTAGGATCGCTGACTAAAGTGAATTCAGGAAGCGGCTTTTGCTGAATACAGTAGCCAGAACGAGGAACTGGATAGACAATTCCAGCGGCTTCTAACTCTTGATAAGCCCTAATAACCGTATTCCTGCTTACCTGCTGCTGTTGAGATAAATGGCGTATAGAGGGCAATTTGTCATGCTCGACCAAAGTACCCGCATGAATCAATTGACGAATATGCGCTTCAACATCTTGGTATTTGGTGTTCTCTTTCATTCTGTACCCAATCATTTAGCCAAAACTGTGTCTTTTTATCCCAACTGTACCTAACTACATTAGCAATATAATGTGATGACTTGCTAGAGGTTTTTATGTGGGTGAAATTGATACCCGTTATCTTTGTGGTTTTATGGAGTTCAGGCTTCGTTGGCGCTCGGTTTGGTTTGCAATATGCAGAGCCTGCAACACTACTCTCACTAAGAATGATGGCAAACGTAGCCGTATTTATCGTGCTCATTGCATTTATGCGTCGCCGAATCCCAATGGGAAAAGATTTATTACACGCATCTGTTGTTGGTTTGCTGATCCATGGTTGCTACTTAGGGGGGACGTATCAAGCCATATCGATGGGGATGCCTGCCGGGCTTTGTGCATTATTGGTTGGTATTCAGCCTATTTTAACCGCAGTGCTGTTAGTCGGGTTTTCTAATCAGCGTTTGATTGCTTCGCAATGGTTCGGGCTTATGGTTGGCTTCGTGGGCATATCATTGGTGCTGATGGGAAATGTTGAATGGCAAAATGATGAACATCAACTGGTCGCTATCTGCTTTACCTTAACGGCATTGGTCGGTATTACTTTGGGGACACTGTATCAGAAAAGATTCTGTCATAATGTTGATATGATTGGAGGAGCGCTGGTGCAGTATGCCGCTTCCGCCATCTTATTTAGCGCGATTGCTTGGAATACCGAAACGATGGAAGTGATGTGGGTGCCGGAATTTTTTGCGGTAATGGCGTGGTTGGTAATTGTGCTATCTGTATTCGCCATATTGTTACTGCTATTTATGGTGAAAAGTGGTGAATCATCGAAAGTGGCTTCTACATTTTATCTTGTTCCACCAGTCACTGCCATTCAGGCATGGCTAGTGTTTAACGAGAGCTTTGATTGGCTTGGTGCGCTTGGTTTCACACTTGCTGCTATAGCGGTTTATCTAGTGGTTAGAAAACCGATAGTAAAAGAGAAAAAAATAAGTGTCGCTCAAAACTCTCAAGTAAAAGAAGGTTAGGTAAGGCTGTTAATCGTTATTCTCAGCTCCCGTCAGGTATAAAGCGTCAGCGGCAAGAGCGCCAGTAGAAAGGGTTAAGCCTGCAAACAGTATGACGCCCGCGTATTTGCTTGCAATGATAGCGATACCAAGAGCATTGATTGCTTTTTCCATAATAATTTCCTTGTTAAGGGTTAATTGAATATAACTCCAGTGTAGTAAGTGGAGAGAAAAGATAATGAGAGTTAAAGCCGTTGCTCAGAACTAGCATTGGTTACATGTTGGAAATACAACCGAAAGCTCTTAATTACAATTGGTTACAGATGTTCTGTTGGTGCTATAAATAAGTCATTAACATTGAAATTAGTGATGAAAGCTTTAATTTGATTAATTTTGGCACTCATATGTGGCTTTTATGGAAGGGGAGTTTGTTTTTCACGTGGCTGCTCCCTTCTTTATGCAGCAATTGTTTCAGTACTTCTTTCTATTTTTACCAGGAAAAGTAATAAAAGCGGCTTAATTGGTCGTTTTTAGTGCTTTTTGATTGTTATGTAGTCGAACGAACAATTTATTTGAAAAAATGCTTGCACGAAACTCTTCATTCTCTATACTGCGCATCCACCGACACAGAGCAACGTTCAAACGTTCACTGAAGTCGGAGTTGATTAGGTTCAAACCTTTGATACTAAAGCTCTTTAACAATTT
>NZ_SYUT01000023.1:100306-105394 GCF_005146325.1 Vibrio genomosp. F6 | reverse complement strand
CTAAATTGTTAAAGAGCTTCTCTTCTTAAGTTGCTAAGCTTCCCTTGAAGAGGCGGCTATTCTAGCGGGATAAACGAGAGTGTCAAACACTTTCTCAAATTTATCTTTTTAAGCTAGAAGCCTAACTGACATTGCGCTTGAACCCTTGTGGGCTCTGCCGTGTCAGTGAGGACGCATTATAGGGATCGGAATCACATTAGCAAGCGTAAATAAGCATTTTTCTTGTAAAAAAGGTCTGATTGGACAAAAAAAAACCGACCTAGATATCCCCCACAACCCGGACACATCTTGAGCACAACTTACACACAAAAAGCTGTGGATAACTAATCATCACTATCAAAAAAGTAGGAAATACGTGAGCGAGGGTTCAAATACTCACGGACTTTATCTGGCAGCTTATTTGGTGAAATAGCATTTACTATTTTCAGGTCTTTCCCTGCGAGCTCAATAATAGGAGCTTGAGTTCTTGGCACATTTGCATCATACATTAGAACATTAGGATAAAGGATATTCTTTGAATTCACAGATATCACCAACCCAATCATGTCATTAGAAAGCTGAACCACAGTTCCTGGCGGAAAAACGCCCATGAACTTGATTAAAATGTTCAGATTTTCATTACTATAAAGGTGCTTACAGTTTTTATATAAATGAGATAAAGCTATATATGGGATTTTTTGCTCTGACGGTATATTAGGATGACAAAGATTATCAAATGCATTAGCGACAGCTACGATTTGCGCAAGCTCATCAATGCTATCCTCTTTTAATCCATTAGGATAACCAGAGCCATCATTCATTTCATGATGTTGATCGATGACCAATCTTGCACTTTCAGGGAAGTCATCTATATGGCTAGCTAAATCTAACCCATATTTGGTGTGTAACTTTAAATAGTTCTTTTCAGGTTCAGTGAGCTGAGTTTGCTTCCTAAGAATTGCAGTTGGGATTTTAATTTTCCCCATGTCATGGAATAACGCAGCAAAGGAAAGCTCTTTTATTTTTGCAGAATCATAACCTTTAGCTTTGCCAACCATCATCGAAATAACGGCAACATTTAATGCATGAAAATAGATATCTTCAAATTCACTTTTTCCGTTCATCAAGTGTAAAGTAACGCTATCGTCAGAAAGCAATTTATCAACAATATCTTCAATTAATAAGCTCGCCTCTCCCACTGCATCAGCAGGTCGATTACGAATTTTCACCATCACGGAACGCATTCTTGCCAAAGAACGTTCGAACTCTTTTTCGCAATTAATCACTCTTCGTCGATAAGAGCTCAACTTTTCAATCCTTTTCTCTTTTTCCTTCCACATTTTTTGAGCTTCAAGATCGATCTCTTTATCAGAAGAGGATGAATTCTCAATCTTTTGATTTGGTGGAAGAGGCTTTGTATCGCTTTGGCTAGGATTTATATAGACGTGCTGTATACCGAGGTGGCGTATAAGTTGGATTTGCTCTTGGTTTTTAACCTTAAAGCTATTAAACAAAAACGGGTGTTCATTCCATTTAACTGGAAGACGAATATGTAACCCCGGCTGAATACGATCCACTGTAATTTTTATACTTGCCACTATCTATACAACATCATTGAAAAATTCATTATCAACAATATTAGATGATCTAATTTTCAAAATCATCATTGTCTCACTTTTTAGCGGCATTCTTCCAAATAGGATCGAATCAATAAAAGTGATGTAAATAGTACTATTAAGGGAATTTGTTCAGTGTGTTTAAAATGTGTGAAAAAGTTCGAAGATTCTAGATACAACAAAGCCCCGACATGAGTCGAGGCTTTGCTATATAGAATATGGTACCGGTAGGCGGACTTGAACCGCCACGCCCGAAGGCAACGGATTTTGAATCACCCGCAATCTCTTTGAAATATCTATCAACACTTGCATTTTATTGGATCTTTTTTACATTCGGCAGGGATCGTGTTGGATTTAGTTTACAGGCGTTGAGCACAGAAACAGATAATTGCATACCACCATAACGTATCCTGTTTTTCTATTTCATCTACCACTTCCAAATAATCAAATGACATGCGCACCTAAGTTTTATCTAACTCTAAGATTATCGAGCGGTAATAGGTTCCGTCTAGATAACATACACAATCGATTGAACACAAAGAGCTTTATGTCTATATTGTTCCTTTCAATCAGTATGAATCAATGCTCATTTAAATTGCATTGATTCAAAAACAAAAGGAAAAATCTATGGATTACGAAACAGATATCATTCCACTGCTAAAAGAATACGAAGGAGCAACACTTCATAGTATATCAGGAAAGGCCGATTTGATCGTTGAGTTCGTTTCAGGGGAAGAGTATACAGTTCTATGTTCTGATGGAAATGTGTTTACGGAGACACACAGAAGAGCGAAAGCAGTTTTCGAACAACTCCAAGAAAGCAACGTCGTACATGCCGATGCCGCACTCGAGAACAGTGGCAGTAGACGCAATGTTCCAGAAACACTTATTGCAAACCTACCGTTTGTAGAGCATGGAAAAATAAACAGAAGAAAGCATCTCTTTCTCAAAACAGAAGAAACTCATGCTATCGGCACTCTAAAAGAGAACGACGAGTAAGAACTTAACCAACATAAGCTACCCCAGGCATGAAACAATAAACTAGCTAATTTAGAGATTTTTGTATGAGTACTATTCAGCTTACTGCCGCAAACTTGGTGTCAGCGATCAATTCACTGAGCAAAAACAACATCTATGACTACCCTACCAAAGAGACTCAAACAAAAATCATGATCGTGGAAGCAAAGCTTCCTGAAGGACCGATATATATAAAGCGCTGGAACCCGCACAAAGGTCAAACTCCTGAACACAAGAAAAAAGAACCGATCTCAACTCAAATGCTCTGGAGACTAGCTAGCGCATTAAAACCAAATAAACCAATAAATGTTGATAGAGTTTTTGGCGGAAGTTACAACACGCGTTCAGCCCTAGAGGTACTTCTTTTACATACACCACAATTTTATCTTTGCTTCCCCGGAAGACTCGACAAAATTGGGCCTGATACGAAAGTAAAAGAAGGGCACAAACATTTAATTTTCTGCCCAGATTCACCTCATAAAATGGGTAAAATGGAAATAAAAGAAGTAAACAACATGATCATTTCAGAGGTGGATCGTGAAGTATATTTTGATGCTTTGGAATTAAACTCAGCATCTAAAAGCAAAGAAATAGATGTTGAAGTTCAAAGACGCCATGCACAAATCCAGATTTTATTAGTTAAGTCAGCTGAAGCTATGGGATTAAAATCTTGGGTAGCCAGAAATGATCACAGTATTCAATATGACAACAAAAAACTGATAGAAATCGACTCTGTGATGAAAGATATGGCTAATACACCTGCCCTTCAAGGATACCCGAATGCAGCCCCAGCAGGAGATTTAATCGACTGTATTTGGTTCAGTGAAGACGGAAAAAAAATTCCAGCCATAATTGAGATAGAGCATAGTACAGGCGTTACATCTGGTTTAACTAGAATGAAAGGTTTTCTGAAAGAAGCCCCTGAGTTAGCACATATGACGTATATTGTAGCAGCACCTGATGAAATCCGAGAGCAAGTTATGCGAAAAGCGAACGTACCTCAATTTCAAGATATGAACATTAAGTACTTACCTTATTCAGCTGTCGAAGATATGTACCTGCTTTGTAAAAGAAATTTAAAAGGCATCGATAACATTAAGTTCTTTCACTCATTCCTAGAGACTGTCAACTAAAGTCAAAGAAATAAAGTGAATTAGTTAAGATCAAGTCGGAACTAACTCACCTTATTCAAAACAATAATTAGTTAACGAATCTTAGCCAAAAAGTCATTGATTGTATTCGCAATCCCTAAAGCAGCGACATATGGCACACCATTACCTATCGTTTTAAACATATTACTCAAAGTCATTGTTGGTGGTAAGGCAAATTCAACAGGCAAGGACTGAATGGCTAATGCCTCCGCAGCACTCAATCGTCGAGCCTCATAAGGATGCAAGTGAACTTCATTATTACCGTATGCAGCTGTAGGGGAATATCTCCAACGATGTAAGCGCTTAAAAGATTTTTTACCCACGTCACCTTCATATATTTCTTTAAATTTAGCTGACTTAGGCTTAAAAAAATGTATTGCATTAGGGTGCTTAGTGACATCATTTTTTTGAAACCAATGCTCAATAGTAAGCTCTTTAACTATGTTAGTAGGCATCGTCGTCAAGCTTCCTTCCGAAAAAGCTTCAGTTTCAGGCCACGAGTCTAACTTCAATGACTGCTCTAATGTATAAGTAGTTCTAGTTTCCCAATTGAACAACTCGTCATTAATCTCAAGATTTTCACATTCATGATCACTAAGCATGTGTTTAACATGTTCAATTTTAATACCGAATAATAAAATGCGATCTCTATCTTGAGCCGCACCATACCGAATACTATTAATGAGGTGATCGGTTAAAACATATCCATGATCTCTCAAAAGCGACTTCATTTCTTCGTAAAAAGCACGATGGCGAGTTGTACGCCACAAACCTTTCACATTCTCAAAAAGGAAAAAATCTGGTTTATGCTCAACTATAGATTCAATGTATGTTCTAGTTAGTTTACCGTTCTCACCTTCTTGACCTCGATTCTTACCCCCAACAGAGAAGTCAGGACAAGGAGGTCCACCAATAAAGCCTACAAGTTCACCCTCTGATTGAGATTTACGCACGCTCTCCTCAAGGCTTTCAGATTTATTACCACCGTTAACAAATTCTTCAATGCTGTTTAAGTAATAACCATACTTAGGCTCCGGCATATCCATGTTTTTTCTAGAATATTTATAAGCATCTAAAAATGGTGGGTGAAACTCATTGACGAAATCCACACTGAATCCAGATTTTTCAAAACCCAAATCTAAAAATCCAGAACCAGAAAAGAAAGAAAAGATAGTTGCCATTGAGGTTACAACCTTAAAAATATTAGTTAGCAGCCTCACTTCTGAAGCACAAGAGCCGCGATTTTACCCACCTTAAAGACAGAAAACAAAGTAAAGTGATATAAATACGGATTAACCCTAAATAACAACAAAGCTCCCCTGATG
>NZ_SYUT01000023.1:0-99595 GCF_005146325.1 Vibrio genomosp. F6 | reverse complement strand
CATCAGGGGAGCTTTGTTGGCGTTGAATGTAACGTCTTAATAATCGTAAAACACGCAGTCTACCTTCCTAGTCAACAGAGAAACCCACTCATCAAACTCATCCACAAACCGCACCTTCGACAAACCATACTTAACCGAAATTTCATCAATACTCAGATTCTCAACCTCACCTTTGTTCTTAGCCCGACGAGCCTTGTCATTCAGCGAAGTAACAGCCTTACCTAAATCACCACCAGCAACCAGTGTCGGATTAGCAAGCAACAAATGACGCGCAGAAGGGTAGAGCTTACCTTGGTAGAACATTGGTTTAGATTGACCTTTCAGCTTCTCACGCTCGGAGTGCGGACCAGACAGCGCTTCCTCTACACCAATACCAGACTTTATGCGATTCATCAGCGTACTTTGCGCCACACCAAGCTCTTTAGCAGCCTGACGCATACTTGAGTACTCTATCCCGTCTATAACGACTTTCTTGCGGTAGTCACCTTTAGGGCGCGCTTCTAGCTCAAGGGCTTGCTCTAGTGTCCAGCCAAATTTGCTAATGCGTTCATTAACCATCTTAGGATTCAAGCCATAGTGACGTGCAGCAGCACTGCGAGATGAGAATTCTTGGTCTTCAATTTGATAAACTTTTTTCATGATTTATTTTTCCGAATAATAAGATCTAAAAAGCCCCACTAGCCAGACAGGGCAAGCCTGTCAGACTAGTAGGGCTAGAAATTTAGAAAGGTAATGACTCACTTGCTTCACGCTTACCTAAAAAGACTTTAACTTTAATAGCATCGTAAAGCGCCACCATAGGTTTCACAAGTTCAATGTTTGCCAACGGTTTGCCGCTTGAAGCCTTCCAATCTCGGAGCTTAAATCCATCAGCCCATATAGTCAGCGTGTTTACCACAGTGACATCCAGACCAAGTATTTCGACGGTATCAGCACCTTGCTTAAGAGCGTCATCTGCTAGTTTAAGAGCCGCATATCCAAGCTCTAATCGCTTTCGTGGAGCCTTAGCGCCAATCTCATGCTCTACTTGAGTAACGCCGCCAGAAACTCTCTTTATCTGAGATGACTTACCACCTACACCAAAGTCACACTCGAACTTCACATGCTTTCTATTTCGCTCATTCTGCTCTTGAATCTTTTCCCATTCACGCTCTCTAGCTCGCTTAGATGAAGCTCTTAATGATTCAACTAGACTAGGCTGATTACGCTGTTCCTCCTCCTTTTCGAGTGCTATTTTACGCTCAGCTTCAACCAACGCTAATTGCTCAGCCATAAATTGCTCAGGGTTCGCATCCATTGCAGCAATGATTTCCATGGCTTCGGGAGCCGTCATGTTACGCGCCTTAAATTCAGGAGCTATTGACTCCCACTTCTGAAATAAATTTAAGTCGCGCATACCAGCTTCAATAGTTCCGCACTTATAAAAGATAGCGCAGCCCTTGCTACCTTTAACACCTTTACCACCCGAATAGTAAGGTCTTGCTTCCTTATCACTTGGGAAAACTGAACATTTCTTACCACGAAGAATTACGATGGGATTTTTCTTAGATTTAGCCACGATAGGCTCCTTAAATATTAAAAATTGGATAAACTGCCGGAATGACGGCTATGAATTTGAATAAAGGTCATTGCGTGTGGGATTGCTGTCTTAATACCCCTACGGTGCTATGACATACAGGATGAAAAGCCCTTGAGGACAAGGGCTCATCTATAATTGATATTTACGAACTTAGCTGGCTGCTAAGCGCTGCTCGTAGCGATTCACGAGCTATAGGTTCGAAAAGTTTTTCGATTTCGAAGCTGGGAAACTTCGATTTAATTAGAATAGCTAATTTGATAGTCAGCTCCGTTAACGGTACTGCTGCTTCAATTAGCTTAGATTTACCTGCCGAACGAACTAACGTCGATTTGGTTGGGTAACCCTGCTCCGTTAGCCATGAAGCAAGTTGATTAGCATTTATGTCAGATTTAGATATGCCGCCCTGTTCATGGGCGTAGAAGCGCAGGAATAGACGCGCCATTAAGCTATCCGATGTTTCATCAGATTTAAGTCTTAGTGACTTATTGTTAGAAGCTTTCGCCATTGCTAGGCGATCCAGCCAGTTATACCAGTCCTCTAAAGTCTTTAAACAATGTTGTTTTCGCCAACGGTCAAAACGAAGGCGAGTAAACAGCATATCGTCCAACGAATAATGAGGTTTAGTTTCCAAAGCTATATGCTGTCGGTCTTTTACATCGATCATTTTTGGATTCAACAACTCTCGCTTATGATCGTATTCCATGTTCAAAAAGATCGAACGCTTTTCAAGCATTAAATCCTTATGTTCTAAAAAGCGCATCCGATTCGGTGTCAGGTAACTACCATCAACTTTGTCATCAAAAGCACGGTTCAAATACATATCCACCATATGAGCACTTTGATCTGCTACTGTTGGCTCTACCTTCACGCCGCCTTTAGCTAATACAGGTTCAAAGCCTTCACTCTCTATAACGGTATATTGAGCACGGGTTTTAGCGCCTATTAACTGACTAGCTTGATGCTTAAGTTCCAGTACCTCACCACCCGATGGATCGATACGATGATATAATTCCCTAAACCGCTGACAGATAGCACCTGATAGGTCTATTTGTTCCAAGTCAGCATTGGTTAAGAAGCCATCCGTCGTAACAGACACAACAACCTTCTCATCAGGTATACTATGAAGCATCTCACCTAACATAGCTCTAGCAAGACCAGTAGTATAAGCCGCAAAGAAAGGGTTCGTCAGTGTCGACGGGGGTAATTGCTTGGAGTATCCAGCCTGTATATCAAACGCACTTTTAGGGCGCAGTGATTGAGCCATTTTTCCGTAGCAACTATTTAGCATTTCCTTGGTTAGTTTTTCGTCAAAGCTACCTTTAACAAATGACTTACGCCTCTCTCGACCCCATTTCATGAAATCTTCGAAAATACGTACATCATTTTTCCAAGGGATAACAAACGCCTGCTTAATGGTGATCTCAGCGCCTTGGTTATAAGCGACTTCCAACTCATGACCTGTAACATACGTTTCGCCAGTGATGGGAAACAACAAACCATAATCTGAACGAACCGCCAAGCTTGGGAAGCGAGTATTCTCAGGGAACTTAAACTCAACCCATGCCATAGCACACTTGTCACCAAATAGGTCATGCAAGTCCTCAGTCATATACATTTGCTCATTCGCTAGCTCACGTAGACCTAACGTAATCGCCGAGTAACATGAAGGAATATCATAATCTCGCCAAGTATCGACTTGAGTTGGACCAGCGACAAAGCTTTCGTTTCTACCACCGTGATAGCACTGGGTTGCAAAGCCCTCTAGTGTCATACGTGCAGCAACGGGTACATCTCTTGTTATCGTTAATGGCTTATTTCGATCTGATGGCCAAATTTCTTTAGTCACCTTCTCAAAGCCAAATAAACCACGATAACCGCGCTTATCTTCCAAGCCATTCACAAAAGCTTTAACGGCAATGCCACCAATAGTGAATGGCACCGACTTTAAACCTAATGTGTGTTGGCAAAAGAGAGAAACGCGCTCAAAGTGGCGAGCACTAATAATCGCATCGGTTAAAGCATATTCAGCGAACTTTTCAGGTTCAGCTTTCAAGAACTCATCCATACGAGAAATAGAATAAGGCTCAGGGATCTCGACCTTCGGGATCTCAAGCAAATCGCCCACCGATGAAAGTGACGAACCATTCGGCGATAACAGCATCGTGTCAAAGAAAGTGATGTAGAGCGTTTTCTTATTACGCGACTTGGTATTGACCTGAAGCGGTTCCTTATCGATGCGGCGAGACATCACTTTATCAAGCTCTAGTCCGTATACATCATCAAGGCTCGCTACCGTCTTTCGCAATCCGTTTACATGTGTCTTTAACTGATCAAATGCTTTACTGAAGTTAAACAGATCAGCCGATAACCAGTGAGCACAAAGGATTATGTCAGTCGGAAAAGCATCTAATACACCTTCATCTATTGCCTTTTCGATGGCTTGAACCAAACATCGATCCAATGCCAAACGACCAGACTTTTTCGTCGATTCAGGATACAAGATAAGAGTTGAAAGTAGACCTTTATGCAGAACAGCAAGTTGATAACTCAAGATACTGTTGTACTCTCCGCAATCAGACTCGGTGTACTCTGTATCGATAGCTATTACAGGTCGCTCAAAGAAAGGAGTGACCTCTCTTTTCTTCCGCTTAACTTTCGCCTTCTTCTGCGGCTTCTTGCCGATATAAGGCTTAGCTTTAGGCTCAACCGCCTCAAACACATCAACAGGTTCTTGAACCTCCCAGCTATCCATTGCCAGCTCTTGCTTTGACTCTTGCCAACCAGCCTCAACCAAGCTGTCCATCATCGTACTGGCATCTTGCTCCAGCCATTCAAATGTCTCTTTCATCTACCTAATCTCCAAACGCAAAAAAGGCTCCACTAGGGAGCCTTAATAAGAAAATGATGTTTCATACCAAAGTGTTACTTTTGATATGCTGTCCACTCAATGGACGCCACCGTTTTTCCTTCACTAATGTCCATAAGCACATCAGCAAGTGCGTCTGCAAGACCTTCAATATCGGAGTACACTTCCTTATCAAAGATACATACTGGTCTTCCATTTAGACCGATTAGAATCAAGTTTCCAGTCTTAGGAGACTCAAATACATTCTTGATAATTCGAGCATCAACAAAACCACCGTTTTCAAGCACTATGGCGAACTTTTTTGATGGATTAACACGGTTTCTAACCTTCTCAAACAAAGCAAATGACGATTCACTTTTATCAAAAATAGTCTGTTCACCTTGAGAATCCAGTGCAAAGGTTAGCTCACCAGTATGCACGAGGGTTGTTGAAGAACCCGCATTTACAATATCATTACCATTACGAACGAATAGAGGTGCAGAAGTAGTCATAATTACTGTTTCCTATTAAGATTTCCAAATTGTTAAAGAGCGTCCATTAGAGGCTCGCTCCATGGGTATCAAAGGCTGTAGCCTTAAACACATGGGTATTATTCAATAACCGTTACTTCCACTTATTCAGTACAAAAATGGCTTTTTGTTAGGAAATAAAATTGCCGTATCAAAACACCACGTAACATCATTGAGGAAAACCCAGTATCAAAACAATTGCCTTAAACACAGGGACATTATTCAATAACCATTACTTCTACTTATTCAGTACAAAAATGGCTTTTTGCTAGGAAATAAAATCGCCTTATCAAAACACCACGTAACATCATTGAGGCAAGCCCAGTATCAAAAGCTGTTGCCTTAAACACAGGGACATTATTCAGGAACGGTTACCTCCACTTATTCAGTACAAAAAACCACGTTTGTTGGGAAATGAAATCCTCTGACAAAACACCACATAACACCATTGAGGCTGAACGCCTCAATAGTGTTATTTTTCATGCGGTTAGCTATTAACACCTTAAATCATCCATCGAGGCTTCAATGCTTGCTCTTGGGCTGCTAATTGCTGCTTCTGTAATTCAGCCAGTTCATTTTCCCAAGCAATCACATCACTTAATCTGAAACGAATAGGACTATTTCGATTAGTGCCTAACTTAAAGAATGGCGGTACAGAAGACGGGTTGCGTGAACAAGCTGTCGTGATCGATTCCAAGCTACGTTGTTGACGCTCTGCTAAGTCAGCTTTAGTTAAAATGGCGTTGTTCATGATTTTATCCTTGATGCAAATTGAATGATTGAGAGTGACCAGAGATCAGCGATGAGGCAGTATCTTGGCTCGCTTGGGTAAGTGATTGGTCACTATGAAAGGCATAACGCTCGGTTGTCGTTACGCTTTGATGAAAAAGATTTTGCTGAACCAATCGCGCATCACCTGTTAGGGCTAATTGACGGCTGGCATAGGTACGGCGAAGGTCATGAATAACCAAGTGCTCATGACAGCCAGTTGTTAAGGCAACATGTTCACGGATCTTGGCATGGCAAGCTCTCGGTGATGCAATATGCTGGTCTTCATGTAACGCAGATGGAAATAACCAAGTATTCCAAGTTATCGCCGCACATTCAGTTAGAAGCTTTCTGGCTGGCTCATTAATCGCAATGCGATAAGCACGACCATTTTTAGTTTGAGGCAACGATAAGATGGTGAAATCATGATTGATCATCTCTTTGCTAATGCTGATCACGTTACTGATACGCAATCCAAGAAAAAGACTCACCAATAATGCCTTAGCATGAAACGAACCGATCTCAAGTGCTTTATCGATGTAGTGAAACAACTCAGTATCACTTAACACGCGATCACGGATATTAGATTCAGGCCACTTTTTAATACCTTTACAAGGATTTCGGTGCAGTAATTCAAGTTCTACTGAAATAGAAAAGATTCTAGATAAAAGCGACAAGTGACGGTTAACCGTAGAACCTTTCACCTCAGTCGCTAGTCGAGTCAGGATTTGCGTAATATCAAGACGGCTCACATCACCTAGAGACAGGTGAGCAATATCACCAGCTAGACGACGCCAGCGAGTCTTAACACTTTGTATATCGCGATTATGGGTTTGCATCATCGGCAGGACATAATCAATGAAAAAATCACCGACTAATATTGATGAGGCTTTATTGTAGTAACCTTGCTCTATCTGAGCTAAACGCTCATTGGCAAGTTTTTCAAAGGCAGAAATACTCATCGCAGGCCAGTGTCCAATGACTTGATTGAAACGCTGGCCTTTAAACGATTTAGAAATACTTAGTGATATTGTATTAGCATAAAATGTAACCTGCTGATGACGAGCGCCATCACGCCGCCTAGTGATAGGTTTCTCACCTACTCTAGGACGAGGATGTGCCTTAAAGGCATCGGCAGTAAAAGAAATGGTGTTAGTTGACAAGACAAGCTCCGCTACATAATTAATACATGTAACGGATTCTATAAAGCAAAGGGAGTAGTGTTATTCAGTACAAATGGGCCGTTTTAGAGGGTTTTAACTTTGCGCTCAGTTAAGTCTATTTGTTTAAGGTGACGTCTCAGTTTAGGTAAATTTATAGATATCATCTCCAAACTAAAGTCATAAAGATCTGTAGGCGACTCATCATCAACTTCTAAAGTACAGCAATCTTCAAAGTCAGAAGCTAACTTGGAAAGTTCTATAACAAAATCTCGTTCAGATTTTCTAATTGATCGATATGCACCAGGGTCAATATTATCAATGGAGCTAGACACTCCCTTTACACATGCAGAAATAATATCTTCAGGCCCAGATGGCATAGCTTTAGACTCAAGAAGTGATTTAACATTAAGTGCATATTTGGTAACAACCGATTGAAAGTCTTGACTCGCTTTATAGACAACAGTCCGCTTTACTAACTCACTCCTGACATTGGAAATTTTTTCTTTATGTTGCTTCTTATTCGCTACGACAGCTTTATAAGGAGCAGGGTTCAAGTATTGGTGAACCACAATAATCATCTCAGCGATTTGACCAACTTCCTCAAGCAGTAACTCAACATCATCAAAATTATCTAGGCTAATTCCATCACGGGCTTTCGTCAGTTTGTCACGCGCTAAAGCAGGCATAAGCAGTTCGACAACATTCGAATTTGTTTCTACGACGTCATCAATATCAGGATATAACTCGGGAACAACCAACGAAATAAATAAAGCTTGAGCATCGGTTAACTCATCAAATCTATCTAACAGGGGTAAACCATGAAGCTCGCAGAAAGCATCATCAATGAAGTCATAGGCATTAACTCTAACGTCAGCAATAGCGTCATAGACGTAGTTTACGGCGTGGCCTCGCGTCTGTGCGGTATCAAGCTCTAATGCTTTAGCGTGATAGTTAAAACCCGTCAGCTTTTTACTCGCGCTGTTAGATAGCTCGTGTTCCTTACGGAAGGTCATGGATTGCTTGATGTTGTTTTCAAGTTCGTTACATCGCTTTTTTAGCGCAGCTTTTTTATTGGTCGGTCTAGCCAAAGGAAATCTCTTAGTTAAGATTGAGTTAGTTGAATATTGAAATCAAAGTCTAACTGCTGGGGTTCGTTACATTATTATATCTTCCCCTACCGTCTTGAAGCACACATACACATTCCCCTTATGTGATAAGCGTTGCAATAAAAATAAGATTACGAAAAAAGTGAGAGCAACAGCTCTCACTTACTCTACTTCTCTTTAATCTTCAGGGCCGACACATGCTCCCACGCAGCCACCAATTACAGCTCCGACTACAGCGGCTTCGGCTCCACACGTGCGGCCGATACTAGCCCCTATCGCCAAACCCTTCATAGCACCTGATGTACTAGGGCGAATTTTCACCTTAGTCGTTGGATACTCACGCTCAATTTCAATCGCTTTCATCGGTAGCGATGATTGCCCCAGTGTTAATAAATTCATCATTGTATTACCTCTATTTCTCTGCAATTTTCATTGCTACAAACAAAGAAAAGACCATGCTCAACTAAGAACATGGTCTTTTCGCTTAGACAGCAGCGTTAACTCGCTACCATCAATTCATGAAATGGAAGATACCGTTCATTTCCATCAAATTAGGCTTCACTTTTTTAAGGCACATCCATTCGTTATCACGTTGATTTTCCCACTCAGCTAAAGAGTCGATACCTTCGTCTTTCGTCCAGCCTTCGAAGAACTCGACGGTTTCATTAATAGAGGCAACTATGCTTTGGTGATACTGCTTTTGCTGCGATGGTTGTGATTGGGAAGCGATTTCTAATATCGTGCTGATCTCATCTAACGAGTGACCTCTATCAAGGTACTCATTTAACAGACCACCTGAAATGTAGTAACTCGCAAGGTCGGTATCAGCTTCACCGCCGTTTTTAGCTATGCCCAACTCAATCACGCTACACGCAATATAAGGGAAGGTATCTTGTTGTAAGTTAGCAGCTTGAGAAGTAAGTGCGGTTGACAATAGTGATGTTACAACTAAGGTTTTTAATAGTGTTTGTTTCATTAATATCACCAGATAAAGGTAAAAGGTTTAGGTTCGGATTGGTTGTATTTTTCATCGAAAGAGTCGGCGGACAACGTCAAGACACGAATGAACTCGACTAAAGCGACCAAGGCAGACAGTCCCGGAATTAAGAAACAGCTACCTAGATAGACAAGACCCCAACCCCAACATCCGGCATAGAACTTGTGCAAGCCAAGACCACCACCGAAAAAGGAAATCAAAGCCATTGCCAATTTAGTTTTGTTTCGACTTGCGTTAACAGGCTTATCGTTAAATGCAGGAGGATTGGTTGAAGATGTGGATGTAGCAGTAGTCGTTATATCGGTGTCATTCTGCTCTTGGAGTAATGCTTGAATGATTTCTTGCGCTTTCTTTTCCGGAGCACCAGTAGTAGCAAAGCTATCTTTAAAACCCGCTTTCACCGTGATAGAAATCGCACCATCTTCTAGCGTTCGGAAAATAAGACTGCCCCGAAGACCAAACGGGTTAATACCGTATTTCCAAGACGCTTCTAATAAACCGGATTGAGGGTCGGCTTTCTTGACCTTACCGCCAATCGAAATCAGCGTATTTTTACAAAATTCGAATACATTCTGGTAGTCATGCGTCGTTGATAACACGGCATGGTCTACACGTTCGAATTGGATTGCCTCAGACATTTAGAGTCTCCTTGAGTTGTTTTTAATTAGATGATTTTTGTAACAGTACGATTATTGCGGATACACCCGACAGGTGGTGTCGCATGAAGTTGGAAGTGTTGACGATAGTTATGGATGCCTTACAACGCATAACCTCATCGGACTGATGAAAGCTATAGCAATATCAGTAACCTTATGAATTTTGGTTAGAAATAATCATGCTCGACACGACCTGACGAGCGACCTATTTACAATGCGTAGGATGAAAGAGCATGACACCCTAGCGAAAAGACTTGGCATTATCCTGACCCGTTTAAATACTGGCGAGAAACTGTATCTGGAAGAGTTGAGCCGGGAATTTAGGGTGAGCGAAAGAACGCTTCAACGGGACTTCAACGAACGGTTAAATTACTTACCTATTCAGCGTGACGGTGCTTGTTACTTTCTTGATCCACAAGTGCTAGGTAGGCAGACCAATAATGAAGTGTCATTGCTGCTGATGAAGATGGGGTTCGATACGTTGTTTTCCGGTAAGCACTACCTAAGTAATGGCGTATTGAACAACAAGAGCGCCCCACCCTTTCTATTCAAGAATCCGCAAATCGAAGACATCAGTAAAAATGCTTCCGTGTTCGAGAAACTTATCGAATCGATACAACGCAAAAGTACCATTGGTTTTACTTGTAATGGGAAAAGTTACGATGAGTTTCATCCCTATCGGTTGGTGAATGACCGTGGACACTGGTACTTAGCCGGAACACACAGAAACTGCCTAGAGTCACTCAGAGTGGCTAAGATTCGCGAGTTAGTGCGATACGAAGATAAATATTCTCCTGACCTAAATGTTGAACACAAGCTCACTGGTCGAGGATATGAGGATGAGTTACCACATCCCGTTGAGGTGGTTATACAAATTAGCGGAAGAGTCAGCGAAACCTTCTTCAAGGAAAATAATCCCAATGACTTTCGAGAGTTAAAAGAACTGGGGTACGGTGATGTATTGGTAAGCTATACGACTAGCAACATTCAAGCATTACTGCGACTACTCAAAGCGTGGCTTCCTGATGTCGAAGTGCTGTCTCCTGATTGGGTGAGATACAAGTTGAAGCAAGAGTTACAAACCTATCTGGACGCAACCAAGTAGAAGCCATGCAGATAGCTGTAAGGTGATGTATTGCAAATTTCTGGTTGAGTCACTCTCAGTATCAGCGCCTGACATAATGCAGTCACCCGACAATCACCAACCAAGCCCTAAGCTTAAACTGACCACTATGCACCCAAATTAAACCTGTCGATGCGTAACAAGCGCAGTGATTGATTTGATGAAATGACCAACCGATACAGGGTAAGGAGAAGTGTTAAATGCCCTATTTTTACTCCGCGAAAACTAACACTTTAATAGATTAGAACAGTGCTTTTCGCTGAGTTAATTATATTAATATTATTAACTTAATCATAAGGACTTTCAGCTCAGGTTAGGCAAGGAAGCCATACCAGCTCTAGATTTAATCTACAAAAACGCTCCCATTACTTCGACATAGTAATGGGAGTCATTAATGTCAAAACACCAGCAAGAAGACAGCAACCCCGTTAAAATTAGAGTCCCTTTCCTAGGTACTTCCACCGCCCATAATAAGCCAGTCACTTCATCTTCTCTGACGCCTGAACTCAACGGATTGGCAAAACGTTGTAGAAACTTGCTCCAATGAAAAAGGCTTCCCATCACACCATGACAAGCATGGAACAATAGGAAGCCTTAGTGTCACTAGGAAGTGAGAGGCGGATTTTATGGTGCATACATGGTGCTTTCAACTTGATTCGTTAGTGATGGACTAATCTACCGTGACTTCTATCTCATCAAAGCAGTCCATTCCGATGTAACTTAGAAAGTTGGTTTCCCACATCGAGTAGAACTCCATTACCTCACTACTTGTTATTGGTAATTCCGGAACATAGGAAAAACTCGCTGTCCCACATCCGAAGTTGAAATCCACCTCTTTAACCAGTTCGGGATAGGGACCACCGCAATACGCAAAGTCAGTGATGTAATCAAATACCCATTGGTCATAGAGTCGAACAAGCCTGATTTCAACAGGATGAAAGCCGCCGTCCTCAGAGCTGTAGCTTGTATCTCGGAAGTTAATCACGACCGATTGGATCATGGGTGTCCATTTACCTGATTCGTTGATCACTCGGTTTAAAGTATCTTGAAGATCGACACTTACTGGCAGCAGTAAGCGCTCAACGTCAAAAGTTAAGTTCATAATAAAGTCTCGTTTAATTTGCTAAGGAAGCACTCTTGTTAAATGCTAGGTATGAAAAGCCAGAGTTGGCTTAGGGGATAAGGATTGATGTGAGTTTCGAGGTTATTTAGCTTCGGTTTCACCGTCCACTAATGACAGGAGTTCATCACGACGTTGCTCGTAGTCTGGCGCAAGAACGTGGAGAAACACCGATTTCTCTGACGGCAGGATAAGTAATAACCCACGCAGTGCCGCCGCCATAAATCCAGCATTATTAGCAGACCCACCTTTGAACACAGATTTAAGTACAGTGCTTTTAAACGGCTTGTCGTCTTGCTCATTTAACACAGCGACAATATCTTCAAAGGCTACCCACTCTTTACTATGAAGACCGCCACCTTCATTACCCGAAAGTCTAAGGAATAGAGCATTTAGATCATCATGTACCGAAAGCTCATAGAACACATGATTCTGAGTTTTCGGTGATAACTTTTTCGCTTTGCCTTCGAGCACGATATTAGTGAAATGGTCTACTGGATTATCGTCAGTAACCGTGACTTGTTCATTACCCTCTAATACTTCAGGTTGAACGACTTTTTCCTTTTGATTGGTTTTACGTGCCATGGGTCACCTCCATACTATTAGTGACTATTAAGATTAGATTCAGAGTTAAACTTCAGCTTGTTCAGCAAGCTTGACGACAGGGAACGTTGGACTGTTCATTGGAGCGCAGCAATACACCCCACTACCAGCCGTAGTAACAATGGCAACAGCAAGTAGCCAAGGACAGTCATCATCATTTAGTAATAAAACCCATTCAGGGTAGTTAGTGACAAAGCGTAGAAAGCTTTGATCGACTTCCGGTTCTTTACTCAAGGTTTGATCGGTATCGGACTCCTCAATCAAATACAAAGTAGTGCCAACCTCACCCCAGAACGCTTTCGTGCTTTCTTCATCACCGAATGGCTCTATCAAGTGTTCTAGCAGCTTTGCTTTCACATCATCAGGCATTGGCAATGATTCAATGTCTTCAAACTTGTTTACGATTTTCATAATTAATTTCCCTCTAATAATGAAAAAGCCCCTGTTTAGCTCATCGCTAAACAGGGGCTTTTTCTAATGTAATATCAAACCTAAATACTTAAATTCACCGCAGTCATTCCCATCGTACTTCAGGCTTAGCCGTTACCATCTCAGATAGCCTAGACCCAATTTCTCGTTGCCTTCCCACCGTTAACTTCGCATAGCGCCTAGAGCTAGATAAGTCTTTATGATTTAACTGTTTGGCTATGTCATGTAAAGGCACGCCTTGAGACGCCAATAGTGACCCGACAGTATGTCTAGCACTGTGTAGAGTTATGTTAGCTTTATCTCCTGGAATGTCAGGCAGCCCCATTTTGATCTTTATTGACTTCAAAGCGTGTCTAGCAGGGCTAATTGGTTTGCCCTTGTGACGTCCAGCAAAGAGATAAGGATTATTCGACACCTTAGGCAACGACTCCAAAACCTGAATCATGTAATCACTTAAGTAAATAATGTGGCTACTGCCGTTTTTCGTATGCGGGATAGTGAGGGTTTGTTCTTCCCAATTCACCTCATCCCATAAACGAAACCTCAACTCTTTGTCACGAAGCCCAGTCAAGAATAACAAAGCTAAGAACGCGCCCGTTTGTCTATCTGGATAGTCGAGCGCATGACCAATAAATTCCTTGAGCTGTGATTCACTCAGGTACCCGGTTCGCACATTATTCTCTTTCAACAAGCTAACCTTATTGGCAATAAACGGCGCATCAATCAACTTGTAAGCTTGCTTGTTAATCGTCTTGAGCAGAGCCAATACTCGATTGATAGTAGCAACCGCATAAGGTGTTCCCTTATGACTAACCCCATTCTGCAACTCCATCTGTACCTTGATGATATGGGCAGCGGTTAATTCGTTAATCGGTACATGATGTATCGACTTAGCTAACCTAAACCGCGCCACTTCATCTTTCCAACTACGCTTTTGCTTAGCCAGCGGTAAATAGACTTCATCAAAGAAGCGCTCTAATGTCATTGCCTTCTCGACAGCTTTATTATCACGTTCAAGTTTAGGGTCAACACCTTCAAGAATCTGCTGGCGATATTCCTTAGCAATTTTACGCAGAGTAATGATGCAGGTTTCAGGGTGTTTACCTAACCCTATCGATGCCTTCTTACCAGTAACAGGGCTTGTATATCGAAGCAGGAACCGCTTGCCGCCAGACTTACCGACTAAGCAGCGAACACCAGTAGGTAAACCGGAGTCTTTCATAGCTGATAAGTTGACTTCGTAATCGGTGGATTTTGCAGTTGTGGGATTGGGTTTAAGATTGTTGAGGAAAGTGGTGGTGAGTCGTTGTGATTTACTCATTCAAACCTCCGTTAATTTATATACTTACATTTCAGTAATATAAATTTGAAAGGTCTTTAGTTACGGAGATTTAGGACAAAATAAAAGCCGAACGATACAACACGAAGTCATATGGTTCGGCTTTACCCACCCCTATCCCTAATGAACCTTGAGCAGTTTCAGCTACTTGCCTCAGCGTTTTCACCTAGTCAATGACAGGCTACAAGGTTGTCCAAATACCTGTACACGACCCAGCCAATGAAGCTAGGGTGGTGCTCATAATGAAAGGTATTGTTGTGATGAACTGGCATCCAGTTCTGGTTTGAGGATTGAGCCCCTCATTAGCTATTGGAATATCCTATATTACTCAAAGGGAAAACTATCGCAACTTAACCCAAGCTTCATCATTTTTTGAAATAGACAATACTCAATTGGCTGAGTTTGAGTTTGTAAAAATACTCTACTATCATTTTGCGTTTGTCTTTCGCCAAAATAAAGGTCGTCTACAGGATTCTGCCCGCTTAAAAGCGAAGCGATAAAATTTTGAAATGATGCAACAACCTCATCTAAATCTAGGTTCTGTTCGATACTATATGCCAACCAATTCGCTTCTTCATTATCACTATGATACAAAGTCGGATAGTTTCCGTTATGTAGTTGAACTTGAGTTAAACCACCTCTGATTTGTCTAATAATGTGATATTTATGTTCATTATCTATGACGACGAGCCTAGCGAGTGCTGTGCTACCAATTGACTTTCCTTTCCGAGAAGGTACTCGTATTTGATGTTTAAATATGACTTCACCAGATAACTTTCTATACTTAATACCTATCGCGCCACTTACCTCTTCTTGGTAAGAAAATAAATGTTCCATTCTTCGTTTAAGTAAATGTCCATACTCCTTAATAAAGTATACCATCTGCGCTTCAGTAGCTTCTTTTTGACCATTACGCCACCTTGAAACCTGAGCAACAGATTTATTACTCAACCTAGCCTTAACAGCGATATCTTCATTCCGATACCCACCATTTTCAATCGCCAACTTGAGTAGCTGCCTTGTATATTTATATTTTTTGTTCATACCACTCATAGCCAACCTACTGTTATCAATAAAAAAGCCGACGGTAATTTAACCATCGGCAGTAACTTTAGTCATCACCTATATAATCATCGTTATTAGGATTGTGAGCATCCGCCCAATCATCCATATCGGCATCATTATTAGGATTATTAATATCAGACCAAACATCTAACTCGTCTTGAGACATATCTGAAGAATCGATCATTGTAACCTCCTACTTTTTGCCTTGGTAACGTGAATTATTAGGGTTCATCTGATTAGCATGATTGTCATTTGCTTTTTGATACGCCGTATTTTGACCAGTAGAACCTTTGTTACTGTTAGCTTGATTTGATTTATGGTCGTTCTGTTTGTTACTCATCGTTCTATCTCCGTTGTTAAATGAACGATGCCATTGTATGAAAGACCGAAGCAAAACGACGATGATAGAACAGAGATATTCTGGTGATTATCAGTGATGTTTAGTGATTCTTGATGAAAGGTGAGATAAGTACACGATATGTCGAAAGAAAAGTTACCATCTACATGAACACCACCACACGGCACACTGATCATGCCCACTTACCACCAGAAGCACCTCAGACAATCACTCAGTGAGCTTACAACAGCAAAGTTAAC
Organism: Vibrio genomosp. F6; assembly: GCF_005146325.1. NCBI lineage: Bacteria > Pseudomonadati > Pseudomonadota > Gammaproteobacteria > Vibrionales > Vibrionaceae > Vibrio > Vibrio genomosp. F6. The sequence goes on along the minus strand of NZ_SYUT01000023.1, from coordinate 83,675 downwards.
CCATCGAACGTTAGTAATAACGATACTGAATCATCGCGTTAAAATCACTTCTGGTGGGTGTAGTGGAATTAGTTGGTAAGTTTCTAAAGGGAATATCGGGGATAAAGTTCATTGAAGTAATTGAGTAAACAATCTCATGGTCGTTTCGCTGTGTATTAGTGTGATTGATTATTAATGTACATCCCCAACACACTAATGACACACTAGACAACAACGCCCATGATAAAAGGCTTAACAACAACCCCATCAAAACGATCAATCACTTTATTTACTAACGCAGATCAACTTAAAGTTGAAGTAAACACATAAGGTAGTTTTTGTTTTTTAGCTACATACATAGCTCTATCCGTCTTATCTATTAACACTGATAATTCACGGTCATCATGCGGATAAATGCCAATTCCAATACTGACTCCAACCGTAATGTCAGCATTGGAATTATCTACCGAAACTGGCGCTGAAATTAGTTCATGTAGTTTATTGGCGATACCTTTAGCTTCATATTCGTAATTCTGATGGTCATTAATATCAAACAATACAAGGAATTCATCCCCACCTACTCGAAAGCAAATGTCACTACTACGTAACTCTCCTTTCAAGCGAGCCGATATTTCAACAAGAAGCTGGTCACCAATATCATGCCCAAAAGTGTCATTAATTAATTTAAATCCATTTAAATCTAAATAGGCAACTCCCAAGCAACCAGAATCAAGAACACTTAATGACTGATTTTCTAATACACTCTCAAGGTGTCGCTTATTGAATAAGCCTGTTAGTGCATCAGTATTAGCTTCATCCTTTAGTTCATCTATTAACTCTTGAACTCTTGAGTAATCATGTAAAGTGGCTATCCCACATTGCATACCATTGAAAACAATATTTGCTATGGAAATTCTGGCGTTAAACCCACCACCACTTGCATTTCGACAAGGCATAATGCTTCTAGACATCATAGCTCTTGCTTGTGATTGGTTAAGTACGAAGTTACTAACCTTCACATCGTGATGACTGACAACATCCGGTTGCATCAAGTCGCTCAGCCTAAGGGTTAACAATACCTCTCTCTCATAACCAAATAACCGAGCGCATGACTTATTCGCAAATACAATATTAGAATGCTGATCCACGATCAAAATGGCATCCACGAGAAAGTTTAAAAACTGAGAAATTTCATCTGATTGTGTCATTACCACAAACACCTGTAGTTATTCATTTAGTGGCATATTATCCCATTTTCACCTAAATAGCCTTCATCAAATCACACATTCATATGTATAACTTATAAATTTGACCCCATACTTATAATTAACAAATTAAGTATTTGCTGAGCCAGTTCCCTCTATTTAGGAAAGGGTCGATAGCCTAGGATATCGACCAATATCACTCAAATCACTGTAACTTAAATTGATCAACAAGCACCGATAGCTGCCTATTGCTTTGGGTTAGGTTTTGAGTGTTTTCCATTGTTTGAGTGCTATTACCTGTCAGTTCATGCACCATACTTTGAATCGTAGTCATGTTACGACTAACTTCATCTGTCACAACATTTTGTTGCTCAGCAGCAGTAGCTATCTCTAAACCTAAGTCATTAATGCGTGTAATAGAGTTAACCATTACATCTAAACTAACATTCACATTTTCCGTTGCCTCTGCTGTTTTTTCACAGCGTAACTTAGTTTCATCCATAGCCTTTACTACAGTTTTAGTTCCTTCATTAAGGTCAGCGAGCATGCTATTAATTTCGGACGTGCTCTGCTGCGTTCTTGCAGCCAAAGCTCTAACTTCATCAGCGACAACAGCAAACCCTCTTCCTTGCTCCCCAGCTCGAGCGGCTTCAATCGCTGCATTAAGCGCTAGTAAATTTGTTTGGTCAGCAATTTCCCCTATAACAGTTAAAACAGAGCCAATTTTTTGCGAGTCTTGATGCATAGAGTGAATACTACAAGCCATTGCCTCAACTTCCGTAACTAAATCAGCAACACTTCGTACTGAGTTCGCCACAACAAGCTTAGATTGCTCAGCTTCATCATTAGTTGTTTTAGTAAATTCAGCAGTCTGAGAAGCACTTTGAGCAACACTTTCCGCAGTTGAACTCATTTCATTAATAGCAGCCACCACTTGACTAGTTTCCATTACATGTGACGATAAAACTTGATCATTACTCAAAGTCTGATTTGTCAGCTGATTAATATTATTAGAAATCTGTTTCGATGACTTAGAAACATCCAACATCATAGCTTGCAAATTACCGATGAATGTATTTACAGCTCGCGCTATTTCACCCAAATCATCATTGCTATCAACATTCAATCTACGAGTTAAATCACCATTGCCTTTAGATAAATTAACAACAGTACTTTTCAGCGCTAAAATTGGTCGATAAGTTAAGTTGAAAATAATGGAAAAGATCACAAATGAACCGATGAGCAGGGCAATCGAGGTATACAGAGACTCTTTCAAGGCGACATCCAGCTCAGAATAAGCAACTGACTTATCAACACCAACAAGCAAATGCCAGCTGCGACTTTTATCTACATCTATGGTTTTAAAAAATGCGACTTTTTCTACATCATTCAAACTATAATCCACAATTCCAGACTTCTGTGATAACAGAATATCGGTAAGAGTCCGTAAGCTATCGAAATCATATAATTTAGTCTCCCCCGGCACATCAACCTCACCGTTCGATGCAATAGTCAAACTGGTGTCATCATAAACCCCCATAATAGCACCGGGGAATGGAGACTTTTGTACAAGTTCATCTAGCAAACTCAGCTCTATATCAGCGAGTAACACACCTTTTAATTGACCTTCGGAATAGAAAGGTTCAGCAATACTCACCAATAAACTTTTAGTTAGTGCATCACGATAAATATCCGTCATGACCACCTGACCTTCTTGCTTAGCTAGCTGATACCAACTACGGACCCGAGGATCATATGTTGACAGTTCACGTTTACCACTAGCGTTACCATATGAACGGCCATCTTCAAATCCCACGACGATATCAGACGCTAAAGATGTATTAGCAATCTGCCTTAGCATCAATAAAACTTGTGGGTCACTGTATTCATTCGCAAAATCAGGGGCGTTAGCAACTAACCCAGACTTAATCGTATTAAGCCATGTTTTAATTGTGTCACTTGTTGTCTCAATTTTAAGCATCGAATACTCATTGACACGTTCGTGTATCGATGAAGAAATCTGTTTATAAGATAGCATATTGGAGACTATCAAGGAGGCTGAAAGTAAAAAAGTTACAGCGACAAAAAGCTTCCCTTTAAAGCTGCCTAGAACATTCATATCACTTCTCTCAAATTTATAAATTGAGAGAATACTCTCATTAAATTCCGTCGATATACACCCCACTCAATCAAACTTATGAATCAAGTCACTCTATGCAATACAAGGCTTCCATAAACTCCACTTATCATCCTGTCTATACATTTGAATTCATGAACTTGTGCATTTGCGAAGGGGACAAAACCTAGTTACATCTGATAAGAGTCAATCTGGAGAAAATTAATCTAATAATGACAATTGCGAATTTTCAGTGTGATTGGTTGTTAGTGTATATCCCCAACGCACTTACGACACACTAACCAACAACGCCCATGATAAAAGGCTTAACGACACCCTATCAAAACGATCTTCTACTCAAACCAGAATCACATTAAAAATTCATAACACCGTAAAGTCACCATGGTCGTACCATGGTTCTTCAAGCTCACAAACCTTGGTGATACTGACTTGCGAAGTTACAGGATTTTGCATCTGTTGGATTTACTTGGATTCCCTTGAGCACAGAATCGACATGCGATGAACCATAGATGCACCATAGAAGAAAACTCAAGACTGATAAAGAAGGTCGATTGGAGGGGAAATAGAGCTGATAACAAGAAAGGGAAACTGAGCCAAGCTTTTGATTGTGCTAGAAACAACAAAGCCCCAACTAGAGTCGAGGCTTTATCATTTAAATATGGTACCGGTAGGCGGACTTGAACCGCCACGCCCGAAGGCAACGGATTTTGAATCCGTCGTGTATACCAATTTCACCATACCGGCATTATCTTGGGGCATTGCCCTTTCGATGTTTGGCATTATACGTAAGATGGGTACCTGTGCAAGTGCAAAAGATTGAATTACAAATCGTTTGACGATATTTTCGCCATAAATGACGAAGCTGTGCGTAATCTCTCTTCCCTCTGAGCTTTCAAGACTATATTCTGACGCCAATATTTCCAAATAAGAAACGAGCAATGAGTACACAACATAATTTACCACCAGCCAGTTTAATGCGTCGATTAGGCGCTCTTCTTTATGATGCTTTAATTGTTATTGCTATCGAGATGATGGCTGCGGGCATCGTAATTGCCATCCTTGAAGCATTAGTTGCTGCTGGTCTATTGCATTACGGTACTTACACCGATGCAAGTGACCTACTCTCCACGCATCCTGTATGGAGCTATGTTTATACTATTTACCTAGTCAGTGTTTGGGTCTACTTTTTTGTGTTCTTTTGGACTCGTGCAGGTCAAACATTGGGGATGAGGGCATGGAAATTACGTTTACAAAATTCGGATAATAGCCCGATAACGACCACTCAAGCTTTAATAAGATTAGGAACTTCCGGCTTCGGTTTAGCAAATCTGGCGGTTCCATTTGATCCCCAGAAGCGAGGTTTCCAAGATATCTGGGCAAAAACTGAAGTTGTCGTGCTACCGAAAGCAAACTAAAGTTCAAAAAAATGGAAGACACGATGTCTTCCATTTTTATATCTATAGCTTTCTTCTGAGCAGTATTATCGAGATGGTCAAAAATACGATACTTGGAGCTATCGCACCAAACATTGGTGGGATGTTATAAACCAGACTTAATGGTCCGAAAAATTCACTTGATATATAGAAAGTAAAACCGGCGATAACACCCGATAGAATTCTGGCCCCCATGGTCACACTACGTAATGGACCAAAAATAAATGACAGAGCCATAAGCATCATAACCGCGATTGAAAATGGTTGCGTTATTTTCCGCCATAGCGCTAATTCATAACGAGATGAATCTTGCTCTGATTCTTTAAGGTAATTAACGTAATCATAAAGGCCACTCAACGACAACTCACCCGGTTTAACTGTCACCACAGCAAGCTTGTCTGGTGCTAATGATGTTTTCCAGCGATATTCAGGTAATTGTTGTTTGGAAATTTCGACTTCATTCATCATATTGGTAATCTGTACATCTTTCATCAACCACGTATTATCTTTTAAATAGCTTACCGTTTCCGCTGAAATGATGGACTCTAACTGCTTGTCAGCATTAAATCGCCACATGTTTAAAGCCCATAACTTGTCATCATCGACTTTGCCTATAAAGATAAAATCATTGGCATCACGAGCCCAAACACCACTTCTAACAGAGACAATGCTTCCTCCAGAAACAGCAAAAGCACGCATTTCCCTAGCAATTTTTTGTGCTTGTGGTGCGCCCCACTGACCTAGTAGCATTACCGCCAACATCAAAGGAATCGCCGTTTTCAAAACAGAAGATCCAATGTTCAATTTTGAAAACCCAGCAGCTTGCATCACCACGAGTTCAGAGCTCGAAGCCATCATTCCAAGCCCAATTAAGGCACCAAGCAGAGCCGCCATTGGGAAAAACATTTCAATGTCGCGTGGAATACTCAATATAACGAAGAACAACGCATCCAGTAGATCATAACTTCCTCTGCCAACTTTTCGCAGTTGATCTACATATTTGATAATTCCAGACAAACCAACGAAGGTCACTAACACCAAAGAAGTGGTTGCAATGATTGTTCTGCCTATATACAAATCAAGAATTTTAAACACAGTCTAGGCAAGCCTCTTCTTTCTTAAGATATCTTTAAATCGACGAACGGGAATGCTATCCATCAAATTGGCTCCTACAGCAACAATTAACAACCCGGCATTAATGGGCCACAATCCAATTGAAGCGGGAATACTTCCATCTTCTAAAGCAGATTTAGTCGCACTAATCGACAAGAAATACGCTAAATAGATCAAGATAGCAGGCCCCATTTTAGCAAATCGACCTTGACGAGGATTAACCGCAGAAAGTGGTACAACTAGCATGGTCAATAAAGGTATACAAATAAATAAGGAAATACGCCATTGAAGCTCAGCTTTGGCACTCGGGTCTGGATGAGTAAGAAGCTCAAATGTTGGCAATGCTTCCCAATCTCGACCTTTGCGTTTCACTTCTCGCTGCCCTATTAGCCCATCATATTCCTCAAATTTCGTCACCATATAGTCAAGCCTTGTTGGTACGCCTTCATATCGGACACCATCACTCATCGAGATGATCTGCCTTCCATCTGTCAGCTCTTTTACAACACCTGACGACGAAAACATAACGCTTGGTAAAATGGAATCTCTAGGCAATAACTGAGCAACAAAGACATTCGATAATGTACTATTTTTGATATCGTCAATAAACACGACCGACGAACCATCAGGAGTGCGCTGAAAATGTCCTTTCTTTAATAAATCGACACTGTTTTCCGCAGCGATTTGTTCCATTAACTGCGCTTCTTTTTCCTGACTCCAAGGTGAAAGCCATAGCGAGTTAAATGCAGCGATACTGCCTGTAATCAATGCCAAATACAGTGCAGCTTGAATTAAAAACTTATTGCCAATTCCTGTCGCGTTCATGACCACAATTTCACTTTCGGCGTACAAACGACCAAATGTCAGCAAGATCCCAATAAACAGACTAAGTGGGAGCATCAACAGCCCCATTGCTGGCATATTCAAACCAACAACCGAAAGAATAAGGCTCGCAGGAATATCGCCATCGGTAGCGTCGGCCAAAACGCTAATAAATTTTTGGCTTAGAAACACTAAAAACAGGACGAAAAAAATCGCAAACTGGCTCTTAAGTGTCTCGCGGATCAAATATCTAACAATAATCACGCTCAAATTACCTATACAAAACTTGTTTTTTTAATTGAATCACTATAATTTCCCGTTGAACCTTTTATTTTTTTAATTTTAGCTAAGTGTTAATTGGTTTATTTAGGGCCCTTTCGAATACAGGATCCAGCAAGTAAACTATCATTATCTAACATTTAGTTCGATTTGTCTTCAGGATGTAGGAGTACGCATGGAGTTCAGTGTAAAAAGTGGCAGCCCAGAGAAACAGCGCAGCGCATGTATCGTTGTTGGTGTGTTTGAACCACGTCGCCTTTCTCCAGTCGCTGAGCAGCTAGATAAAATCAGCGATGGCTATATTAGTTCACTACTTCGCCGTGGTGATCTCGAAGGAAAACCAGGTCAAATGCTGTTGTTGCATCAAGTACCAGGAGTTCTGTCTGAACGTGTACTTCTTGTCGGTTGCGGTAAAGAACGCGAGCTTGGTGAACGTCAATACAAAGAAATAATTCAAAAGACGATCAGCACGCTTAATGAGACAGGTTCTATGGAAGCTGTTTGTTTCCTTACAGAGTTGCACGTTAAAGGTCGTGATACCTACTGGAAAGTACGTCAAGCGGTTGAAGCAACTAAAGATGGCCTTTACACCTTCGATCAATTCAAAAGCAATAAGCCAGAAACTCGTCGCCCACTTCGCAAGTTAGTATTCAATGTACCGACTCGTCGTGAGTTAAATCTTGGTGAAAGAGCGATCACTCATGGCCTTGCTATTTCTTCAGGCGTAAAAGCGTCGAAAGATCTTGGCAACATGCCACCCAATATTGCGAATCCTGCTTACCTCGCTTCTCAAGCAAGACGCCTTGCAGATGATTTTGAAACGGTAACGACAAAAATCATCGGTGAAGAAGAGATGGAAAAACTGGGTATGACCTCATACCTAGCAGTTGGTCGAGGTTCTCGTAATGAATCTCTGATGTCAGTGATGGAATATAAAGGCGCAGCCGATCCAGATGCCAAACCAATTGTACTGATCGGAAAAGGCTTAACATTTGATTCAGGTGGTATTTCACTTAAACCAGGCGAAGCTATGGATGAAATGAAATACGACATGTGTGGCGCAGCGTCGGTATTCGGCACCATGAAGGCCCTCGCTAAATTGAACCTGCCAATCAACGTAGTTGGTGTTCTAGCGGGCTGTGAAAATATGCCAGGTAGCAATGCTTACCGTCCAGGTGACATCCTTACCACTATGTCAGGCCAAACCGTTGAAGTATTGAATACCGATGCTGAAGGACGTTTGGTTCTTTGTGATGCACTGACTTACGTTGAACGTTTCGAACCAGATTGTGTTGTCGATGTCGCGACACTAACAGGCGCATGTGTGATGGCGCTTGGTCACCATATTAGTGCTGTGCTTTCTAATCACAATCCACTGTCTCATGAGCTAGTGAATGCATCAGAGCAAGCAAGCGACCGAGCATGGCGTCTACCGATGACCGATGAGTACCATGAGCAACTATCAAGCCCATTTGCAGACATGGCAAACATTGGTGGTCGTCCTGGTGGCACCATTACTGCGGGTTGTTTCTTATCGAAATTTGCTAAGAAATACAACTGGGCACACATTGATAGCGCAGGTACTGCGTGGAAGTCAGGTGCTGCGAAAGGCTCAACGGGCCGTCCGGTCTCAATGCTTGTCCAATTCTTATTGAACCGAAGTGGCCAAGAAACTGAAGAGCAATCTTCAAAATAGTAAAAGGGCCTCAGGGCCCTTTTTTGTTGCTCGCATTATTGTGAGTTCAATCAGCTATACACTTATATAGATAAACGAGATAAAGAAAAAGTGAGTAAACACTATGCAAACAGCAACATTTTACATCGTAAGTGCTGATGGCCCCCAAGCTAATCAGGATGGTTTTGCACAATATTTGCTTTTTCTTACTCGTCATTTTGTTCAGCAAAATGCAAAAGTCTATTTGCACTGCAATGACAAAGAACATGCCGAACAAATAGCTGAACATTTTTGGCAAGTGCTACCCGAAAACTTCATGGCGCATAACCTAGTGGGTGAAGGCCCTAAATATGCAACCAATATTGAAATCGGTTATACCGGTGTAAAACACACTTGGAACCGTCAATTGGTAATAAATTTGGCTGATAATCAGACAACCTTTGCTCGAACCTTTGCTCAAGTGATAGACTTCGTTCCCTGTGATGAAAAAGCTAAGCAACTCGCTCGTGAAAGGTATAAAGTTTACCGTCAGGCAGGGTATCAATTGCAAACCATCGACATCGTATATCCATAGTCAAACATCATACCTAAATCGCTCTCAGTTATTTTTGAGGAGCTAAAGCGCTAAGAAGCATAAGCTCTGAGATTCAGTACATTCTGAGAAGCGTTAGTTATGAAGTTTGACCTGTTTTAAATAATCAAAGTATCCGTTAAGAGCACTATGGAAAAGACATATAACCCAACATCAATCGAACAAGCTCTGTATAAGACTTGGGAAGAGAAAGGCTACTTTAAGCCACACGGTGACACATCAAAAGAAGCTTACAGCATCATGATCCCGCCACCGAACGTCACTGGTAGCCTACATATGGGTCACGCGTTCCAAGATACGATCATGGATACTCTAATCCGTGCAGAGCGTATGAAAGGTAAAAATACGCTTTGGCAAGTGGGTACTGACCACGCAGGTATCGCAACTCAAATGGTTGTAGAGCGTAAGATCGCTGCTGAAGAAGGCAAAACAAAACACGACTACGGCCGTGAAGCTTTCATCGACAAGATCTGGGAATGGAAAGGCGAATCTGGTGGCACGATCACTAAGCAACTTCGTCGCCTAGGTGCATCTGTAGACTGGGACCGTGAACGTTTCACTATGGATGACGGCTTATCTGCTGCGACTCAAGAAGTCTTCGTTCGTCTATACGAAGAAGACCTAATCTACCGTGGTAAGCGTCTAGTAAACTGGGATCCTAAACTGCACACTGCGATTTCTGATCTTGAAGTTGAAAACAAAGACAAAAAAGGTTTCATGTGGCACTTCCGCTACCCTCTAGCGAACGGTGTTAAAACCGCGGATGGTAAAGATTACATCGTTGTCGCGACTACTCGTCCAGAAACCATGCTTGGTGATACTGGCGTAGCGGTAAACCCAGAAGATCCTCGCTACAAAGATCTTATAGGTAAAGAGATCCTACTTCCTGTTGTTAACCGTCTTATCCCTATCGTAGGCGATGAGCACGCTGACATGGAAAAGGGTACAGGTTGTGTGAAAATCACCCCTGCTCACGATTTTAACGATTACGAAGTTGGTAAGCGCAACAACCTACCAATGATCAACATCCTAACGTTCAACGCTGATATCCGTGATGCTGCTGAAGTATTCACAACCAACGGCGAAGAAAGCGATGTTTACTCAACAGACATCCCTGCTAAATACCAAGGCATGGAGCGCTTTGCTGCTCGTAAAGCTATCGTTGCTGAGTTCGATGAACTTGGTCTTCTCGAAGAGATCAAAGATCACGATCTAACCGTTCCTTACGGTGACCGTGGTGGTGTGGTTATTGAACCAATGCTGACTGACCAATGGTACGTACGCACAGCACCTCTTGCTGAGCCTGCAGTTAAAGCCGTTGAAGATGGTCAAATCCAATTCGTTCCTAAGCAATACGAAAACATGTACTTTGCTTGGATGCGTGACGTACAAGACTGGTGTATCTCTCGTCAACTTTGGTGGGGCCACCGTATCCCAGCATGGTACGACAACGATGGTAAAGTTTACGTAGGTCGCACTGAAGAAGAAGTTCGTGAAAAGAACAATCTAGCGCCTGTTGTTGTGCTTAAGCAAGACGACGACGTTCTCGATACTTGGTTCTCTTCTGCACTTTGGACGTTCGGCACGCAAGGCTGGCCTGAAAACACAGATGCACTAAAAACATTCCACCCATCTGAAGTTCTAGTATCTGGTTTTGATATTATCTTCTTCTGGGTTGCTCGTATGATCATGATGACCATGCACTTCGTGAAAGACGAAGATGGCAATGCACAAGTACCTTTCAAAACAGTTTACATGACGGGTCTTATCCGTGATGAAAACGGCGACAAGATGTCGAAATCGAAAGGTAACGTACTTGACCCTATCGACATGATCGATGGTATTGGTCTTGAAGAGCTAGTAGAGAAGCGTTGTGGCAACATGATGCAACCTAAGATGGCTGCTAAGATCGAAAAAGCAACACGTAAAACCTTCGAAAACGGTATTGAACCATACGGTACTGATGCACTACGTTTCACTCTTGCGGCTATGGCTTCAACTGGCCGTGACATCAACTGGGACATGAAGCGTCTTGAAGGTTACCGTAACTTCTGTAACAAGCTATGGAACGCAAGCCGTTACGTACTGATGAACACAGAAGAGCACGATTGTGGCATGTCACTGTCTGCTGAAGACCGTGCAAACATGGAATTCTCTCTAGCAGATAAATGGATTGAATCTCAGTTTGAAGTTGCAGCGAAAGAGTTTAACGCTCATCTAGACAACTACCGTCTAGACATGGCGGCAAACACACTTTACGAATTCATCTGGAACCAATTCTGTGACTGGTACTTAGAGCTAACGAAACCTGTTCTTTGGAAAGGTACTGAAGCTCAACAACAAGCGACTCGTTACACGCTTATCACAGTTCTAGAGAAGACACTGCGTCTTGCACACCCTGTTCTACCTTACATCACTGAATCTATCTGGCAGAGCGTTAAGCCACTAGTAGATGGCGTTGAAGGTGAGACAATCATGACTCAAGCGCTTCCTCAGTTTAACGAAGATAACTTCAATGCTGAGATCGTAGAAGACATCGAATGGGTTAAGACTTTCATCACTGCTATCCGTAACTTACGTGCGGAATACGACATTGCACCTAGCAAAGGCTTGGAAGTAATGATCAAAGTAGCAGACGAGAAAGATGCTACTCGTATCGAAGCAAACATGATCGTTCTGAACTCTCTTGCTAAGTTAGACGACATTAAAGTTCTAGCCGATGGCGAAGCAACTCCTGCTTGTGCGACTAAACTGGTTGGCAAATCTGAATTGATGATCCCAATGGCGGGTCTTATCAACAAAGATGCCGAGCTTGCTCGTCTAGATAAAGAAGTAGCAAAAACTCAAGGCGAAATCAAACGTATCGAAGGTAAACTAGGTAACGAAGGTTTCGTTGCTAAAGCACCAGAAGTCGTTATCGCTAAAGAGCGTGAAAAGCTAGAAGGTTACAAAGAGACTTTAGTGAAGTTGGAAGCACAAAAGCAAACTATTGCTGCGCTATAATTCACTCTCTGATTAATCAATGAAGTATAAAGGGCAGATTTTTCTGCCCTTTTTATTTATCACAATAATTCAGCCCTACTCTTTTCTGAGCCGATCTCGCACCAAATCATTAATGCGCCCTTTTTAATGACTCAATTCGTTCATTCAACTCAGGATGAGAACTTAACCATGTAGGTAGCTCCATGTGTCCTTCCTTCCCTAGCAACTCAAACATATCTACCATCGCTTGATTTGAGCCGTACAGCCCAACCATTGCATCAGAGGCAAAAACATCGGCTTCACGCTCCGCTTCTTGAGACTGCCCATTATTCGCGACAAACACTCCTAACCCCGTAAAATTATCGATCACACCTGAGCTTTCACCCGTCAATAGCGCCACCGCAGATGAGATCAAGCTAGAACGTACTAATGCTTTCATCACATGCTGATGCTTAATATGACCTAATTCATGCAATAGAATACTGTCTAGCTGCTTCTCCGTTTTCGTTAACCGCACTAAGTCATCCAAAACAACAATGGTTCCACCACTGAGAGCAAAAGCATTTGCACCAACATCTGAAGAACGAAAAACTAATTGTACTTCGTCATGAATATCCATCTGCTCAAGGTGAGAATGAAAACGTTGGCGAATATGAACCTGTTGCTGTTGTGAAAGAGTAGAGTGCTCAAACAATTGCTCATCCAAAGATTCCAGTACCTGTCTCTCAATCAATTGAGGAACTGAATCAGGCAAGTTAGCCACAATCTGATGGGTAAGCCAAGGGATGCCATGAGTAAAGATTGAGACAGTGAGAAGCACCAAAGCTAAACTACTCAGTAAAATAGCGGTGATGTTTTTCTCAAGCTTACCAATGAGGTTATTTCGTCCCTTACTTTGCAAATAATGATTCAACTCCTCATTACTGCTTGCGATAAATTGCGAGCCATCAGGGAATCGAATCTTCGTCGGGGACGCTCCAACTCCATGCACAATATCTACACGGTTTAAATATGCGGAGATGCTCCTTTCCGGAAAGTTGAGAGTAACTTTATCGGGTTGAGAAACATCTAATGTCGCCTCGCAGCGTTCAGAACTACGAGGCGGGTGTGCAACGCCTGATATCATTTAACCAATACCAAGGTCGATATTAAAGGCTTGGGAGATCTCATCTGAAATAGCGGAACTCACATCTGAAGCTTGATCATTGACCAGTAATAGGTCCAAATTCCCTTGAACATAAGTGTTCTCTGATAAGTAACTCATCGTTCGAACCATAACCCACGGCCTAGCTAAACCAAGAGTAAATACTTGGAGTAAGAAGTTCGTTACCACCAATGAGATGTAACTTACGACGGTTAACGTCGACGAAAAGCTTAATGCTGAATCCGCTTCACCTTCTTTACCATCAAGCACTAACTCTGAAAACGTATAATTTCTTATTGTCACTCGAATATAGGCAGCAATCGCCATACTCATCACAATGAAACCAAAATACAAAATGGCAATCATTGAAGCCAAACTTCCACTATTAGCCACCTCAGCAAGCGAGCCTGGGTTATTGATTAAATTAAAGCCTGCAACACTAAAGAATGCCAAAGCGGCAACAATCGATATTAAAGTCCAAGCAATCATACCCTTTAAATACACTTTAAAATAAAAGCGGTTTTGGTAGTCGGCTATAAATTGACGGTCACCATAGCGATAGCCATTCGCAAAGTAATTAGCAATACCGGCCAATGACCAAGATTGAAGATAAACATAAGCAGGCATCAAGAATAGAATCGCAATACCACCAGCAATCATACTCGCTTTCATAGCAAACACGGTTACAGCAATCGCTGCGATGAAGCCAGTCATAGCGATAAGGCCACGTCCAAGTATTGCCCAGTAAGCTCCTGACGTCGTACCTTGAAAAGAAAAATGAACATTGCGAAAGCTTGTCATTGCAGCATCGAAGCGAGCATTACTACGAGCTAATAATGGCAGAAGTGCAAAAAAACCAACCAATAGCACCAATGAAATTTGAGGTGCTAATTGATTACTGACACCCCAAGCCACAACGCAGATCATTGCGATAATACGGCCTTTCAATATTTGTATCGGTTTACCGTGGTATTCAAAACTATCTCCACCAATCGCTGTATGTCCATAAAAGTATCGTTTATTACGAACCTTCGCCCATGCAGAATAAATACCCAGCGTAATGATTGATAATAAGATATTAACAATCCAAATCCCGAAATACTCTTTACCCTGACCACTAAAAGCAACCTGGGTTTCTAACTCATTCTTGTCCATTTTCTATAATTCCATCTGACAGTAGTAAAATTCATATACGTCTTTGCGCACATCTACCAAAGAAAATACAGAAACAGATAGTTTAAATCAATTTATAAATGACGACATATACGCACTTTTTATATATTTAAGTTATTGATTTATTAATCATTAATGATGAATAAATGATGCTTATTGACATAGTTGCCATTCGCGACTAAATTAAGTTGCAGTACGCAACTACTTTTAGGTAATAATTATGAACCCAGCCTCATTAAGAGATCTATCTCGCCAACTTGTCAGGCAATTGGGCATGCTAGAAACCCAGTGCGGAGAGGTATCGCTTACCCCCGTTCAAGCTCATGCTCTCATTGAATTAGAAAGATCACCTTGCAGCGTGAACCAAATGGCGAAGCTTTTAAATGTCGATAAATCCAATGCGAGTCGAACTCTTAACCGACTAAGCAAGTTAGGCTTCATCAAAAGTATCACCAACCCAAAAGATAAGCGTAGCCAAGTGACCACCCTAACTGAACAGGGGTTACATACATTGCAGCAATTACACCAGCAACAAAATCACCATTACCAGCAAGTGATTGACCAACTTCCAATCGAGCAATTAACTCAGCTTGAAAGCACCTTAACCATCTATAACCAAGCACTGCTTAATACGGAACGACAAAAAGGTTTAAAGGTGCGTCCTTTAACACCAGCAGATAATTTACCAATAGCCTCCGTCATCCGCACCGTTTCTGCAGAATTCGGTTTAACCGAAGAGCAAGGCTATGCCGTTGGCGATCCGACTTTAGATTGCATGAGTGAAGTATACTGCGCGAGCAATGCACAATATTGGATAATAGAAGCAGGAGAGACCGTCGTTGGTGGTGGCGGTGTTGCTCCTTTAATTGGAGAGGAAGGGGTTTGCGAACTACAAAAGATGTATTTCTTACCTCAAATCCGAGGTAAAGGTTTAGCGAAAACGCTTGTCACCAAAGCACTAAACTTCGCTCAGAAACAAGGCTACAAGCACTGTTACCTAGAGACCACCGCAGAATTAAGTGCCGCAGTGGCACTTTATGAATCATTAGGGTTTGAGCATATTAAGCAAGCGATGGGGAATACTGGTCATGAGGTTTGTGAAATTCGAATGCTGAAAGTGTTATGAGCTAAGCAGACCCTTTGCTTTGACAAACGCTTCTATCAACCCCAAAAAAACAAAGTCATTAGTACTAGATGATGGAATCATTAGCACCTGAAAAAGAGCCATCACGCAGATAACACAGGAAAATGAGTCACGCATAAGTCTTGACTCAATCCCACCTGAAGCTTCAATTCTTGCCCATCAAGTTTGATTTCAAGTTGATACATATCGTCAGAATTAGGGTTATTTAAATCGATGTATTTAGGGGCTTCAATCTGGAATAGAGCTCCCGCATGGTCGGCTCTGACATCAAGTGGAACATGGTAAGTCATACCATTAAATTTGATCGAAGCAGAAATGAGGCCCGAGGCGAATGTTTGATAGTAAACATCAACTTTAAATTCACAGCCGCCACCGTAATGCCAAATCTGCTCAGTGGTAATATGATCTAGGCGAACGTGTTTAATAAATTGTAAGTACGGCGCTTTCCAGATCCCGATACGACGATCAGAAGGCGTCACTTTCTGTTCACCTAAAGTGCATATATCCAATTTATCTTCTTCAAACAATAAATCTTCTTCTTGCTCTAAAAAGAGAACTTCAAAGCGATTTCTCCCTAACTGTAAGTAAGGTCGAATGTCTTTCTTATATACGTTTTGAGTGGCATCGCAATCAAACAGCGCCACGCCATTCAACCTAACCTCCGCAAAATAATCGACACCAGCCATTACAAGCTCAACCGCAGGAAACGAGAGCATAGTTTCGTCTACATCAATATCATGCATTAAGTGCCACTCTTGATCCGCGATCATCTCTTCTGTTAAATCACTAGGCAGTACCGCACTTAATGCGGATGGGAAAGTAATATCATTTTGAGGTACAGAGAGATCGGTCAATGGTGAGATTTGCCACCAGCCAGCCAGAGGTAATTGCATAATATAAATTGAGCTAGATCAAGTTTGTCTGCATTATAGAGAATGGGTAGATAGAATGACATCTCTTTTTGAGGAATAAAAAATGCCGACTCATAAGCCGGCATTTTAGTAAACAAAAGGATAATTAACGATTACTCTTCGTCATCTTCTTCTTCGTCTTCATGGATAGCGTCCTCACCTTCATAGTAAGTACCCCAGCCATCATAAATAATGTCGAACTTCTCAGCTAAGTTAACCAACTTAACCACTTGCTCATCAATCACATCCGCTTTTAACACAGATTGCATCGTCGCATCACAACAAAGAAGCTTGTTGCCATCTTCATCTTCCGTCTCTTCTGCTTCAAGAACTTCGAAACCCATCTTGAATGCTTCAACAACTGCTTTTTCAAGTACTTCAAAATTTTCAGCAAAAAGGTGGTGCTCGATGTCATACAGCGCATCCGGATCACTACCGTCTTCAATTAAGGCTTCAATGATGTCGCGTGTATCTTCTTTTTGAATCTCAATTAAATCTTCAACTGATAGATATTCATCTTCGTGAGACATGTTTGTGCTCCAGAATGTGTGCTTATAAGGATCAAATATTATAGCGATGAAATATGTCATGGATCGAGCTTAAAAGCCACTATCAAACCCTCCTAGAACCGATCTTTTCTGGATCAGATTTAAATATTTAATGGCAAGCAAAAAAACGAACAAGGTACATACAGGAAATTAACATTTTTTATGCATAACGAAATTCAGAACAATATTTTTATGGCTTAAAATGAGAAGTGCTCAGTAAACCGCCTGTTTATTATCCTTGATTGCATATAGTCAAAATCAGGAGAGTGCATAATAACGTAATCCAATGATAAAAATGGCATCCGTAATGCATATAAATTCACAATCAAGCTACTGAGACCGCCACTTTTCTATATCTCTCATTGCATATTCACTCACAACATATTGTTAAGATCGAATGTTAGCTTTCAGTATCAAAATTCACCAAACTCCTACATATCAGAGCTAAGCATTACAATAAGCCCACTTCATCAGAATGTTTCACTTATGTTCAATTTGCATATTGCCGATAACCTTGCCATAACTACATACTGGACTAATAGTAAGGATACAAAATGAGTAAGTTGTACGTTGGCTCTGAAGTCGGTCAGTTAAGACGAGTATTACTAAATCGTCCGGAACGCGCCCTCACCCACTTAACCCCATCCAACTGTCATGAACTTCTTTTCGATGACGTATTAGCCGTTGAAGCTGCCGGGAAAGAGCATGATGTTTTCGCCAATACACTTCGAAATCAAGGAGTCGACGTTCTCCTGTTGCATGATCTTTTAGTCGAAACTCTCGATGTAGCAGAAGCAAGAGAGTGGCTTCTGGAGACCCAAATCTCTAATTTCCGTTATGGGCCAACGTTTGCTCGTGAGCTGCGTATCTACCTCGCGAGTATGGATAATGAACACTTAGCGACGATACTTCTTGGTGGTCTAGCCTACTCTGAGTTGCCGATTCAATCCTCTTCAATGCTGCCTAAAATGCATCGCCCACTCGACTTTGTGATTGAACCTTTGCCTAACCATCTCTTCACTCGCGATACATCTTGTTGGGTATATGGTGGCGTCTCCCTTAACCCTATGATGAAAGCAGCAAGACAACGTGAAACGAATCACTTGCGTGCTATCTATCGCTGGCATCCCACATTTGCAGGGCAGGACTTCATTAAGTATTTCGATGATGAACATTTGAATTACGATAATGCCAATATTGAAGGCGGTGATGTTCTTGTTATCGGTAATGGTGCCGTTCTGATTGGTATTTCAGAGCGAACCACTCCACAAGGCGTTGAGAATATGGCGCAGAACCTTTTCAAAACAGGCCAAGCGAGTGAAGTGATCGCTATTGATTTACCTAAACATCGTTCATGCATGCACTTAGATACCGTAATGACTCACATGGATATTGATACTTTTTCCGTTTACCCAGAAATCGTTCGTAAAGATTTGAATACGTGGCGTTTAACTCCTAAACAGAATGGAGAAATGAAAGCGGAAGAGTCGCATAGCTATATGAGCGCCATTGAGTCGGCTTTAGGGATTGATCAACTTAAGATCATCACGACTGGTGGGGACAGTTATGAAGCGGAGCGTGAGCAATGGAATGATGCCAACAATGTTCTCACAGTGAAACCTGGTGTCGTCATCGGTTATGAGCGTAATGTCTATACCAATGAAAAGTATGATAAAGCAGGAATCGAAGTGCTTACCATCCCTGGTAATGAGTTAGGACGTGGTCGTGGTGGCGCTCGCTGTATGAGTTGCCCTATTGAGCGTGATGGCATTTAGTTTATCTACCTATGAAAACGAATCTCTAAACCTTAATCTCTAAAACCTCTATCGATACTTCTAAGGGCTGATTTTTTCAGCCCTTTTCTATTTTTGCGATAAATAATTATTCACAATTATGGCATTTATATGTATAAGTGTTTTCTACCCTATTCATTATCTTAAGGAATGAGACATGGCTTTCAATTTGCGCAACCGTAATTTCTTGAAACTGCTCGATTACACTCCTAAGGAGATCCAATTTCTACTGGATCTCTCGATGGATCTTAAAAAAGCGAAATATGCTGGCACTGAGCAGAAGCGTTTAAGCGGTAAAAATATCGCTCTGATTTTTGAGAAAGCTTCCACGCGAACTCGTTGTGCTTTTGAAGTTGCCGCATTTGATCAAGGCGCTCAAGTTTCTTACCTAGGTCCATCGGGTTCTCAGATCGGTCATAAAGAGTCAATGAAAGACACCGCTCGTGTATTGGGGCGCATGTATGATGGAATTGAGTACCGCGGGTTTGGGCAAGATATTGTTGAAGAGCTTGGTGAGTATGCTGGCGTTCCGGTTTGGAATGGCCTCACCAATGAGTTTCACCCGACTCAGATTCTAGCCGACTTCCTCACCATGCTTGAACATGGCCGCGGCAAGTTGCTCCATCAAACCACTTTTGCCTACCTTGGCGATGCTCGTAATAACATGGGCAACTCACTGTTGGTTGGCGCTGCAAAAATGGGGATGGACATCCGTTTAATCGCACCAAGATCATTTTGGCCTGACGAATCATTAGTTAAAGAGTGTCAGCAAATCGCCGAACTTACTGGAGCGACGATTACTCTGACAGAAGATGTAAAACAAGGCGTGGAAGGTTGTGACTTTCTCTATACCGATGTTTGGGTCTCAATGGGAGAATCAGAACAAGCATGGGATGAACGTGTTGCATTAATGACGCCCTATCAAATCAACATGGATGTCATTAAAGCGACTGGCAACCCTCAAGTGAAATTCATGCACTGTCTACCTGCATTTCATAATGATGAAACGACTGTCGGTAAAGAAGTCTCCGACAAGTACGCCATGAATGGTTTAGAAGTGACGGATGAAGTATTTGAATCAGACTACTCGATTGTTTTTGATCAGGCTGAAAACCGTATGCACACCATCAAGGCTGTCATGGTTGCAACCTTAGGGAACTAAGTCTCACGAACTTATAGTTTTCAAAAATTTAAAGCTCTCACGAATTGAAAGCTTTCTCGAATTTAAAGTTTTCACAAGCGTAATAGGTGGCGACTTTTGCGCTTTACCTCTTCGGGGTTTGAAGGCAAACTAACCACCTAGTTTCCCCTAACAATCGATGGAATATTATAATGACTAAAGTTCTTCATACAGAATCAGCTCCTGCAGCAATCGGTCCATACATTCAAGGTGTTGACCTAGGCAGTATGGTTCTGACTTCAGGCCAAATCCCTGTAGATCCAGCAACAGGCGAGGTTTCTGATGACATCGCAGTTCAAGCTCGTCAATCTTTAGACAATGTAAAAGCTGTCGTTGCAGCATCTGGCTTAACCGTATCAGATATCGTTAAGATGACGGTATTCGTAAAAGACTTAAATGATTTCGGTGCTGTAAATGAAGTTTACGGTAAGTTCTTTGACGAACACAACGTTGAACATTACCCAGCGCGCTCTTGCGTTGAAGTAGCTCGTTTGCCAAAAGATGTGGGTATCGAAATCGAAGCGATTGCCGTTCGTAAATAATTCCCTTCCGGGAGTTATACCAATCACAGTAAGTAGATAGTCATAAATAGCGCAGGAAAAATGCTTGAGAACAAGGCAGAAATTTTCGATGAATAGTTATTCTACAATCAAAATTTTTAACGCCGTTATCGAGTATTTTAACAAGCTAGGATGACCAGTTATTTACTACGATTGGTATTACAATACGATAGAAACAAGAAAGGGTTGAACTCACCAGTTCAACCCTTTTTTTTGCTTAAGGTTATTCTTAATCTGTAACGGTTTGCTTTTTATTAAGCAGAGCAACTTCTTGATCTAAAGCCTCGAGTTTCTCTTTCATTTGCTCACGGCATGTATTCGCAAGCTCTCGAATATTACTCTTGTTATAACCTTCAACACTCACTGGAGGAAGCATTTCGACGATAACGTGACCGTTATTCCAACGGTTCAGTTTTACACCACCCGTGCTGCTGCATACAATCGGTACGATTGGCACTTCAGCGCCTACTGCTGCATGAAATGCACCGGTTTTAAATGGCAACAAACCACGTCCACGCGAACGAGTTCCTTCAGGGAACATCCAAATAGAAACATCACTATTTTTAATGCTGCTGACAACTTGATCAATCGTACCTACCGCTTTGCTGCGGTTCGCACGGTCAATCAAAATGTTACCTGTTAACCAGTAAAGCTGACCAAATAGCGGCATCCAAACTAAGCTCTTTTTTCCTACCGTAACTACTTTTGGTGTCACAGCAGCAGAAACCGTAAACAGATCCCACGTATTTTGGTGGTTAGCGACGTAAACGTGCTGACCACGCGTGTAGGCATCATCAGGAAGGCGCAGCTCCAATTTAATACCAAACACTTTAGACATATAGCCAAAGTAACGGCCAAATCTAAATACATGCTTTGGGTTGCGTGGGCTAAACAAGCAGTAACCACAACCAAACACAAACATGACGATAGCAAAAACAACAACCGCCAACAGGCGTAAAAGTGCAATCATTTTAGTTCTCCAAACAACGCCCATGTTCCATTCGTAGAAAATGGAACAGGAAGAAATTAATTCAATAAAAAAGCCGAAACCCTAGGATTCCGGCTTTCTAAGCAAGCGATCAGTTAGCTTGACTCTCGAAAACGCTCAATATTGGCGCCAAGAGCCGAAAGCTTATCTTCGATCTTATCGTAGCCACGATCAATATGATAAATACGATCAACAATCGTCTCACCATTGGCGATACAACCAGCAATCACTAAACTTGCAGAAGCACGTAAATCAGTCGCCATTACTTGAGCGCCACTGAGCGATTCAGTGTCACCACAAATAACCGTATTACCTTCGATTTCCGCTTTTGCTCCCATACGTTGCAGTTCAGGAACGTGCATGAAGCGATTTTCAAAGATCGTTTCCGTGATCATGCCATTGCCTTTCGCCATCATATTCAACAACGTAAATTGAGCTTGCATATCTGTAGGGAAACCAGGGTGAGGTGCAGTAACAATTTTGACAGACTTTAACTCACGATCGGTCATATCAAGGCTGATCCAGTCATCACCAGATTCAACGACAGCTCCCGCTTCTTCTAATTTTGCTAATACGGCTTCAAGTAAATGTGGGTGGGTATTTTTACATACTACCTTGCCACCAGATACCGCAGCAGCAACAAGGAAGGTCCCTGTTTCAATACGGTCAGCAACAACTGAGTGCTTACCACCAGCAAGGCGTTCAACCCCTTCAATGGTAATGGTATCAGTACCTGCACCAGACACTTTCGCGCCAATGGCATTTAAGAAGTCAGCAGTATCTACAATTTCAGGTTCACGCGCTGCGTTGTCTAAAATTGTCGTACCTTCTGCTAAGGTCGCCGCGCACATAATAGTGATCGTTGCACCAACGCTGACTTTGTCCATGACAATGTGAGCGCCTTTTAAACGACCATCAACTTCAGCTTTAACGTAACCATCTTCAAGCGTAATCGTTGCACCTAATTGCTCTAAACCATGAATATGGAGATCCACAGGGCGAGCACCAATCGCACAACCACCAGGCAAAGAAACCTGACCTTGACCAAAACGAGCGACCAAAGGACCTAAAGCCCAAATAGAAGCACGCATCGTTTTCACTAAATCATATGGCGCACAATATTCATTGATTTGACTACCATCAACATGCACGCTGCCATTACGGCTCACTTTTGCACCTAAACGCTTAAGCAGTTCCATCGATGTATCGATATCACGAAGATGCGGCACGTTCGCCACTTCAACTGGCTCTTCCGCTAAGATAGATGCAAATAAAATAGGAAGTGCTGCGTTTTTAGCACCAGAGATAGTCACTTCACCTGTTAACGGTGAATCAGACCCAATAACTCGAAACTTTTCCATCAATAAACCTTACAGCGACATCAATTTCTTATCGCGATCCCACTCTTCTGGAGTAAACGCTTTGATTGAAAGTGCGTGAATGTCATTACGTTGAATATAATCCGTTAGCGGACCATAAATTAATTGCTGCTTCTTTACTCGGCTCATGCCATCGAAACAAGCATCAACTGCGATTACTTCAAAGTGACTGCCTTCGCCTTTCACTTTGATCTCTTGAAGGCCTAGTGCTTCTTCTAATAATTGTTGTACTTTTGTGCTGTCCACAAATCACCCCTGCCTAGTTTTGGATATGTTCAGCCATCAATGGCTGTATATTGCTCAATTGGAACAATGTGCGTAATTGTTCTGGCACGAAACCGAGCATTATATGACAATTTTGTTTTTTTGCATGCTCTATTAAGTGGATTAACATCACCATTCCAGACGAATCAATACGCTGAACTGACGATAAATCAACATTTACTTGAGTTTGAGCTATTTTCCAAGCGCGTAAATATTCCCATAACGCGGGGACTGTATCTCTATCTAAGTCACCACTTAGCGCAAATTTATCGTCGCTCAGTTGCTGCCATTGTGAGTGGGTCATTATTTAGCACTCTCAAAACGAATCGGTTGTTTCGCTAATCTTTCTAGCTCTTGAGCGACAGCGACAATCCCATCTTGACGAATTTTACCGTTCCACTCTGACTGCTTACTCGATAACAGGCTAATTCCTTCCGCGATCATATCAAATGCTTTCCACTCACCTGTTTTCTTATCTTTTCTTAGCTTGAATTCAAGCTTGATGTTCGGTCGAGGAGCATCGACAATATCAACTCTTACGCTTGCAATTCGTTGAGTCGGTTTGATTTTAGATTCGGGTGCAAACTCAATCACTTGATCTGTATATTGAGTCAGAACTTGCGCGTAAGACGCGACTAAATAACCACGAAACGCATCAATAAAGACTCTTACATCTTTCTTGTACCCTTTTGGATTCTCTTTTTTCGCCGCTTTTAAATTAGGCCCAAGTAGTTTCAAAGCAGCATACTGCTCATTGACATACGGCATTAACTCTTCTTCTACAACCACTTTCAAATGTTCTGGGTCGTTTTGAATGATCGCCTGATCCGCTTTCAAACGAGAAAATGCTTGCTCAGCTACCTGCTTCATCATTGCGTATGGTTGAGTTTGATCAACCTCTTGGGCAAATAGCGGTAATGAATACAAAAATGCGGAGGCAATTAATAAAATTCGTTTAAACATAGGCACCTACTATTTATCGTCAGAGTTACTTTCAGAATCAGAGCCGCCAACGCTATACAAAACTTGGCCGATTAAATCTTCTAAGACTAATGCTGATTTAGTGTCTTCAATAAAGTTACCTTCAACCAACATCTCTTCATCGTCAAAAACGAAGCCAGGAACAAGGCCAATATACTGCTCACCAATAAGACCTGACGTTAAAATTTGTGCACTAGAGGTATCCGGAAACGGGCCGTATTGGCTATCAATAGATAACGAAACTACGGGTAAGTAACTTTCCGTGTCTAAAGTAATGTCACTCACACGTCCAATCACCACACCACCAACCTTCACTGGTGAACGAACTTTTAAGCTACCGATGTTATCAAATGCCGCTTTAAGGGTATAAGTATCACTTGAACCTAAACCTTTAACGTCAGCGACTTGAAAAATCATCACCAAGATTGCGCAAATTCCTGTAATGACAAAACTGCCAACCCATAATTCTAATTTTCGAGTTTGTTGCATGATTAATTCCCAAACATCAATGCTGTAAGTATAAAGTCTAGCCCCAATACTGCTAGAGATGAATGCACAACTGTGCGTGTTGTCGCTCGGCTGATCCCTTCCGATGTCGGAATCGCATCGTAGCCATTAAACAGTGCAATCCATGTAACCGTAATGGCGAATACCATACACTTAATCATGCTATTGCCGATATCTTGTCCTAACTCCACTGAAGATTGCATCGCAGACCAGAAACTACCGTGATCGATGCCTTTCCAATCAACACCAACAAGTTGACCGCCCCAAATACCAACGGCCATAAAAATCATCGCCAATAATGGCATTGAAATTAACCCTGCCCATAGACGAGGTGCGATCACTCGCTTAAGCGGGTCCACAGCCATCATTTCTAAGCTTGAAAGCTGTTCTGTTGCTTTCATAAGACCAATCTCCGCAGTTAATGCTGAGCCTGCTCGACCAGCAAACAGTAAAGCGGTAACCACTGGGCCAAGTTCACGTAGCAAAGAGAGAGCCACCATTTGGCCTAAACTACCCTCCGCACCATAGTCAATTAAGATCACGTAGCCTTGTAAGCTAAGAACCATGCCGATAAATAGACCAGAAACCACAATAATCGCGAGTGACTGAACGCCAACATGATAGAGTTGCTTGATCAATAGAGGGAGATTTTGCATCGGTCGAGGTCGCCCTACCAATGCGCCAAATAACATAAGGCTCGCACGCCCCCAAGCTTCGCATATCGCTAAGGTTCGACGCCCTACTTTGGCAATGTAATTTGCAAACATTTAGAACAGATCCTTTTCTAAACTTTGTGCAGGGAAGCGGAATGGAACAGGACCATCGGCTTCACCTTGGAGAAATTGTTGGACCATAGGATCAGGGTTATTGCGTAACTCTTCAGGTGAACCACACGCTATAATCCGTCCATCAGCCAAGAGATAAACCCAATCCGCAATGCTCATTACTTCTGGAACATCATGAGAAACAACAATAGAGGTAAGCCCTAACGCATCATTTAGGTTACGGATTAATTTGACAAGAACACCCATTGTAATCGGGTCTTGCCCGACAAAAGGTTCGTCATACATAATTAAATCAGGATCTAATGCAATCGAACGGGCTAATGCCGCCCTTCTTGCCATCCCCCCCGAGAGCTCGCTTGGCATCAATTCGGCTGCACCACGTAAGCCAACCGCTTCAAGTTTGAGTAACACGATGGTTCGTAGTAACTCTTCACTTAATTCCGTATGTTCACGCAACGGAAACGCCACGTTATCAAACACATTTAAGTCCGTGAACAGCGCTCCAGATTGAAACAGCATGCTCATTTTTTTTCGTGCTTGATACAGTTTTCGACGGCTTAACTGAGGAATGTCATCACCATCAAACAATATTTGACCTTGTTCTGGTAACAACTGTCCGCCGATCAAACGCAAAAGCGTCGTTTTTCCGATCCCAGACGGCCCCATGATCGCCGTTATTTTACCTTCGGGAACATGTAAACTGATGTCATCGAAGATAAGACGATTTCCACGAGAAAAAGTTAAATTATTAATCGTTACAAGATCGGAACTAGGCATAGTATCTCTATATTGTTCGCTATCAAAAGTGGGTAGCTATCAAAAATCACCGATATTAATTAGTAATCATAAGCATTAAAAAATAGAATTAAAAGCACTGTTCGATTAAATTACGTAATAATGACAACTCACGTCATTTAGAGCCAAGATAATAAGTCTGACAATAAAACTCATTATTTTACAGATTAATAGCAATTTATCTTATCTTCATCTTCCCTTTTAGCAGCCAACAGGTCAAAATTAGCGGTTATCTAACTTTAATATTTGGGAATCATCATGCTTGAAGCCGTTGCGTTTCTTATTGTAGGTCTAATCTTTTTAGTTTGGAGTGCCGACAAATTAGTCTTTGGTGCAGCTGCACTTGCAAGAAACGTCGGGATCTCACCACTAGTGATTGGCATGACAATTCTAGCGATGGGCTCTTCCGCTCCAGAAATGATGGTTTCAGCAACCGCCGCTCTTGATGGAAAAACCGATACGGCGGTGGGTAATGTGCTTGGTTCTAATATAGCCAACATTGCCTTAATTCTCGGCATTACCGCTCTGATAAAACCCATGTCGATCAGTTCAGGCGTCATTCGTCGTGAACTGCCGCTCATGATTGCCGTGACACTTTTGGCTGGTGCTCTTCTATGGGATAGCCACTTAGGTTTTCACGAAGGCATCTTACTGTTTGTTCTTTTCGCGACATTTTTAATTGCCATGCTACAGATCAGTCGCAATGAGAAAAAAAATGGCGACGCCTTCATCGAAGATCAAGAGTCAGAAATTCCAGAAGGTGTCAGTAACAAAAAAGCGGCGATGTGGGTCGTTATTGGTCTTATCGTTCTCCCATTATCTGCGGATGTTTTAGTCGACAACGCTGTCGTTATTGCTAAATTTTTCGGTATGAGTGATTTGGTTATCGGCCTCACCATTATTGCGATTGGAACAAGCCTTCCAGAACTTGCTGCATCATTAGCAGGTGTCATGAAAGGCGAAGATGATATGGCCGTCGGTAATATTATTGGTTCCAACGTATTTAACATCCTTGCCGTGATGGGGATCCCTGGCGTGTTGAACCCGTCAATCCTCAGCGAATACGCAATGGGCCGAGATTTTTGGGTCATGCTAGGCCTATCACTTCTTCTTGTTGTGATGGCGTTAGGGAAATCTCGCAGCATTAACCGTATTGAAGGTGGCATTCTGCTAGTCTGCTTCCTGACTTACCAAGGTTATTTATTTATGAACATGGCCGCTTAACCGTGTTTGCCATCGTTCCACGACGATAAAGTCTTTTAATTCGCTCAAGTTCCGGAGTTATTAATGCCTACTACATTTGACTATCGCAGTGTTGCAGAACAAGTGTTACAAACGGAAATTGCTGGTCTACAGCAGTTATCGCAATACTTTGATGACCAATTTTGCCAAGCGTGTGAGCAGATCTTACAAAACCAAGGCAAAGTCGTGGTTATGGGGATGGGTAAGTCTGGCCATGTCGGAAAGAAAATAGCCGCGACCCTGGCGAGCACAGGAACATCCTCTTTCTTTGTTCACCCGGGGGAAGCTGCACACGGTGATTTAGGTATGATATCACCAGGCGATATCGTCATTGCTATCTCAAATTCTGGCGAGTCATCTGAAATTCTGAGTCTTTTTCCAGTACTAAAGCGCCTCAACATTCGCATCATTAGCATGACAGGCAAAGCCGAATCTAATATGGCGAAACTGGCGGATCTGCACTTACGAATTACGGTGCCGGAAGAAGCATGTCCATTAGGATTAGCACCCACAACGAGCACCACAGCAACACTCGTGATGGGTGATGCGCTTGCTGTCGCCCTGCTTCAAGCAAGAGGGTTTACCGCTGAAGACTTCGCTCTTTCCCACCCTGGCGGTGCTCTAGGTCGTAAACTGCTGCTAAAATTAGAAGACATTATGCACACTGGTGATGAACTGCCAGTCGTAACACCTAACGCGTTAATCCGAGATGCCTTACTTGAAATTTCGCAAAAAGGATTAGGTATGACCGCCATTGTGGATGATAACGACCAAATGGTTGGAGTGTTCACTGATGGTGATTTACGCCGAACGTTGGACAAACGCATTGATATCCACAGCGCCACCATTGGCGAAGTGATGACACAGAACCCAACGGTTGCAGAACCCAATATGCTCGCGGTTGAAGGCCTGAACTTAATGCAAGATAAAAGCATTAGTGGCTTAATGCTATGCGACAATGGCAAACTTGTTGGCGCACTAAATATGCATGATCTATTGAAAGCTGGAGTGATGTAATGACTCAAATGACCGAAACATTATACGGCCCAGTCGCCACTGACATCATCAATATTGCAAAAGAGATAAAACTGCTTATCTGTGATGTCGATGGCGTATTTTCTGATGGTTTAGTCTACATGGGGAATAATGGCGAAGAGCTAAAAACCTTTCATACTCGTGATGGGTATGGCGTGAAATCATTAATGAATGCTGGCATTGAAATAGCCATCATTACAGGACGCCAATCTCAAATTGTCGAAAATAGAATGAAAGCGTTAGGTATCTCGCTGATTTACCAAGGGCAAGACGATAAAGTAAAAGCGTATCGTGATATTTGCGAAAAATTAAACATTGCGCCTGAACATACAGGCTATATTGGTGACGATCTTATCGATTGGCCAGTAATGGAACAGGTTGCACTCAAAGTTTGTGTGGCAGACGGTCACCCTCTTCTTGTCCAACGCGCTAACTACGTCACTACCATTCATGGTGGACGAGGTGCAGTTCGAGAAGTCTGTGATTTGATTTTGCACGCACGCGATGAGCTGGATACCCATAAAGGTTTAAGTATATGAGTTTGTCTCGTATTCTTTATATCTTACTGCTATTTATTGCCTCTTGGTCTACTTATTACCTTTTCGATAAGAGCCAAGGCACAACCGTTCAAGTTGCTCCTAACTTAGAACTTCCAATGTTCAGCGGTAAGAACTTAGAGAATATATCCTTCAATTCAGAAGGCGTTCGTAGCCACAGCATTACATCGACAAATTTAGACCACTATGCAAAAAGTGGTGAGACTATTTTTGAGAACCCAAAACTGTCTGTTTTCCGAGATGGAAAAACAGTGGAGTGGAAAATTACGGCTCGCCGAGCTGTTCTCGATGAAGAGCAAGTACTGACACTTTATGATAATGTGTCTGTAGAAAATTTATTGCCTGGCGCCAGCTTTAAAAGCATGTCGACAGATGAATTGCGTATTGAACTCGTGAGCCGAAATTTTCAAGCCAACAACAGTGTCTTGTTGATTGGTCCTCAGTTTAAAACTGAAGGACAAGCGATGAAAGGCAGTTTCGAACACAATAACGCCACCCTCTTTAACCATGTTCAAGGTAGATATGAAACTCTTACACCTTAGCTTATTAGCGTTTGCTTTCGCGGCACCAAATGCACTTGCGCTATCGTCAGATACCGACCAGCCGGTATACATTGACTCTGATAGCCAGCAGCTTGATATGAAAAGCAACCAAGTTACTTTTATTGGTGATGTGAAATTGAAACAAGGTAGCATCAGTATCAATGCCGATACCATCACCGTCACTCGAAATCCAGATGATGGTTCAATTAAGCAGATCAAAGCATTGGGTACGCCAGCCTCTTTTTCTCAGTTAACCGATGACGGTAAAACCCTCTCAGGTGAAGCTGAGAAACTTAATTATCAATTATCATCAGATGAACTTCTGATGACAGGTGAAGCAACGCTTTCCCAAGATGGGAATGTCATCAAAGGCTCTTCCATTCAATACCAAATTAAGTCTCAAAAACTGGTTGCTGACAGTAACCAAGATGAACGCGTAACGACGGTATTACAGCCTTCAACTCAACAGCCGAATAAGTAACTATGTCTGTACTCAAAGCGGAAAATTTAGCCAAGAGCTATAAGAAACGAAAAGTGGTCACCGATGTTAGTCTTGAAGTCAATTCAGGGCAGATCGTTGGTTTATTGGGGCCAAATGGTGCAGGTAAAACCACCTCTTTTTATATGATTGTAGGTTTAGTTGCTCGTGATGAGGGCACCATCAGTATTGATGGTGAAGATATCAGTATTCTGCCAATGCACAGTCGATCTCGCTTAGGTATTGGTTACTTGCCTCAAGAAGCGTCGATTTTCCGTAAGTTGTCTGTAGAAGATAACATTATGGCCGTCCTACAAACTCGTAATGAACTGACGAGAGAAGAGCGACAAGATAAGCTTGAAGATCTTTTAGAAGAGTTTCACATTCAACATATCCGTCTTAGTAACGGTATGGCACTTTCTGGTGGTGAGCGCCGCCGAGTTGAAATAGCACGTGCCCTTGCTGCTAACCCACAGTTTATTTTGCTTGATGAACCCTTTGCAGGTGTCGATCCCATCTCGGTGATTGATATTAAGAAAATCATTGTTCACTTGCGAGACCGTGGCTTAGGCGTACTCATAACCGATCATAACGTGAGAGAAACGCTTGATGTCTGTGAAAAGGCTTACATCGTTAGTCAAGGCCACTTAATTGCGGAAGGCACTCCTGAAGACGTCCTCAATAATGAGCAAGTAAAACAAGTTTATCTCGGTGAACAATTCCGTCTATGATTAAATAGAGAACGGAAAAAACTAGAATAATAAGGTAAACCATACTGAATGAAACCTTCACTACAACTTAAGCTAGGTCAACAGTTAGCAATGACACCTCAGTTACAACAAGCGATCCGTTTGTTGCAACTGTCGACATTGGATTTACAACAAGAGATCCAAGAAGCGCTAGAATCCAATCCACTTCTCGACATAGAAGAAGGAAATGATGAGAGTGCCGCTACTGATGACAAGAGCAGTAGTGAGGCGAACAACGCTTCAGAATCCTTAAACGCTGAGACCACCAATGCTGAACCTACCAGCGAACCTGAACTACCTGACAGTTCAGATCTCATAGAGAAGTCAGAAATCAGCAATGAACTCGAAATAGACACCACTTGGGAAGATGTTTACAGCGCGAATACGGGCAGCACAGGCATCGCTTTTGATGATGACATGCCCGTATATCAAGGTGAAACGACCCAAAGCCTACAAGATTACTTACTGTGGCAACTCGACTTAACCCCATTTAGTGACACAGATAGAACCATTGCCCTCGCAATTATTGATGCGATTGATGATTATGGCTACCTCACCACCTCTAGTGAAGATATTTTAGAGAGCTTTGATAATGAAGAGATAGAACTCGACGAAATTGAAGCGGTAAGGAAAAGAGTTCAGCAGTTTGACCCACTAGGCGTTGGCTCACTTAACCTTCAAGACTGTTTACTGTTACAACTTGCCACCTACCCTGAAGATACCCCTTGGCTCAATGAAGCCAAACTCGTATTGGCCAATCATATTGATCAACTCGGTAATCGTGACTATAAGTTGGTGATCAAAGAGACCAAGTTAAAAGAGGCGGAACTACGTGAAGTTCTGCACCTTATCCAGCAGTTAGACCCAAGGCCAGGAAGTAAAATCACCCCCGACGAAACCGAATATGTCGTGCCTGATGTCTCTGTCTTTAAAGATCATGGCAAATGGGTGGTAACCATTAACCCAGATAGCGTTCCTAAGCTAAAAGTTAATCAACAGTATGCGCAATTAGGCAAAGGCAATAGCCCTGATAGCCAATACATCCGAAGCAACTTACAAGAAGCGAAATGGTTAATTAAAAGCCTAGAAAGCAGAAACGAGACTCTGCTCAAAGTTGCAAGGTGCATAGTTGAACATCAACACGATTTCTTTGAATATGGTGAAGAAGCGATGAAACCTATGGTGCTCAATGATGTAGCACTATCAGTAGAGATGCATGAATCCACCATATCTCGTGTCACCACACAAAAATTCATGCATACACCCAAAGGAATTTTTGAGCTGAAATATTTCTTCTCTAGCCATGTGAGTACCGACAATGGTGGAGAATGTTCATCAACAGCAATACGTGCACTAATTAAAAAATTAGTTGCCGCAGAAAACACAGCAAAACCTCTGAGCGACAGCAAAATTGCGGCTCTACTGGCTGACCAAGGGATTCAGGTTGCTAGAAGGACGATAGCGAAGTACCGAGAATCATTAGGCATTGCCCCTTCAAGTCAGCGTAAACGCCTGCTTTAAGGCCAATAACTGAAAAGGAAAGTCTATGCAAATCACCATTAAAGGCCATCACGTTGATCTTACCGATTCAATGCAAGACTATGTTCAAACCAAGTTTCAAAAACTTGAGCGATTTTTTGATCACATCAATAATGTTCACGTAGTATTACGCGTAGAAAAAGTGACTCAAATTGCTGAAGCGACTCTCCATGTTAACCTTGGGGATATTCATGCTACCGCTGAAGATGAAAACATGTACGCCGCGATCGACTCACTTGTTGATAAGCTCGTTCGCCAACTTAATAAACACAAAGAAAAGCTAAGTAGTCACTAACCATGCAATTAAGCGAAGTACTTTCATTGAACTGCACAAAAAGTGCAGTTCAATGTACTAGTAAAAAAAGAGCCCTAGAACTGATCAGTCAGATTGCGGCTGAATACACGGGCCAAAACTCCCACGAACTCTTTGAATGCATGCTCAGCCGTGAAAAAATGGGCAGTACTGGCATCGGAAATGGGATCGCCATTCCCCATGCTCGTATGTTTTCAAGTGACAAAGCCATCGCTGTCTTACTTCAGTGCCAAGAACCGATTGAGTTCGATGCCATTGATAACCGTCCTGTCGACCTTCTTTTTGCTCTTCTTGTTCCTGACGAACAGTGTAAAGAGCACCTAAAAACTCTCTCGTGTATGGCAGAACGTTTAAACGATAAACAGACATTAAAGCAGTTACGTAAAGCTCAAAGTGACGAAGAGCTATACAGCATCATGACTCAAGCGTCTTCAACAAATAACGAACAGGATTCACCGTGCGTTTAATTGTAGTAAGTGGACAATCTGGAGCGGGAAAAAGCGTTGCATTACGAGTATTAGAAGACCTTGGTTATTACTGCGTTGATAACCTTCCGGTCAATTTACTCGATGCGTTTGTAACCTCAGTACAGAGTGGCAAACAGAATGTTGCCGTAAGTATCGACATTCGAAACTTACCAAAAGAGCCCACTCTTGTTTCCGAAACGCTAGAAAGGTTGAAGCCTCACAATGACGTCAGCGTATTGTTTCTGGATGCCAATGAAGAGACATTATTAAAACGTTATAGTGAAACGCGTCGGATACACCCTCTGTCGCTCAATGATGATAAGCCATCCCTGATCCAAGCAATTCAGCGTGAGAAGGCGATACTCTCTCCCTTAAAAGAGCAAGCTGACTTAGTTTTAGATAGCACCAACCAGTCACTTTATGATTTAAGTGAAACGATACGAATGCGTATTGAAGGACGAGAACGCCAAGATTTAGTCATGGTATTTCAATCTTTTGGTTTTAAATATGGCTTACCTAGCGATGCAGACTATGTGTTTGATGTTCGCTTCTTACCGAACCCACACTGGGAACCTGATTTACGCCAATTTACTGGTTTAGATGCACCCATAAAGTCGTTTTTAGAAAGCCATTCCGAAGTGATTGAACTCAAGCAACAGATCCAAAAGTTTATTGAGAACTGGTTACCTATGCTTGAGAAAAACAACCGCAGCTACCTCACGGTTGCGATTGGTTGTACCGGAGGAAAGCATCGCTCAGTCTATATCACCCAACAAATTGGGGAATATTTTTCAGAGTTAGGTCATCAAGTTCAAATTCGTCATGCCTCATTAGAAAAAAATAAATAGGGAATAGCATGAAACTCAGCAAGACGGTTCTTATTCAAAATAGACTAGGTTTACACGCTCGAGCTGCAGTAAAACTGGTTGAATTAGCGCAAAGTTTTGATGCCATAATTACCGTTCATAATCACGAAGATAAAACCGCAACCGCTGATAGCGTAATGGGTTTATTGATGTTGGAGTCCGCCCAAGGACAAGACATAACCGTTCATAGTGAAGGCGAACAAGCTCAGCAAGCTCTTGATGCGGTATGTGAGTTGATTGAACATAAATTTGATGAAAGCGAATAATTTTTCACAGATCTTTCCTGCACTTATTATTGAATCTCAGCCATATCACCTCTATTTTTAAACAGACTTATCTTCGCTCGAACCGAAAGCCAATAAATTCTTGCAGAAACAAGTATTTTGAGGTGGTTTGAGCATAAAATTAAGTTACTATTCCAACCATTATCAGTTTAACGAGTTAGGAGGAAACCATGGCAGAGCAATTAGAATTCGACCAAGCTCACCAAACCCTCCAAGAAGTTAGTGAAGCGCTAGAAAATGGCCGTTTTGTTCATGTCCGCCGCCAACTTCAGGACATGGAACCCGAAGATATTGCTCACCTGCTGGAAGCTTCTCCACGTAAAGGTCGTGAAGTACTTTGGCAACTCACCGATCCTGAAGATTATGGTGAGATCCTTGATGAATTAAACGAAGATGTAAAAGATGGCCTCGTATCCAAAATGGCCCCAGAGACGCTTGCAGAAGCAACTGAAGGCATGGATACCGATGATGTCGCTTACGTACTTCGTAGCTTACCGGATAAAGTTTCAAAAGAAGTACTGTCGCAAATGGACAGTGCTGATCGTGCTCGTGTAGAAACCGCTCTATCTTATCCAGAAGATACCGCTGGTGGGATCATGAACACCGACGTAATCACGATTCGTGCTGACGTCGATGTGGATGTGGTATTACGTTATCTACGTATGAAGGGTGAATTACCCGAAGCCACGGATGCTCTCTACGTCATCGATGATGAAATGCGTTTAATTGGCCACTTATCATTAGTTTCACTGCTGACAACTCAACCCGATGTACCTGTTACTGAGGTGATGGATGATGCAGATGAAGCGATCTCGGTTGATGCCAGTGACTCAGATGTCGCCAGCCTTTTTGAACGACGTAATTGGGTATCGGCTCCTGTCGTTGATGAAAACCAACACCTCGTTGGCCGTATCACCATCGATGATGTGGTTGATATTATCCGTGAAGATGCCGAACACTCGATGATGAGTATGGCGGGTATGGATGATGACGAAGATACCTTTGCTCCTGTCGTAAAATCAGCACGACGTCGTAGTGTATGGCTTGGTGCAAATGTCCTTGCCGCCCTTGCTGCTGCGTCTGTTTCCAACATGTTTGAAGCGACCCTAGACCAAATGGCCGCCATTGCCGTATTAATGACCATTGTTCCATCAATGGGTGGTGTTGCCGGGAATCAAACCGTTGCACTAGTGATTCGCGGTTTAGCACTCGGTCATATCGGTGACAGTAACAAACGAGAACTCCTTTTTAAAGAAGCCGCCATTGGCTTTTTAAACGGCATTCTTTGGGCGCTGATCATCGGTGGGATTGTCGTTGCTTGGAAAGGGAATTGGATGCTTGGCGGTATTATTTCAGCCGCGATGATGACGAACTTACTCATGGCGGGAATTGCAGGGGTCACTATTCCAATCTTCCTCAAGAAAATGAATATCGACCCAGCACTTGCCGGCGGGATGGCGCTTACAACCGTCACCGATGTGGTCGGTCTATCGGTATTCTTAGGGTTAGCCACAATACTTATCTAAGCGCAGTCAATATTTCGATATGATGCGACTGAAATAAGATACCAATAAAAAAAAGGGGTTAATGCACATGCATCAACCCCTTTTTTAATCTTCACTCACTCACGAGAGTCGTGTTACTCACCCGCAATTTTTAATGATTCGAGTAGAATAGAGCCCGTTTGGATTTGAGAGCGTGTCTCAACATCATTACCCACGGCGACAATCTGCTTGAACATATCTTTCAGATTACCCGCAATCGTAATTTCAGACACAGGGAACTGAAGCTCACCATTTTCAACCCAGAAACCTGCTGCGCCACGAGAGTAATCACCCGTAACCGTATTCACACCTTGGCCCATTACTTCAGTAACGAACAAGCCAGTACCTAACTCTTTTAGCATCTGCTCAAAGTTTTGACCTGTCGATTTCACAAACCAGTTATGGATACCACCAGCATGACCCGTTGGCGTCATATCCATTTTACGCGCAGCGTAGCTCGTCAATAAGTAAGTAGAGAGCACACCATCGGTAATAATATCGAGATCTTGAGTAAATACACCTTCGCTATCGAAAGGACTTGAAGCTAAACCTCTTAGTACATGCGGCTTCTCACATACATTAAACCAATCCGGTAATATCTCTTTACCAAGATGATCCAGTAAGAATGACGCTTTGCGATATAGACTGCCGCCACTGATCGCGCCAACAAGGTGCCCCATTAAGCCTGTTGCCACATCGGCAGCAAACATCACTGGGTATTGACCTGTTGACAGCTTTTTCGCATCTAATCGGCTGACCGTCTTTTCAGCGGCTTCTTGGCCTACTCTCTCAGGCGTCCACAAATCATCGCGGTGACGAGCAAGGGTATAACTGTAATCTCGCTCCATCTCACCATTTTTGCCTTCGCCAATCACACAGCAACTAGTGCTGTGACGACTTGAAGCATAGCTTGCTAATAACCCGTGACTATTACCATAAACCTTCACACCGTAATGGCTGTCGTAGCTAGCACCATCGCTTTGCTTAATTTTGTCACTGTAAGCAAGAGCTTGGCGTTCCGCTGCAATGGCAATTTCCGCCGCCGCATCAGGGTTTGGTTCATCAGGGTGAAACAGATCCAAATCTGGGATCTCTTTCACCATCAATTCTTTAGGTGCAGGGCCTGCAAAAGGGTCTTCTGAAGTGTACTGAGCAATATCAAGTGCAGCTGCAACCGTCTGTTGAATCGCTTTTTCGCTAAGATCGGATGTAGACGCGCTGCCTTTGCGTTGACCTCGATAAACCGTGATCCCTAGCGCACCATCACTATTAAACTCAACATTCTCGATTTCACACATACGAGTCGAAACACTAAGTCCAGTACTCTTAGTAATCGCGACTTCTGCAGCATCTGCACTGACTGCTGCCATATCCAAAGCTTTTGCTACTGCGGCTTCTAACTCAACGCGTTGTTGAGCGACTTGCTGTCTTACATCCATATTCAATCTAACTATTTGCTATCAATATTGATTAGGATAACAAGAATTTCGCTTTCTCCCCACGATTCTTGCTAAAATAGGGATATATTCGTTTGAGATAGTGATATAGGCATACAAACATGGCACGTAAAAACCAAAAAGCGCCTTGGGAACCAGAAGAAGAGATCATCTGGGTCAGCAAAACCGAGATGAAGGAAGACATGGAAGCACTGCAAGTTTTAGGCGAAGAGTTAATCTCGCTAAAACCATCAGTACTGGCTAAATTTCCACTGACGGAAGATCTTGCTGAAGCAATCAAGGACGCGCAACGCTTTAAAAATGAAGCTCGACGTCGCCAGCTACAATATATTGGCAAGTTGATGCGATTCGTCGATCCTGAACCGATTCAAGCAGCTCTTGATAAAGTTCGTAACAAGCACTCACAAGCGACGGCTACATTGCACAAGCTTGAACAGACTCGTGATCGTATTATTGAGAACGGTGACAGTGCTATCGCAGACGTGATGGAAACATACCCATCAGCGGATCGCCAACGTCTACGTCAGCTTGCTCGTCAAGCAAACAAAGAGAAGGCTGCGAAAAAAGCACCGAAATCTTCACGTGAAATCTTCCAAGTTCTAAAAGAGCTACACGAAGGAAGTGAAGATTAATACGCTTTCACTTTAGTGAATACAATAAAATGGCTGACAGGTTCAGCCATTTTTTATGCCTGAAACATAATCATAATGCGAAGAAAAAACACCTCGACTCAATAAAGACGAATAAGCGAAATGAAAGGCAGGTTGCTACTCCCCCGCTTTCACAAAGTCACTCAACATATTGTTGTCATGGGTTGCCTTAAGGTTTTCAATAGGCTCACACAACACCACCTTACCTTGAGCTAAGAATGCAAAATGGCTGGCAATGGCTTTGGCATCACTAATATGGTGCGTCACCATCACAACCGTAATCTCTCTTTCTGCGGCAAGTCGTTTAACAAGATTGAGCATTTCGGCACGAAGAATCGGGTCCAACGCCGAAAACGGTTCATCTAACAACCAAACTCGATGAGGCTGTACAAAACAACGCGCCAGTGCGACACGCTGTCTTTGGCCTCCCGATAAGTGCTCAGGCAAGCGATCTAACATGTCAGCGACACCAACTTGCAGGGCGGCATCATTCACTTGCTTCACTTGATCTGCGTTCAATTTAAGCCCCGGATGAAGCCCTAGGCCAATATTCTCTCGAACGGACAAGTGAGCAAACAAGTTATGTTCTTGAAACAACATCGCAAGTGGTCGCAAGTAAGGCTCTTGTCCGAGAACAGACGACCCATCAACACGAATATCCCCATCGGTTGGGTCAATAAAACCAGCAACCAAACTGAGTAACGTTGATTTACCAGCACCACTTGGCCCCATCAGCGCCACAATAGAACCTTGCTTCGCAATTAGGTCAAATTCAAATCCTTCATGATGGTAGTCATATTCGACATTTGAAAGCTGAATCATAAATATTCCTTAACCGCCTGTGGACGGGAGTTTTTCGCCTTAGGCGTCACTTGAAATGCACGTTCAATGATGGAGAAGCACGCCACGCACAGCAGTAATAAGCTCAAAGCGACCACGGCAGCAGCCTCCATTTGATAACTGCCTAGTAACTGAAAAAGGTAGAGAGGTAAGGTTCTAAATTCTTGGCTACCAAAAAGAGCTATCGCACTTAAATCGCCAACAGACAGCATAAAACTCAGCGCAAATGCATTAGCGATAGGCTTGCGTAATGCTCGCCACTCCACAAGACGAAAACGTGAGAACCCACTCATTCCAAGACTTGGGCATAATAATTGGTACTGCTGCGCAATATGCAGCATAGGCTGAGATAGAGTTTTAATCACGTATGGCAACGCCATTAAACTGTTCACGCCAATGACAATCATCGGGGCAATGCTGAAAACATCCGTGACATTACGCAGCAGTAAAAATAGCCCCGTACTAATGACTAACCCTGGCGTAACGAGAATAATCGTCCCGACCAGTTCGATACCATCGGCTTTCAAGCTTTGAGAACGCAATCGCCACGCCCGGCTTGTCTGTATAATGGCCATCCCCGAGATCAATGACAACCCGCTGGCTAAGATGGCAATCTTAAGGGAAGAGAACATGGCTAGCCAAAAGCTCATATCGCTCAACACAGACGGCGCTTTCACATTCATGCCACTGAGTACCACCATCAATAATGGAGGTAATACGAGCATTGAGACACCCACGATCCAAAAGCCATCCCAGCATTTAGCCGCCATCGAATCTCGAGTCATAAAGGTATTGCGACTGACCTGTCCATTGGATACCGATATTGGTTTTGATAAGCGTTGAATCGACATCGATAACACTCCACATAACAGCATTTGCCATACCGCCAGCAGCGCACCAGATTGCAAATCAAAATCAAACTTAATCGCTTGGTAGATAGCCAGTTCGATAGTGGTGGATTTGGGGCCGCCGCCTAGAGCCATCACCGTTGCAAAGCTAGTAAAACAGAGCATGAACACTAAGCCACACACATGAGGAAGTTGCTGTCGTAATCTAGGCCATTCAACCCACTTAAATTTATCCCAATGACTCATTCCAAGGTGAGCACATAGCTTGTGTTGCTCGGCTGGAACCGCATCTAAAGATTGTAATAATAAACGGCTAGCATAAGGTAGGTTAAAGAAAACATGCGCCAGTAAAATGCCATTTAGGCCGTAAATAGAAAACGGTAATTGATGTTCAAACCACGCAAATAAGCTGGCAAGTAAACCACTATTTCCATAGATCGCCAATAAGCCAAATACCCCCACCAGCACTGGTAACACCAATGTTGACGCGAATAATTTGAGTAATAATGAACGACCAAAAAACTGGCGACGAAACAGAGCGTGCGCCACAGGAATAGCAAAACCGACACTCAGTAACGTTGAGAGCCCGGCTTGATAAAAGCTAAATTTGGTCACATGACGATAATAGGGATTAGACCAAACACTAGAAAGCTCTAGCGAAGGCGCATACTGAAAAAGTGCAGCCAGAGCACAAAGAACAAAGGTCGCGATAACTATCGCGACCCATAATCCAACTTTAGGAACTGAATTCATTAATTCTATTGACTAATTAGTATTAAAAAGTGAGCGCATGTTGCCATTCACGGATCCAAGGCTTACGCATTTCAGCCACCTCTTCTGCACTGAAGCTTAATGCTTGCTTTGGTAAAGAGAGTGTTTCAAACCCTTTTGGCAAGGCGACATTTGTAACTGGGTACATCCAGTTCCCGGTAGGCATGACCGATTGGAAGTCATCACTTAAAATGAAATTCATGAACTCATTCGCCAGCTTTTCATTGTTCGAGCCCTTCACTTTTGCCGCGACTTCAACTTGAGTGTAATGCCCTTCTGCAAAATCCGCTGTCGCATACTTCGTCTCATTTTCAGCAATAATATGGTAAGCCGGAGAGGTCGTATAAGAGAGCACTAAATCAGACTCACCCTCTAAGAACATCGAGTAAGCTTCAGACCAACCTTTCGTTACTGTGACCGTTTTCTTAGCCAATTTTTTCCATGCATCACTCGCACTGTCGCCATAAACAGACTTCATCCACAGCATCAAACCTTGGCCCGGAGTTGAAGTTCGCGGGTCTTGATAAATCACTTTCAAGTCATCACGTTGCTCCACCAGCTCTTTCAAGCTTTTCGGTGGATTGGCCAATTTCTCAGTGTTGTATACAAAGGCAAAGTAACCGAAGTCATAAGGAACAAACGTCGTATCTGTCCAACCTTTTGGCAAAGCAACAGAAGAGGTATCAACGTGATGCTCAGTCAATAAACCGGTTTTCTTCGCTTCTACCATTAAGTTGTTGTCCAAACCCAATACGATATCCGCTTTGGTATTTGAGCCTTCAAGACGCAGACGATTTAAGATCGACACTCCATCATCAAGCGCGACAAAATTCACGTCACAACCACACTTTGATTCAAATGCTTTCTCAACAGCCGGGCCCGGGCCCCACTCTGATGCAAAAGAGTCATAAGTATAAATAGTCAGTGTGTTATCAGCGGCAGACGCCGAAAAAGAGGTGATGGTAGCAAGTGCTACTGCGGTTAGAGTGGTTTTCACTGTTCGCTTTCCTTGTAGTAGGTACGACACAGGACTTGAGGGAGGAATACGAAAAGGTTGCTCCAAACTCAATTCCTACGCCGGCATTATCCGGTTCAGGTTTACGGGTCCCAAGCAGATGCTTGATCTCAGCTGATCATCCACAAAATGAATGACTGGCCCCCCGATGAGTAAGTCGAATTGTAATGGTAATTAGATCAATAAGCCATAAGGATCAAGATTCAGGCTTCACAACTCGCTGATCATAACCCCAACGAGGCACTAAACCTTGTTCAATACCAAGATGATCAAGCACTCGTGCCACCATGAAATCGATGAGATCTTCAATGGTTTTAGGTTGATGATAAAAACCTGGAGCCGCAGGCATGATAGTGACACCCATGGTCGAAAGCTTATGCATATTTTCTAAATGCAGAGTTGAAAATGGGGTTTCACGCACCACCAACAACAGTTGCCCACGCTCTTTCATCACCACATCTGCTGCTCTTTCTATCAGGTTATCAGACATTCCATGTGCAATCGCGGCCACGCTTCCTGCTGAACAAGGGCAGACCACCATTTTTTTAGGTGCCGCAGAACCCGATGCAACTGGGGAGAACCAGTCATCTTTGCCACATACGGTTAGCTTTTCCGCATCGCAATTCAAATGCTTTACTAGCGCTGTTTTTGCAGCATCAGGTCCACTAGGAAGCTTGAGATCGTGCTCTGTCGCCATAACCACTCGCGCAGCCGAAGAGATCAATAAATAGACGTGATAATCCGCCGCAAGTAAACACTCTAGCAGTCTTAATCCGTAAGGCGCACCAGACGCGCCAGTGAATGCAAGGGTGATGGTTTTCGAGTCACAAGGTGCCATAACTATCCCATACTAAACTCATATGGATCAGCCAAAAGCGAATCCATGAGTAAATTTAATGATGGCGAAGAATACTCGCCTACGGCTATTTCATCAATAAGAGTGTCATTCCTACTCTACCAATCATAGCTACTTAACAAAGACTACTTAACAAATAGGAGCAGACGAATTAAACAGACAATGCAGCAATCAACTTGTCGTGTATCCCTTCAAAGCCACCATTACTCATCACTAGAATTTGATCGCCCGGCTTAGCTTCAGCGGCAATTTTAGCCACAAACTCCGACATCTCAGCACTAGTAAAAGCAGGTTGAGTGCACTGCTCAGCCACATCTTGAACCGACCACGCGATATTATCCGGTTGATATAGATAAACGGAATCCGCTTTCGCTAACGAGGCGGCGAGTGTTTCTTTGTGTACGCCTCGCTTCATGGTTGCTGAACGTGGCTCTAATACCGCAATAATTTTACTGTCACCCACTTTGTTACGCAGGCCGCCCAACGTCAGTTCAATCGCGGTTGGGTGGTGTGCAAAATCGTCATATACGGTGACTCCATTGATCTCCCCTTTTAGCTCTAAACGGCGTTTAGTATTGATAAACTTGGCCAAAGATTCGCACGCAAGATCAGGGGTAACGCCGACATGTCTCGCCGCGGCAATCGCCATTAGGGCATTATCGACATTATGATCGCCAACAAGATCCCACTTAACACGGCCGGCTAACTCACCTTGGAAAAGCACATTAAATTCCGATCCGTCGTTAACGATTTTCTCGGCTTGCCACTCTCCGCCTAGGCCACTGCTCTCTTGTTCGCTCCAGCAACCACGATCAAGTACGTCATGAATCGCAGCATCTTGTTTTGGTGAGAAAATACGCCCATTGCTCGGAACG
This sequence comes from Vibrio genomosp. F6, assembly GCF_005146325.1. Classification (NCBI taxonomy): domain Bacteria; kingdom Pseudomonadati; phylum Pseudomonadota; class Gammaproteobacteria; order Vibrionales; family Vibrionaceae; genus Vibrio; species Vibrio genomosp. F6. The sequence goes on along the minus strand of NZ_SYUT01000023.1, from coordinate 40,378 downwards.
GTTCTCACTAAGTGGTGGAATTGACGCTTGATCGCCTCTAGATCATCAAAAATATCCGCATGATCAAACTCTAAATTATTCATCACTAAGGTTCTTGGGTGGTAGTGAACAAACTTAGAGCGCTTATCAAAAAAGGCACTGTCGTACTCATCCGCTTCAACCACAAAAAACATGCTTTCGCCTAAGCGAGCTGATTGATCAAAATTACCTAATACACCACCGACTAAAAAACCCGGAGCGTAACCACAATCTTCTAAAATCCACGCCAACATGCTCGACGTGGTCGTTTTTCCGTGCGTACCAGAGACAGCCAATACCCAACGATCATGCAATAAGAACTCTTGTAACCATTGAGGCCCAGAGGTGTACCTTAAGTTGTTGTCTAATACATATTCGACACAAGGATTACCACGGCTCATCGCATTACCGATCACCACTAAATCTGGACGGGGCTCCAATTGAGCAGGGTCAAACCCTTCGATTATTTCCACACCTTGAGATTCGAGCAAAGTGCTCATTGGAGGATAAACATTGGCATCGCAACCAGTGACCTTGTGGCCTAATTGACGGGCTAAAATGGCAGCCCCACCCATGAAGGTACCGCAAATACCCAAGATATGAATATGCATAATTCTCTTCCAAAAATAGACAAAACGAAACTAACTCATTTCTTACCATGAATAGACGGGGAAAAGCGAGATTGTTTGCAAAACTTCTGAGCTCGACATTTGAAGTGAGATCTGTGTCGGTTACTTCATTACCATTAATAAGATCCAACATTTACACTATTTGTTAGATGCTTAGGTCGTAAAGTCCATCAAGAGGCAATCGCTTACGCATCGAAAAAAATCCCCCACATGATTCAGAGAACGTTAAGGAAATAACATGTCTGATTTACGCACCCTTGGTGAGTTTATTGTTGCAAAGCAAGCTGACTTCCCCCACGCAAGCGGTGATCTTTCGTCTCTTTTATCTTCAATTCGTCTTGCTGCTAAAATTGTAAACCGCGAAATTAATAAAGCAGGATTAGTTGATAGTATTACTGGTGCTGTCGGCACTGAAAACGTCCAAGGTGAAGAGCAACAAAAACTCGATCTTTACGCGAACGATAAATTTAAAGCGGCGCTAGAAGCCCGCGATCAAGTTTGTGGTGTCGCCAGTGAAGAAGAAGATGAAGCGGTTGCTTTTAATAAAGAACTAAACAAAAACGCTAAATACGTCGTATTGATGGATCCGCTCGACGGCTCTTCAAATATTGATGTGAACGTATCTGTTGGAACTATTTTCTCGATTTATCGCCGAGTATCTCCAATCGGAACACCACCGACTCAAGAAGATTTCTTACAGCCAGGCAACAAACAAGTGGCTGCAGGTTACGTCATTTACGGTTCATCAACCATGTTGGTTTACACCACAGGTAAAGGCGTAAATGGTTTCACTTACGATCCATCGCTAGGCACTTTCTGTCTATCTCATGAAAACATGATGATCCCAGATAATGGTAAGATCTATTCGATCAATGAAGGCAACTATATTCGCTTCCCAACAGGCGTTAAAAAATATATTAAGTTTTGCCAAGAAGATGTGCCAGAAGATGGTCGCCCATACACCTCTCGCTACATTGGTTCATTAGTCGCAGACTTTCACCGCAACCTGCTTAAGGGCGGAATTTACATGTACCCAAGCACACAAAGCCATCCGAAAGGTAAGCTACGTTTGCTGTATGAGTGCAACCCTATCGCTTTCATCATGGAGCAAGCAGGCGGTCTAGCATCTGATGGCGTTAATCGCATCATGGACCTAAAACCAACAGAACTGCATGAACGTGTGCCCTTCTTTGTTGGCTCTCCAAGCATGGTTAACAAAGTTGAAGAGTTTCTTGAGTTAAACCAAGACTAACTTTTGATGGATTTATCTTCTATCAGTATCAACGAAAAGTAGACGTCAAAGCGCTGATTAATTCAGCGCTTTTTTATTTAAAGAGAAAGGCAAAATTAAAGAGGAAAACAGCCAATCTTTTTTCACTTAACGCAGGCACCAATCTCCTGATTCTATCGGTTTACGCAGCTGGCGAGTATCTTGATAGAGGTAGGCCCATGCCAACCCAAAAGGTGTATTGATTGATTCTCTTCGATACTCAATAGGGATATCTTCTAAACGATCAAGCTGCTCTAAAATGTCATCGTTAATCGCATAAACCTCACCGACGATACATTGCTTTCCTTCAATAATTGCGGGGTATCGCCCCAAGTCAAACAGGGCGAAGTTTGGTGGCGTTGTAAAATTTCCGATAAATTCGGCATCATCTAGATAGAAATGGTTCGGTTCATTTTTACGTAATGTGCCGTAAACAAAAACGAGATGCGTCATACCCAATACCACTTTATTACTTAATTGAATTCAAACTGATAAAGAAGATCCACTGCGCTATCAAGCCCAGAAACGGCTTCGACATATAAATCCTGCATCAAACGATAACGCACAGTAAATTCACCAAGCGAGTTAAAAATACCCACGCCATATTTCACTTGGAGACCCGGAAAAATATAACCACTAACCGTCACTTGTGAGTCATCACCTGAGCCTGCGGTATCCAGCTGTAAATCTTGTACACCAAAGGCTTCGCCAAGCTCGCCTACGATTTGGCCACTCTTCGCTAAACTTAAACCAATTAACGTCGTGGTCATGGCGTTACCTCCAGATTCTCCATCAATGTTTTGTCCACGCAGCAGGTATGACAAGGCATTAGCTTGAGGCATTGCTGGATCTGAAAAAATCTCAACAACGGGTTCACTGGCAGGCCCAGAGACTTTCACACCCGCAGTCACTTTATCCTGCGTATTATCTGGGTTACGGATCGCTTTAATCGATACATAAGGCTCATCAACCGGGCCATTCATCAAAATTTTGCCCTGCTTAATCAATAAGTCTTGCCCAAAAGATCGGTAAGACCCGTTGGCTATATTGATCTCACCAGTCACAAATGGACCTTTATCTTTTTGTGCCACATTAAGTTGACCGATCAAACCGCCTTCAAGTCCAAATGCGGAGAGTAGAAAATCATCACCTATCGAAATATTGATGTCCGTTTCAACATCAAAAGGAATAGGGGTAGCTTCATCGACTGGTTGTAGATCTTTATTCAAAATTACCTGATCTTTTGATATACCCACCGCACTTTGTGGCAACTCTTCTACAACAATTCGTCCCCAAGGTAGAGCAATGCTTCCTGTGATCTTCGCTAACTTCGGGCTCACATCAATCGTCATATCCGGTACTAATTTAATCTTCACCATAGGCGGCATATCGACCTTCAACTGCTCGGCAAATACTCGAATATTGGTATGCCAATCTTTTAAATCTTGCCAGTCTCCAGTACCTGCGATATTTAAGTCGCCATCAGGGGTAATAATATCGGCATCTAACTTGGCTTGGTAACCCATGAAATCAATGGCAAGGCGACCTGAATTGACATCGATAGGCGACACATCCCCTTTTAATACCATGTCATCAACGATCAGTTTTCCCTTCACTTTCGGATGCATTAATGGCCCGCTCAGTGCAAGGTTCGTTTCTAGATTCGCTTTCAATAAACTATAGTCACCGACCAGTGGTTGAAGGAAATCAAGATTAAAGGTAGATAAGTTAAGCTCGGCATCCACAAGCTTATCTTCCGCTTGAACATCTGGTAGCGCTAAATGACCGGAAATATCACCATTATCCGTCATATCCAATAACCACTTAGCTTGCAGTTGGTTATCCTTTAGTGCCATTTGTAAACCTATTGAATCCCAACCGACCACGATCGGTTGCTCTAACGTTTGAGTCACTTGACCTTTTGGCATCTCCACTTCGACAGTCAATTCTGGTGCTTTCTCTGGAGCCCATTTCGCCCAGGCAGTGGCATTCACCTTCCCATCAACCTCTGTTTTTTCTGGGATAAATTGCTTTACTTGCTCAAAATCAAACTGTTGAATAGCTAAACTCGCCTCACCCGATTCCCCAGCTTGCATATCTTTCGTTAAGCAGACTTTCGATTTTGATTGTGTCCAACAATGCGCTTGCACAGAAGCTTGTTTATTGTCGATATCAAAACCTAACTTCACGGCATGATCAAGCTCCCACGGTCCTTGTTCGCTACTCACGAGAACCCTTTGTAACACCCCACTCCATTCCATTTTTGGCTTATCGTTAAATGAACCCGAAAGTGCCAAGCTGGTAGAGACAATATTTGAAGCCACATCGAGCACGAGTTGGTGAGCATCCTGAGTCCCTGAAAGATCCAACTTAACGCTATCGACAAGCTTATCTTCATAGGAAAGATGACGGGCAAGCAATTGGATGTCTGCTTTCGGCTGCGGTAATGGTTTTACACGACCAGATAGAGATAAGTGTTGTAAACCCATCTGTTGTTGCCACTGAACATTATCGACATTGATATCCAGCTCAATTTCAGGCTCTTTTAGCGCGCCACGTAATTTCAAATTACCTTGCATGTTGCCACTGAGTTCTGGAAGCGATTTAGCAAAACTGGGGAAGTTTAACTGAACGTCCATCTGCCAGTTTTTATCTAACAAGCCTTTTGCGTTAATCGAGTTGGGACCATGAGATAACGCGAACCCATCAGTTTGTACTTTGAACGCTCCTTTTCCTGTCACATCCGATGCTTTCAACTGCCCTACAATGTTGAGTGGATAATCTCGTAAAACTCCGTCGACATTCAAACTCGGTAACTCTACCTTCCAACCGCCCTCAGCCGTTAAAGAACCTGAGGTAGCCAACTTACCGCTTATAACCCCTTCCGCCTCTTTCCATTGCAAGCCAGGCTTGATGTCACTAAAGCTCAAATCCGCTTTCCAATTGATGGGTGATGTCCAATTTGCCATCACTTTACCACCCAGTTCACCGCCGAGTGTTTTGATCGCAATCGAATCAAGATCAATCTGGCTCAGAGTTCCTTTGCCATTGAGGTTAACCTTCATTTCTGGAATGTCTTTGCCAGAGATTTGAGTATCAAGCAGTAAAGAGTAGCCCTCTAAAGAACCTTGCGTTTTAAGCTGATCTATCGTCACTTGGTAGTCGCTTTTTCCAGATAGCGGCCACTGAGCCTTCCCCTCGGAAAGTCGAAGATCAAAAGGTAACGTCGATTCAAGTGGCTTAATGTCACCAGACAATAGCGCATCAATCACACCAGAAAACTGACTCGAAAAGGTCAGTTCTCCTACACTTCCTGAGGCATCTAAAGAGAGTTTCTGCCCTTTTAGTTCTGTCTCTTTAAGTAGTGCATCCAGAGTTAAATTTAATGGGTAATCTTCTTTTAACTCCACTTCTGCCTGTGCACTTGCTTTAATTTGCGGCATATCGAGTTCAAGAGTGTTGAGGACGACCGAGTGCTCACCTGCTTTTGCTTCCAGCCCCAGATGGGTGACATTGACTGGCGAGTCCTGGATCAAGGTAAAACTAGAAAGATCAAACCGTTTGAGATCCACTTTCAGTGGGATCCAAACTTCTGGCAGTTTGATCGCTGTTTTGTCCGCTTCAGATTTTACCTTTTCAGCACTCTCCGCCTTAGGCTCGACAGGCTTATCTTCATGCCCTTTTGCTAATTGAACATTAATCGTCTCAAGGCGAGTGCGACCTATCGCGAGTCTGTCTCCCTGCATCGACAGGCTCGTCGAGAAGTGTTGCCAATCCACTTTATAGCCTAAAATATTCAGATCAATATCAAGCAATTCAATGCGCTTAATGTTAATTGGCAGAGGAACGGCAATGGATGTTAGCGGCTCTTTCGAAGGGTCTTCCGACGACGAGGGAGGCAATTCAGATAAATTCAGCGCTAACCCTTGAAGGGCGATTTCATCAATACATAACGAAGGGTCAAAAAAGCACTGCGCCTTTACCGCTAAGGTCAGTTGCTGTAATTGAGCGTCGATATGCAAGCTATCATCAACAAAACGGACATTATTAAGACTGAACCTCGGAAACAAAGCTCCCTCTGTTGATTCAACACTGAGTTGAGGTAGCGCTTTTTGTACCCCCCAAATAGTCAGCTTTAGCCCTGAATTGGTAAACAGTAATATGGCAATAAAGAGAGTGAGCAACAGCAGTAAACTCAATGCGCTCATCGAGAGCCATTTTGTCCACTTAAACATCACCTTAATCATAATTCTGGCCCTAAGGTAAAGTGAACTTGGAATTCGTCACCGGGCGTTTCATCTAACCCCCATGCAAAATCAAGACGAATTGGGCCAACAGGAGAGACCCATCTAACCCCGACACCCACACCTGTTTTCCAATCTGGTGTATTGTTGAAAGCATCACCGTAATCAACAAACGTCGCTGCCCACCAATTCCCCACCACTCGGTATTGGTACTCTAAGGTACTGGTCGCAATATATTTCGCCCCGGTTAAAGCATTACTTTCATCTTTTGGCGAGATAGATTCATATTTATAGCCACGCAAATTATTGTCACCACCAGCAAAGAAACGCAATGAAGGCGATAGTGAATCAAACTCATCCGCAAAGTTACCTCCCCCTTCTAAACGAAGTAAGCCTCGGTGGTTTTCTCCTATCCCGCGGATCCAAGATGTACGCCCTTGCAACCGAAAAACACGAGTTTCAGACAGCAGTTCATCATCACCATACTCAAACGTTATGCTTTGCTTATCTCCCCACATTGGCATCGCCCCGCCTCGGCTGCGACTGCGACTGCGTGAAAACGACATGCCAGATAGCAAGAACCGCCCAACATCATCTTGTAAACCTTGCTCGTAATTTTCAATCAAGTAACGGACAAATAGCGTTCTGTGCCAACCATTATCCAACAGCCAGTGCCTTTCGACGGCCAAATTTGACTCTAAACTTACCGTATCTCGAGTATCGACATTTTTCATTCCATATTGGATGCGATAGTAATCATGAAGCACGTCTTCAAGTGGGATTTTATAACCTGCGGTAATGGTTTGTTCAGGCACAGACAAAGACAAACTGCTATCAAAACTATGTCCGTAACGATTAACCCACGGTTTTTTCCAGTTCAATGTTCCGCGGACACCGACATCGGTTGAATAACCAATACCCGTTTCAATTTGATTTTTAGCTTGTGGGGCTAACGACACCTTCATGGGTAAATCTCGACCTTTACCTAACGAAGTGAGATCCGGTTCGACAAAGACAGATGAAAACCAATCGGTGTTCGACAAGGATTGATTAAATGCACCGACTTTAGACACCAAGTAGGGTTCTCCCGTCTCATAAGGCTGTAATGATTGAACTCGCACCTCTTCAATTTGACTGCCATTAATCTGGGTAGAACCAAAGTGATAGCGAATACCACTTTCATAATGAAGTTTTACGTAGGCGCGATTTAATTCCGGCACCACCTCTAAGCGACTTATCTTATAATCCGCATCGAAGTAGCCTTTCTGCAAAGCCAGATTTCGTATGCTTGATTTCAGGCCATCATAATCACCATGGTTTAACACCGCACCCAGCTTTAACTTTGAATTCGCAACCAAGGCCAAAAAGTCAGGGTCATTTTCCGCTTCTCCTGAAATCACGATGTCGTTACTAAAAATGGTAACGGGCTCTCCCAACGCTACCGTCGCGATGAGCTTTTTATCCCCTTTAGGTACTGTAAAATTGATGGTTGAATGGTAGTAACCCAAAGCATTTAAGGCATCACGAACACTGGTTTCAATACGAGATTGAAAGCGCAACGAAATGGAGTAGTCCTCTTCAGGAATCGAAGATAGATACGCATCGACATTATCTTCTAATGCACCTTTTAAACCTTTAATCTCCAAAGAGACATTCGCCATTGCATTCGTTGAGAGAATCAAAAGGCTAATCAATACTAGTAATGTTTTTCTTATCATGCTTAATTGGATGAACCACGTTAATGAAAAGTAAAATCAATTAACTAAAATAATAACGCTAAATTCTCTTTAAGTCTGTAATAAAACAGAGGGTTCTTCGGTCTGTTTCTATAAATAAAACCTCTATTTTTCTCTCCAGATTTCATTCTACTGACATAAAATTAAACAAAAGGATGCCGTAATGTTCTCAAAAACAACCCTGATCAACGTAAACGATGCGCTTCCCGGACGCTCTCAAGCAATGCCGCTCACTGAGGCGCATTTTGTCAATCACTCAGCCCTAGATTCTCCGTTAGCGCCAGAGCAACAACAAATTCTATTCGGTATGGGTTGTTTCTGGGGAGCGGAACGACTGTTTTGGTCTCTCGATGGCATCGTTTCAACGTCTGTTGGTTACGCTGGGGGCTACACTCCGAATCCTACTTATGATGAAGTCTGCTCAGGGCTAACTGGGCATACCGAGGTAGTACGCGTTGTCTTTGATACAACTAAAACGCACTTAGAGGATATTTTAGAGCACTTTTGGGAACGCCATGACCCGACTCAAGGGATGCGCCAAGGTAATGACTCTGGCACTCAGTATCGCTCCGCCATTTACTGCTTTAGTGAAGAGCAACTCAATATAGCAAATGTCTCCAAGTTGCGTTATCAAGAGGCGTTAAATCACCAAGGCCAGCCGCACATAACCACTGAAATATTACCTGCGGGTCAGTACTATTTTGCAGAAAGCTATCACCAACAATATTTGGCAAAGAACCCTGAAGGATATTGTGGTTTAGGTGGCACAGGTGTGTGCTTTCCTGCTTAAGCGCTCCATCATAGCCAATGATGGATACATGAAAGAAACCGCATAAAAATGGGATCTATATCAGATAGCACTGGCTTTATTCTCTGAAAAGAATCAAGTCGCTATCAATTATTCGTCATGTTACAAAAATGTGTTTTATACTTGCCGAGCAAATACATAAACGGAAAAAAAATAATGAACAAAAAGACTCTCCTAACTCTAATACTTGCTTGCTCACCTATGCTTACATCGGCGCATAACCTCACAGTAGGAAAAACGGTTCCTGACATTGCCGTCAGCTCTTATGGCGAAATCGTCCTAAATGGCGATGACACGGCTTACCAAGCTTGGAACAACGAACAACTGCTCGGCAAAGTTCGTGTGATCCATGCCATTGCAGGGCGCAGCAGTTCAAAAAAAATGAATTCACCGTTAATGGCCGCCTTAACCGCAGCCAAATTCCCAACCGATAGCTACCAAACCACCACCATTATCAACCAAGATGATGCCATTTGGGGGACAGGATCATTTGTGAAATCATCAGCAGAAGAGAGTAAACAAGAGTTTCCATGGTCTTCAATGGTGCTGGATGAGAATGGCAGTGTTGCAAATGCTTGGGAGTTAGCAGAAGAGAGCTCAGCCATTATTGTGCAAGATAAGCAGGGCAAGATTTTATTCGCCCATGAAGGTGCATTAGATGATACTCAAGTCCAACAGGTATTAGGTCTCATTAAAGCCAGTTTGTAATAACGAATAGTAAAAATAGGTTTCCATTTAAGGATATTGTTATAGTATAACAATATCCTTTTTCCATCTCGTACTTGAACTATGTGGTTACGTCGACAGTCAATGAGTAAGCTAACGACCGTAGTAGCAATTTTGCTAACGCTATGGCTTAACGTTGCATTTGCGGCACACCAAGTTGATCTAGACTCTTCACACCACCAGCACCATCAATGCGAGTTGTTTTCCGTTGCCCAGCAAGGGTTATCACATTCTGCACCACTCATTTTCACACCTCTTACACCTTTCTTCTTCCCTAATACAGAAGATGTGAGAGCGACGGCTCGACTCTATTTTCCCTACCTTGCACGTTCTCCTCCGTCACTAAAATAGTTATTCCTATACCGCTATGCATTTCACGATCACATCCATGACTTAATTTTAAGAGCTTAGTTGTAAGATCTCGGTTTTAAGTACTGAGTTTTAAGGGCTTGGTTTTAATAACTTGGTTTTGGATACGTATCGGCATGGCGATGATCAATATTTTCACTATTTTAAGTTATTAAAGGGCACATCATGCAACAGCAAACAAAATGGACAACACTCGCAGGTCTTATCGCACTCTCTTTACAGGTTTCTTCAGCGCACGCAGAAGATGATTTTCGTGATCACGAAGCGCATGTCCATGGTCATGTAGAGCTAAATATCGCCCAAGATGGTCAAGAACTTTTATTTGAAGTATCCGCACCGGGTGCCGATATCGTTGGATTTGAACACCCACCAGAAACCGATGCAGAGAAACAGGCTCTTGCAAAAGCCATTGCTTTACTAGAACAGCCACAACAGCTTATTTCTCTCTCTGGTAATGCACGCTGTGAACTGGAATTCAAATCGGTAAAACACACGCTATCAGATAGTCACCATGACGAGCATGATGACGCAGAACATCACGACGAACATGAACATCATCAAGACAAACATGATGACGCAGAACACCACGATGAACATGACGATCATGATGATGCAGAACACCATGATGAGCATGAACACGACTCAGAAGCACACGCTAAACACGGTTCATTTACCGTTGAATACCACTATCAATGCGGCGACATCACTAAGTTAACTGAATTCCAAACCTCTTGGTTCAATGCATTTCCAAGTACAGAGTCGATTGAAGTGAATTTGCTCACTGACACTAAGCAAACGGCACTAGAACTCTCACCAAAGAACACCAAGTTTAACTTTTAATTAGCTAGCCAAGTAAGTAGGTGCTTACTTGGCTATCTCTTTATGTTGATTTTACTATCAAGTGGGGAGCTCAATGATAGAGAATAATCACTCAAACCAACCGACGAAGAGTGTGGTAAAACTAAGAGATGTCAGCTTTCGCTGGAAGGAGGAAATGGAACCGACGTTACTCATTCCATCTCTAGAGATCCAATCCAAAGAGCACCTTTTTATTAAGGGCCCGAGTGGATGCGGTAAGTCGACACTATTAGGGTTAATGACGGGTATAAATACAGCTCAAGAAGGTGAAGTCTCCATTTTAGACACCGACTTAAGTACGTTGAAACCGAGTTTGCGAGATCATTTTAGAGCGGAGCATATTGGTTATATATTTCAACAGTTCAACTTACTGCCTTACTTATCGGTTCTCGATAATGTCATTCTTCCTTGTCAATTTTCCACTCTCCGTAAGCAGAGAGTCCAAGGTGATATCAAGCAAGCAGCAGAACAGTTACTCAAAAGATTACACCTACCTAGCACGTTAATTCATAAACCAGTAACCGAACTGAGCATTGGACAACAACAACGGGTTGCGGCAGCTAGAGCTTTGATTGGTAACCCTGAAATTATCATCGCAGATGAACCGACTTCCGCTCTTGATCATGATAATCGTAGCGCTTTCATCACCGTTCTAATGGAAGAAGTTGAACGAGCAAATTCAACACTGATATTTGTCAGCCACGATCCAACCTTAGAACCACTTTTTCAACGTTCAATTAACTTGAAAACCATCAACAAAGCGGGATTAGATTCATGAAAACAACCGCACACCTAGCATGGAAGAGCGTCTTAAACCGCAAAACGACGGCTATCCTTACCATTTTAACCGTTGCGATTTCAGTCGTGTTGTTAATGGGTGTTGAGCGAGTCAGAACTCAAGCGAAAAGCAGTTTTGCTAACACCATTTCAGGTACCGACCTTATCGTAGGTGGTCGCTCTGGACAGGTAAATTTGCTGCTCTATTCTGTATTTAGGATCGGCAACGCGACCAATAATATTGATTGGAAAAGTTATCAAGAGTTTAGCCAACACCGCTCTGTCGATTGGGCGATTCCCATTTCATTAGGCGATTCTCATAAAGGGTTTCGTGTCATGGGAACCAACCATAGCTATTTTGAGCATTTTAAATATGGTAGTAAGCAACCACTTACTTTTAGCCAAGGTGCTGAATTTAAATCATTATTCGAAACTGTGATTGGTTCAGATGTCGCTAAATCTCTTGGTTATCAAATCGGGACAGAGATTATCTTAGCTCATGGGATCAGCGACGTTGGATTTAGTCGCCATGATAACCTTCCTTTTAAAGTGGTCGGTATCCTTGCTTCAACAGGCACCCCAGTCGATAAAACGGTGCATGTTTCACTTCCTGCCATTGAAGCCATCCATGTCGGATGGGAGTCAGGTGCCAATTTAGGTAACAACCCAACCGCCGCGCAATTAGAGGCTCACCAACTCAAGCTTCAACCACAACAGATCACGGCCATGCTGCTTGGGCTGAAGTCAAAAATTCAGATTTTTTCGCTCCAAAGACAAATCAATACTTATCGTAAAGAGCCACTCAGCGCCATCATGCCCGGTATTGCTCTGCATGAATTGTGGGGAATGATGTCGGTAGCAGAACAAGCGTTAATGATTGTTTCAGGATTTGTGGTTGTTGCCGGTTTACTCGGCATGCTAAGCAGCTTACTGACCAGCTTACAAGAAAGACGCCGAGAAATGGCCATTCTCAGAGCGATGGGGGCAAGGCCAAAGCATGTATTTGCTCTACTGATAAGTGAAGCAAGTGTATTAACTTTCGTGGGTATTACCACTGGTGTCATCACTCTGTATGCCCTGCTTGCCGTTATCGGCCCAATTATCCAGCAGCACTATGGCATCAACATCGCACTTAATGGAATAAGCCATCATGAATGGTTGCTACTCGGATTAGTCCAAACGGCTGGTTTAGTTATCGGCTTCATTCCCGCTTTTCGTGCTTATAAACAATCTCTCAGTGATGGCATGACCATACGAATTTAAATAGATAAGGTAAACAATAATGAGAAAAACCCTACTAATACTGCTCTGCTTTTTAGGGGTAACCAGCCCTAGCTTTGCAAACTCTAAGGTTGAAAGCCAAATCGTTGAAAACCAAAGCGTTGAAATGCCGAGTAGTGATGAAGTCTTGACCCTAGATTGGATAGATCTGATCCCCAAGAGCGAGCGTAACAAATTTGATGAGTTTGGAATGCCAACCGTAGATCATTCAAGCACAACAATGAGCCAATCAAAACTCGGAGCGGTGAGAACAGAATTAAATGGCAGCAAGGTGAAGATACCCGGATTTGTGATTCCGCTAGAAGGTGATGAAAATAAGGTCACGGAGTTCTTACTTGTGCCCTATTTTGGCGCTTGCATCCATGTTCCACCACCGCCACCGAACCAAATTATTTATGTAAAATTCCCTAAAGGGGCTCCCGTTCAAGACCTATGGGATGTAATTTATCTAGAAGGGACATTAAAAACTGAAACGATGAACCATGATTTGGCTGAAACTGGATACTTAATTGAGGGTACGTCAATAGAAGCGTATGACGACATGTAATATTTTTAACAAATGATCAACCAGTAAAAAAGACTAGTCTAAACAATATATTTAGATAAATAGACTAATACAGCGACGTACACTATCAGCAATAGTGTTATCGACAGCTGTTTCTTCCATTTATTCTGTTTAAATTGCATCATAAGACCTCACTTTGACGGTAACAATTTTAACAAGTTATTATCATTTGTGGTAGTCAAATTTTCTTAGTTCAGATCTCACCTTAAAGGGTTTGACTAGCACCAAACCCTTTAAAGCGGTACATTTTATCTAGGTGCATACACATCCTTGAAACGGTATCCAATATGGCAGAGACAAACAAACCAATCGTTATTGAGCATGAATCAAATACTCAAAGCTCTACGCATCAAGAAAAAAAGTCATACATAAAAGATAGTGCAAGTCGAGTTATGAACATTGCACAAAGCTATAGCTTAGATGCGATGCTGCAAAAAGATGCACCAGAAAAAAAACTGATTGAACGCGCACTCGTCCGAGAGAAGAAGCGTAAAGAACAGCGGCAAAAGAACCTAGAACAGATCCTAAAAATTACCCACGCATCATGTAAAGATGAAACCGCAGGAGAGCCGGATCAAGATTGGTTGTATCGCTTCTTCGACATGGCTCAAGATATTCATAACACGTCAATGCAAAGACTCTGGGCACAGGTACTCAAAAGAGAAGTGACCAACCCAGGTTCAACGTCGATGAAGGCATTGAAAATACTCAAAGACATGACCCCGAAAGAGGCGCAAAACTTACAAAGAGCCGCTTCATTGGCCTGCAGTTTTGGGAGTGATAATAGCCGAAAACTACTGCTCGGGTATAAGTCGCATGCGGGGATCTTCAGCTTTGGTAAACGAGATACCACCAGCACCATTAATTTAGGTAGCTTCCAAATTCCCTACTCCAGTCTATTGCTATTGATTGAGCTTGGGCTACTACTTGGTACCGAATTGGAATCTGGGGAGATCGAGTTTGATCCAGCTCTTAGCTTGACCTATCAAGGTAAACAGATCAGTTTGCAGCCGCTAGGTAAAGGGGTGAAGCTTGTCTATTACCGCTTCAGCCCGACGGGTAATGAATTATGCAAGCTGCTAGGTAATAAGCCCAATATGCAGTATTACGATCAACTGGTGGGGCTGCTTAGTCAAAAGTTTACCGTTCAAACCGAGGTAAAAAGCACCGTTCACCACACCGTTTAAGATCAAACTCGAACTTATATGAATTAAGGGCGACATAACATCGCCCTTAATTCTCCTTATGAGATCACCGCGCGATCCTTTAGCGCCTGAATACAAAGTTCAACAAGTTGCTCGACCGATAGTTCCCCAGCAGGAAGATCGATCTCAGGCTTCAATGGCGCTTCATACACCGAATCAATGCCAGTAAAGTTGGCAATTTGCCCTGCTCTCGCCTTTTTGTATAAACCTTTTGGGTCCCTTTGTTCGCACACTTCGAGTGGTACGTTAACAAATACTTCCAAAAACTCCCCCTCAGGTAATAAATCTCGCACTAACTGCCGCTCAGCACGATGAGGCGAAATAAACGCAGAAAGCACAATCAATCCAGCATCGGCCATCAGTTTAGCGAGCTCTCCAATACGACGAATATTTTCACGGCGGTCTTGATCAGAAAAGCCCAGATCGCCACACAAACCATGGCGGACATTATCCCCATCGAGTAAATAGGTGTGGTGACCTAACTGAGCCAGTTTTGACTCTAAAGCACCTGCGACGGTTGATTTCCCAGCGCCAGATAACCCCGTAAACCAAAGTACTACCGGTTTCTGATGCTTCAATTTAGCTCTGAACGCTTTATCAACCGAGTGTTGATGCCAAACGATATTTTCATCTTTATTTACTGTTAGTGGCGCTGTTGATGTAGCCGTCGATGTTGTCATAGTCAATCCTTGTCAAGTACCAAAACAGCCCATTCCTTCCATGCTTTGGTACTGTTTTAATATATTCAAAATGGGAAAAAGTAAGGGATCAGGCTTAAAACCAATCCAGAGTAAACGATAGAAATCGGCACTCCAATTCGTAGATAATCTTTCATTTGATAATTGCCCACGCTATAGACCAATAAATTGGTTTGATAGCCATAAGGGGAGATAAAACTGGCGCTGGCACCAAACAACACCGCCATAATAAATGGCATGGGATCGACGCCATATCCTATCGCCATACTGTAGCCAATAGGAAAAGAGAGAGCGGCAGCGGCGTTATTGGTTACGAGCTCCGTTAAAATCAAAGTCACAAAGTAAGTCGCCACTAAAGCACCAAATACCCCCCAACCATTGAATGCCTCCATGAACATTTCCCCCATTCGCATGGAGAGGCCAGAGGAAATCATCAACTGGGCAATAGAAAGAGCCGAGCCCACAATAACGACAATATCAATGGGGAAACGTCGACGGATCTCACCAACCTGAATAATACCCATCACAATCATCGCCAGTAGGTACAGTGACAACCCTTTAATAATCGGAACATAACCCAATAGCGAACCACCAATCACGGCGGCAAAACCTAGCAATACGAGTGTTGACTTGCTTTGATCCAACTTTGCACTCGAATCTAGATCATTAATCAATACAAATTCACGTCGATGAGCCTGCCTTTCGGATTCAAAACGCTTACCAGGAACCAAAACTAAAGTGTCCCCAGCCGTTAACGTGATATTGCCTAGTCCACCTTCTAACCTTTCATGCCCACGCCTAATTGCCACAACTACTGCATCAAACCTATCTCTAAAATGGCTGGTTTTTAATGTCTTGTTGCAAAAACTCGCCGAAGAGCTCACCACCACTTCGACAAAACTCTGTCCATTTAGGTGATGCTGACCAAATAGAGTGAGGCCTTGTATTTCTTGCAGAGTGGCGACACTTTCAACATCGCCACAAAACAACAATCGATCTCTTGCCATGAGAACAAAGTCTGGATCAATGGAGGTTTTTGTTTCGCCATCGCGGATCACTTCAGCCAAAAAAAGTTTACGTAACGCTCTAAGGTTATTTTCACTCACGCTACGCCCCACCAATGGTGAACCAGGTTCTACTCGCGCTTCAAGAAAATAAGGCAAGTCATCTTGGTTTTGATCGTCATAATCAGGCAATAAATAGCTCAAAGGGATCAAGATCAAGACACCGCCAAACAACACGGCAAGTCCGATCATTGTTGGAGCAAAAAAGCTGAGGCTAGGTAATCCAACATCTTCAACAAAGCTGTTGATGATCAAATTGGTTGAAGTGCCAATCAGCGTTAACGTTCCCCCTAAAATAGCCGCATAGGAAAGGGGAATAAGTAATTTTGATGGCGCATGTTTCTGGTTGCGCTTAATGGCACTAATTAACGAGACCACCACTGCGGTATTATTGGTAAACGAAGAGAGTAAAGCCGTTGAAACGCCGAGCTTCGCCACAACTGTACCCAACTTCCCATTAGAAATAATTCGGCTCACCCAACTGATAAGGCGAGTTTTTTCTAATGCACAGGAGGCTAAAACAAGCAAAACTAGCGTTAATAATGAAGAATTCGTGAAATTTTCAGCCACACTTTTCAGCTCTATCATCCCCGCTAAAAAAGCGATGAATGAAGCACTGGCAAATATGATGCTAGGTTTAATTTTAGTTGTCAGTAGGCAAGTGATGATGCCAAGCAGCACTGCTAACACAAATCCTTGTTCCCACATAAACGCTTCCCTGAGTGTGAAAGTGATCACTCACTTCCACACATTCACCTATTTGAATTAGAGACATAACCCCAAGTGAGACATTCGATTGTTAGTCAATCTCACACCCTACTTTTACATCTCTACTGGCTGACTTTTATCTCTACTTGCGAAGTAGTTGGCTCAAATCTTTCGCATCCCAGTGCGGGAAATGTTTACGAACTAATGCATTGAATTCGATTTCAAATGCAGAGAAGTCACCTTGAACCTTCGCCACGCTATCTAAACCTTCACGGATAAGCCCTGCTCCCACCGTAACGTTGGTTAAGCGATCAATAATGATAAAGCCGCCAGTATCCGCACATTCACGATATTTATCTAACGCCACAGATTCGGTTAGTGACCACTCACACAAGCCGATACCATTGAGCGGTAATTCACTTGCCGTATGGGTTGAGAGGTTATTAATATCGTATTGATGGCGAATAGAACTGACTTGGCCAAGTGTTTTCTTACCTGCCACTTTAATATCATACTCACGACCCGGTTTAAGCGGTTGCTCTGTCATCCATACCACATCGGCTAACAGATGGTTCGTTGTTTCAATTTCAGCATTCTCCAACACGATTAGATCGCCTCGGCTAATATCAATCTCATCTTCAAGAGTCAGTGTTACCGCCAGCCCCGCTTGAGCAGATTGTAGTTCACCATCAAACGTGACAATGCTCGCCACTTTAGAGAACTTGCCTGAAGGAAGTGCTTTGATCGTGTCGCCAACAGCTATCTGACCTGAAGCAATCGTGCCAGAAAAGCCTCGAAAGTCGAGATTAGGACGGTTGACGTACTGCACAGGGAAGCGGAAGTCACCACCAGAGCGACTTTGATCAATATCGACAGTCTCAAGAACCTCTAACAGAGTTGGGCCTTCAAACCATGACATCTCTTGACTCGCCGATGCAACGTTTTCACCTTCTAAAGCAGACAGTGGAAGAATCTGAATATTGGTATCGCCTTGCAAATTTTCAGCAAACGATAAATATTGATCGCGGATCTCTTCGAATCGTTGTTGTGAATAATCCACAAGATCCATTTTATTGACCGCGACGACAAAATGTTTCAAGCCAAGTAAGTTAGCTATGAATGAGTGGCGACGAGTTTGGTCTAGTACGCCTTTTCGAGCATCAATCAAGATCACTGCAAGATCACAAGTCGAAGCTCCGGTTGCCATATTCCGCGTATATTGCTCGTGCCCAGGAGTATCCGCGATAATGAACTTACGCTTCTCAGTAGAGAAATAACGATAAGCAACATCAATGGTGATCCCTTGTTCACGCTCAGCTTGCAAGCCATCAACCAGGAGGGCCAAATCAGGCTTTTCACCCGTCGTTCCAACGCGTTGGCTATCTGAGTGAACCGCCGCTAACTGATCTTCATAGATCTGCTGCGTATCATGGAGCAAACGTCCAATTAAGGTACTTTTCCCATCATCAACCGAGCCACAAGTTAAAAATCTGAGCATCGATTTATATTGGTGTTGATTAAGATAACCTTCAATGCCTAACTCAGCGAGTTCAGCTTCAACTGCACTATTCATTATTCTTTCCTTAGATCCTTAGAAGTAACCTTGGCGTTTTTTCAGTTCCATTGATCCTGACTGATCGTGGTCGATCGCTCGCCCTTGTCGTTCACTCGACGTTGCCACCAACATCTCTTCAATAATTCCCGTAAGCGTATTTGCCTCAGACTCAATCGCCCCTGTTAATGGGTAGCAACCAAGGGTACGAAAACGCACACTTTTCTCTTCAACCACTTCATCTTCACCAATATCCATACGCTCATCATCAACCATGATCAGCATGCCATCACGATCAACCACAGGGCGCTTCTCAGCAAGATACAGCGGTACAATTTCAATATTTTCTAAATAGATGTACTGCCAGATATCCAATTCCGTCCAGTTTGATAGCGGGAATACGCGTATGCTCTCCCCTTTATTCACCTGGCCGTTATAAGTCTTCCACAATTCAGGGCGCTGGCTTTTAGGATCCCAGGTATGATTTTTATCTCGGAAAGAGTAAACGCGTTCTTTAGCTCGCGATTTTTCTTCATCACGTCGAGCGCCACCAAAAGCAGCATCAAATCCATAATGATTTAACGCTTGCTTTAAGCCCTGAGTTTTCATGATGTCGGTATGTTTAGATGAGCCATGCACAAATGGGTTTATCCCCATCTCAAGCCCTTCAGGGTTCTTATGCACCAGTAGATCAAAACCATACTTTTTGGCCGTGCGATCACGAAATTCAATCATTTCGCGAAACTTCCAGTTGGTATCGACATGCAGTAGTGGGAATGGAATTTTCCCTGGGTAAAACGCTTTTCGAGCCAGATGCAGCATCACAGAGGAGTCTTTTCCAATGGAATACATCATGACAGGATTGCCGAATTCAGCAGCAACCTCGCGGATAATATGAATACTCTCCGCTTCTAGCTGTTTTAAGTGGGTTAAACGTTTTTGGTCCATCTTTCTGCTTCCTTATCGCGATCCTTGCTTCATTGATGCACCCATTATGTCCATCTATATATATTACTGGAAATTCTAAAATTTCATTTTTTATTCGAAAAGCTGATAAGGGAGGATCTTTCAGGTGAACTTTTCTACATTAATAGCGGTTTACAAAACAAACAGAGCGAACAAAAAACAAGCAAAGCTGAGACATTCATGGCAGAACGCTATTAAGTAATCGTGATACATCACACTTTATTAACGGCATTCATCATTGTTTCAGCGCCTTTTGTTACATTACACCCGTTATTAATCTCCCCCTCATTTTGGAGCGAACAATGAAAGTGGCAGTGAAACCTCTATCTCTTGCAATTCTTGGCGGCATGCTAGCAATGGCAGGTCCAGCAATGGCCGATACAATTAAACTACGTATCGTTGAAACAACAGATATTCACACGAACGTAATGGACTATGACTACTACAAAGATAAAGCAACGAAAAAAACAGGTCTTAGCCGCACTGCTACTTTAGTAAAAGAAGCCCGAAATGAAGTGACTAACAGTGTATTGGTCGACAATGGCGATCTCCTACAAGGTAGCCCAATGGGGGATTACCAAGCAGCAAAAGGGATTAAGCCTGGTGAAATCCACCCTGTTTACAAGGCGATGAACCAACTTGATTATGATGCTGCAAACATTGGTAACCATGAATTTAACTACGGTCTTGATTTCTTAAAAGAGTCGTTAAACGATGCGAACTTCCCTTACGTCAATGCTAACGTGTATGACAAAGAGACTGGCGAGCACTACTTCAAGCCTTACTTAATCAAAACGCATACTTTCAAAGATGTAGACGGTAATGCTCAAGAAATTAAAGTCGGTTACATTGGCTTTGTTCCACCACAAATCATGGTGTGGGATAAGAAGAATCTTGAAGGTAAAGTGATCGCGAAAGATATTAAGCAGACCGCTGAACTTTACGTACCTCAAATGAAGAAAGAAGGTGCGGACGTTATTATTGCGATCCCACACTCAGGTGTCTCTACAGAACCTCATAAACTCGGTGAAGAAAACTCAAGCTTCTACTTATCAGAGGTTGAAGGCATTGATGCGATTGCCTTTGGCCATGCGCACGCGGTTTTCCCAGGTAAAGGGTTTGATGGTATTGAAGGTATCGACAACGAAAAAGGCACCATGAATGGCGTAGCGGCAGTGATGCCAGGTCGTTGGGGTAGCCACGTTGGGGTAATGGATCTTATTCTAGAGAAAAAAGACGGCGGTTGGGAAGTGACTTCAGGTCAATCTGAAGCTCGTCCAATCTACAACAAGAAAACTAAACAGTCTCTTGCAAAAGCCGATACTGGTATTTTGAAAGCACTTGAAGAAGATCACAATGGTACACGTGACTTTGTTAACCAACCAATCGGTAAAGCAAGCGATGTCATGTACAGCTTCCTTGCATTGGTTCAAGATGATCCTACTGTTCAAATTGTTAACTTAGCACAAAAAGATTACGTAGAACGCTTTATCCAAGGTGATCCAAACCTAGACGGAACGCCAGTTCTATCAGCTGCGGCACCATTTAAAGCCGGCGGTCGTGGTAACGATCCTGCTAACTTTACTGAAGTGGAATCTGGCCAACTAACGTTCCGTAATGCTGCGGATCTTTACTTGTACCCAAACACTTTAGTTGCAATGAAAGTAACAGGCAGCGAAGTAAAAGAGTGGCTTGAGTGTTCAGCTGGTCAATTCAAGCAGATCGATCCTAACAGCACAGCATCACAATCGCTGATCGATTGGGACAACTTCCGTACGTATAACTTTGATGTTATCGATGGCGTAAACTACCAAATCGATATTACTCAACCTGCGAAATACGACGGCAACTGCAAAGTCATTAACGCTAATTCGCAACGTATTGTTGGCCTAACCTACCAAGGTAAACCAATCGATATGAAGCAACCGTTCATCATTGCAACAAACAACTACCGTGCTTACAGCAACAAGTTCCCAGGTACTGGTAGTGATTTCGTAGCGTTTGATGCACCAGATGAGAACCGTACGGTACTAGCAAGCTACATCTCACGCGTAAGCAAAGAGAAAGGCCAAGTAATTCCAAGTGCAGACAACAACTGGTCATTTGCACCAATCAAGACGGATGTAAAACTCGATATTCGCTTTGAAACATCGCCAAGCGAAAAAGCCGCACAATTTATCAAAGACAAAGGTCAATACCCAATGACACAAGTCGCGACAGATGAAGTTGGCTTTGCGGTATACAAACTGGACTTAGCAAAATAAATTAACGCTAAGCGTATTACTTTAAAACGCAGCTCACTTTGAGCTGCGTTTTTTTGTTTATGTTTCCTAATTTCGCCACGATTTTCCGTTAGCGCAATCCACAATCCATGACACGTTGCATCGGTAGTCAGATGACTAGAGGCCTACCTATGGTTTCCTCTAACATCGCAACGGCTAGGTATTTCAGTATATGATAGACCCCATAACGCGCATATTCTGGAAGAACACTCTCATGCATGAACAGCTACATCATCAACTATCAATGAACGGATTTGATGCCAACGAGATAGACAACCTACTCTCAATAGCAAAGCCATTAGAACTACCCACACGACATATTTTAGTCAACCAAGGGGAAGTCGCTGACTCCATTTACTTCCTGATTGAAGGGCTCTGCCATGCATGCTATTTAACGGAGCAAGGCAAACAATTCAGTAAGGAATTTTATTGGGATCAAGATTGGATGATTGGGTTTGAAAGCTTAATCAAGAACCAGCCATCCCCATATTTGCTAGAGACCTTAACCCCTGTCAGTTTGCTATGCCTACCAACTCAGGCGTTGCACTCATGGCGAGAAGAGTCTCATCCGCTCTATCTAAAGCTCCTTGAAACTCAATTGATGCATAAGGAGAATAAGGAACGTTTCATGCTGCTGTACACACCAGAAGAGCGATACGGGCTATTTTGCCAACACTATCCAGATTTATTAGCTCGCTTGAACGATTACCAAGTTGCCGCTTACCTTGGTATCACTCACATCAGCTTAAGCCGAATTAAAGCTCGCATCAAAGAAAAGAGTTAACATAAGTTAATGTCAGAAAGCCACGAACTTGATAGATTGTAGCTATCGATTAAGCAATTTGGTGTGTATATGATCTCTTGGCAACTGGCGACGTTCTCTCAACTGACAACCTCTCAACTTCATGAACTCATTCAACTCAGGATCAATATTTTTGTTGTTGAGCAAACCTGCCCATACCCTGAACTAGATGGTAAAGATTGCATGGATGGCGTGCATCACCTCATGGGCTTTGATAACGGCAACTTAGTGGCTTGCGCTCGACTCCTTCCAACAGGTATCAGCTATGACAATGTCAGTATTGGCCGAGTAGCAACAAAAGAGAGTGCTCGTGGTACAGGTTTAGGTCACCAACTCGTCAAGCAAGCGTTATTACAATGCGAAAACCTATGGCCGGGCGAAACCATCGACATCGGCGCACAAGAACATCTAAAGCATTTTTATCTGCAGCATGGTTTTCAAAGTATCTCAGAGACCTATTTGGAAGATGACATTCCGCATATTGATATGCGCTTAGAAAAATAGAACCTCAATGCTAGGTAACCCTTTCACGAATGTGTCACCAACCAATTTGGCGGTAACCTTACTGATTCTGGGAAATTTAACCGCTTCGTTATCTGATGTTGCGGTTAAATTGTTGGACGGAGGGATATCACCATACCAATACATTTTCATCCGCCAAGTAATGTCACTCTTGCTGATCCTTCCTTTTTGGCTTCGCCAATCGAAATCCAAAAGAGTACTGAATAACCGCCGAGTCACGGCAATACGAGCACACTTAGTTTTGATTGGCAGTGGTTGTATGATGGTAGCCATTACCTATCTCCCTCTCGCAACGGCTAACGCTATTTTCTATGCCGCACCACTGTTGATGTTACCATTATCGGTATGGCTTTTAGACGAAAAACCACGCTTAAATAAAGTGATTGGTACTGTGGTGGGTTTCATTGGGGTGATGATTGTTCTTCGACCTTCGGAGTTTCATTGGGCAGCTTTTTTCGCTCTTGGCACCGCATGTACACTCGCATTATTTAATGTATTAGTCAGAAAAATACCAGCAGAGCAACCTGTGATCACCACATTGATGTGGACAACGTTGATGTCTATTCCCGTTGCGGGTGTATTAGCAGTGCTGAATTGGCAGCCGATAAGTGTAGCTGAACTTGGGTGGGTAATATTAAGTGGGTCTCTAATTTTGACCTATAATGGTCTAGCCGTTGTCGCCTATAAAAAAGCGCCAGCGTCTCAAATTGCACTTGCAGAATATTCAGGGTTAATATTCGTTGCGATCTTGGGAGTATGGTGGTTTGATGAAATACCTAATTGGCTGACCGTAATCGGTATCTGCTTAATTTTATTACCATTGATACCGAAAAAATGGATAAGCCAGCAACTTGTCACGCCCCGTTCTAGTAAGTGATTTTTTCTATTTACTTCTTCCGAAGCCACCATCAGATAAACGGAAAAACATCACTGAAGAACTCCCTTTTTCCAATTGTAGAATGTCCAAATTACCATCAGATGCCAATTTAAAACGGACTAACTGCCCTTTCTTAATTTGGCTTAATGGCTTATCAGAACCTTCTATTTTTACCAGCGCATTTAAATCTGTCATCGGCAATGAATTATTACGGAAAACTTGCGATAAGGTGTCGCCATTCTTAAC
This sequence comes from Vibrio genomosp. F6, assembly GCF_005146325.1. Lineage (NCBI taxonomy): Bacteria > Pseudomonadati > Pseudomonadota > Gammaproteobacteria > Vibrionales > Vibrionaceae > Vibrio > Vibrio genomosp. F6. The sequence goes on along the minus strand of NZ_SYUT01000023.1, from coordinate 16,175 downwards.
CGTGTATTCACGCCATGATTCAGATTTTAAAGAGGATTGTTCCGTGCTTTGCTGTTCGCTTAAACTTTGAGTATTAATACTCAGCTCAACACGTTCATTCACTACTGGACTTTTAATACTAGGCTTTGGTGCAGGTAAAAGAGCCAGAATACAAATTAAAGGAGCCAACACGCTGATTATACGGCGATGTAGACGCGGTAAACCCTGCCAAAAATTCTTAAGACGAGCCAGCACAATTTTTCCATCAAAAGCGCTTAATTTCGCTTTTGCCAGTTCAACATAATTAACTTGCTGCTTTTTCTTGTGTCGACGATTCATCGCTACACATCTCCTTTATTTTGAACCAATATTATAAAAAGCATTGCCGCTTGAGTATAGAGGAAAGCATCAATTTCCTTAACCTTGTTACACTATTTCGACCCATAGTGAATGAATGCATAATTACAAGATACTTAGTAACCTGAGTAATGTCACATCGTGTGCCTTTTCCTGTTCGAAAGAGGCTTTAGCGTTTCCTCCTCGGTTTAATACTGGTATCCTTTCTCTTTTCTTTGTACAAATAAAGAGTGACATTCATGTCTGAAGTAAAATTTGAAACAGTAGAGCAAAAAGCAAGCTACGGCATCGGTCTACAAATGGGCCAACAACTAGCGGGTTCTGGTCTTGAAGGTCTTAACGTTGACGCTATCGCAGCTGGTATCGCAACAGCACTAGTTGGTGACATGCCAGCTATCGAAGTTGACGAAATCAACAACGCACTGCAAGAGCTACACACTCGTGGTGAAGCAGCACGTCAAGAGCTTGCTAAAGTAGCAGCAGCAGACGGTGAAGCATTCCTAACTGACAACGCTCTTCGTTCAGAAGTAACGGTTCTTGAATCTGGTCTACAATACGAAATCCTTACAGAAGGTACTGGCGAAATTCCAACTTCTGACAAGCAAGTTCGTGTTCATTACCACGGTGAGCTAACTGACGGTACTGTTTTTGACAGCTCTGTTTCTCGTGGTCAACCTGCAGAATTCCCAGTAACTGGCGTAATCCAAGGTTGGGTACAAGCTCTACAAATGATGCCTGTTGGCTCTAAGTGGAAACTATACATCCCACAAGATCTTGCATATGGTGAGCGTGGCGCTGGCGCTGCAATCCCTCCTTTTGCAGCTCTTGTGTTTGAAGTTGAGCTTCTAGCTATTCTTTAATTCTTAGAATTAATAAAAAATCAAAGCGACGCAATTGCGTCGCTTTTTTTCGTCTAAAATAAAAGTAATAACAATCGACGACAAGAGTTCAAAATGAATAGACGCTTATGTACTGCAGCAATATGTTTCTTTCTATGCTCCGCACCCAGTTACGCTTTTTTTGGCTTTGGCTCAAAATCAGATGATGCCCCAGCAACGGATTTATCCTCGATGGTCACAAATACACTAACACAAACAAATTCGGTATCTGAAGAGTCACCTCTCACCTCATTACTGACTTCTCAGCTCCCTATTTCAAACGAACAGGCAGCAGGTGGTGCTGGTGCTCTTCTTGCTTTGGCTAACAGTAGTTTAGGCAGTGATGATAAGAGTGAGCTTTCAAGCCTTATCCCAGGAATGTCGGCATTAACAGGGGGAACCTCAGGATTAATGAGTATGGTTGGAAACATCGATGCTGTAAAAAATGTTTTCAGCACTTTAGGCTTAGATCCTGGAATGATTGCGCAATTTGCACCTGTCATTATCGACTATCTTGCCAAACAAGGGGCGACATCAGGTCTATTGGAATCAGTAACAGGGCTTTGGGCTGAGTAAAATTAACTTATCGCTTCAAATATCAACAAGAAGCATGTTGTTACGTCGAACGTGTTGATTGCTAACCAATTTGATGGTTGGCGGCTACTAGATAGCCTGAAAACCTAAATAGCCTAGATGACCTAGACAGTAATAACTTTTCTTTGGGGTACAAAAAAGCCGAGCATAAATGCTCGGCTTTTATTTTATCGAACTGATTACTCAGCAGCTTCTTCAGCAGCTGGGCGATCTACAAGCTCAATGTATGCCATTGGAGCTTTGTCACCAGTACGGAAACCACATTTAAGAATGCGAGTGTAACCGCCTTGGCGTGCCGCGAAACGCGGTCCAAGTTCGTTAAACAATTTTGCAACAACTTCGTTATCACGAGTGCGTGCAAATGCAAGACGACGGTTAGCAACACTGTCTGTCTTAGCTAGGGTAATCAAAGGCTCAATTACGCGACGTAGTTCTTTTGCTTTAGGCACGGTAGTTTTGATAACTTCGTGACGAACAAGAGAGCTAGCCATGTTGCTGAACATCGCTTTACGATGACTGCTGTTGCGGTTGAGTTGACGACCACTCTTACGATGGCGCATGACCTAATCCTTCTAACTTTTACGATTAATCTTCAGCAATTGACGCTGGTGGCCAGTTTTCTAGGCGCATGCCCAGAGACAGTCCACGTGAAGCAAGAACATCTTTAATTTCAGTAAGAGACTTCTTACCAAGGTTTGGAGTTTTAAGTAACTCAACCTCAGTACGCTGCACTAGATCACCGATGTAGTGAATCGCTTCTGCCTTCAAACAGTTAGCAGAGCGAACTGTTAGTTCAAGATCGTCTACAGGACGTAGTAGGATTGGATCGAATTCCGGCTTCTCTTCCTTCTCCTCAGGTACACGTACATCACGAAGATCTACGAACGCATCCAGTTGCTCAGCTAAAATAGTAGCTGCGCGACGGATCGCTTCCTCAGGTTCTAGAGTACCGTTCGTTTCCATATCGATAACGAGCTTATCTAAATCAGTACGTTGTTCTACACGTGCTGCTTCTACTGCATAGGCGATTTTATCGACTGGGCTGTAAGTAGCATCAACAAGTAGACGACCGATAGGACGCTCATCTTCTTCAGTATGGATACGAGCTGAAGCTGGAACGTAACCACGACCACGTTCAACTTTGATACGCATAGCGATCTCAGCGTTGTCATCAGTTAAGTGACAAATAACGTGTTCAGGATTAGCGATCTCTACATCACCATCGTGGGTGATGTCACCTGCAACAACAGGGCCTGAGCCTGATTTGTTAAGCGTAATAAACACTTCATCTTTGCCTTCGGCAACAAGCACAGCTAAACCCTTAAGGTTCAGAAGGATTTCAAGAACATCTTCTTGAACGCCTTCTTTTGTGCTGTACTCATGTAGTACACCTTCAATCTCTACTTCTGTTACGGCACAACCCGGCATAGAAGATAGTAGAATGCGGCGAAGCGCATTACCTAGAGTGTGGCCAAAACCACGCTCTAATGGCTCAAGAGTTACTTTTGCATGTGTTGTATTGATCTGTTCGATGTCAACAAGACGTGGCTTAAGAAATTCTGTTACAGAACCCTGCATTGTGTCCTCTCTTTAGTTTAACCTTACTTAGAGTAAAGTTCGACGATCAAGTGTTCGTTGATGTCAGCTGATAAGTCAGAACGTTCAGGCATACGCTTGAATGTACCTTCCATTTTGCCAGCATCGACTTCAATCCAAGTTGCTTTTTCACGTTGTTCAGCAACTTCTAGAGCTGCTTTAATGCGAGATTGCTGTTTAGCTTTCTCACGAATTGACACAACGTCATTAGCATCTACTTTGAAAGAAGGAACGTTAACAACTTTACCGTTAACTAGGATAGCTTTGTGGCTAACTAGTTGACGAGATTCAGCACGAGTAGCGCCAAAGCCCATACGGTAAACTACGTTATCAAGACGACCTTCAAGAAGCTGAAGTAGGTTTGCACCTGTATTGCCTTTAAGACGCGCAGCTTCTTTGTAGTAGTTACGGAATTGTTTTTCTAGAACGCCATAGATACGACGTACTTTTTGCTTCTCACGAAGCTGAACACCGTACTCAGATAAACGACCGCGACGAGCGCCGTGTACACCTGGTGCGTTATCAATTTTACACTTGGTATCAATCGCACGAACACCAGACTTAAGGAATAAGTCAGTGCCTTCGCGACGACTAAGCTTCAGCTTAGGACCCAAATATCTTGCCATGATTCTTCTCCAATATTCCTAGAAACGTGAACGTTATACGCGACGTTTCTTAGGTGGACGACAACCGTTATGAGGGATAGGAGTCGCATCTACAATGTTTGTGATACGGAAACCAGCAGCGTTCAGTGCGCGAACAGTAGATTCACGACCTGGACCTGGACCCTTAACCATAACTTCCAAGTTCTTTAGGCCATATTCTTTAGCCATTTCACCACAACGTTCAGCTGCAACTTGTGCTGCGAACGGAGTAGATTTGCGAGAACCGCGGAAACCAGAACCACCTGCAGTAGCCCAAGCTAGTGCGTTACCTTGACGGTCAGTGATGGTTACGATGGTATTGTTAAAAGAAGCATGGATGTGCGCTACGCCATCTGCGACTTGCTTGCGTACGCGCTTACGCGCGCGAGTTGGTTGTTTTGCCATTGTACTCTACCTTATCCGACTATTTCTTGATCGGCTTGCGCGGACCCTTACGGGTGCGAGCGTTGGTTTTAGTACGCTGTCCACGTAGTGGTAGACTGCGACGATGACGAAGACCGCGGTAACAGCCAAGGTCCATAAGACGCTTGATGTTCATCGATACTTCACGACGTAGATCACCTTCTACAGTGTACTTAGCTACACCATCACGCAGTTGATCGATCTGCTCTTCAGTTAGTTCACTGATCTTAACATTCTCAGCAATACCCACTTCAGCTAAAATAGCTTGAGAACGGGTCTTACCGATGCCGAAGATTGCAGTAAGTGCAATCACAGCATGTTTTTGATCAGGAATGTTAATGCCTGCTATACGGGCCACTATTCACTCCTAGGTACTTTAATAAAGAATTATCCGCAGCAAAGCCCGTCGAGGATACGCTGCGGCATACTACTTCTTTTGCACGCAAAAGGTAGGCCGAGGAATATACTCGACCAACCCTTATATTTCAAGTAAAAATTTCTGCTAATTAGCCTTGGCGCTGTTTGTGCTTTGGCTCACTGCAAATTACGCGCACAACACCGTTGCGCTTGATAACTTTACAGTTACGGCAGATTTTTTTAACGGAAGCACGAACTTTCATTGCTAAACTCCGTAAATGGAACTGAACTTCTACAACCGAATTAACGGCCGTAACCTTTCAGATTCGCTTTTTTCAACACAGAATCATACTGTTGTGACATCAGATGAGTCTGTACCTGTGCCATGAAATCCATGATAACTACCACTACGATAAGTAGTGATGTGCCGCCAAAATAGAAACGTACGTTCCAAGCGACCATCATGAACTCAGGAATCAGACATATAAAAGTAATGTATAGAGCACCAGCTAAGGTTAGTCTAGTCATCACTTTATCGATATATTTCGCTGTCTGCTCACCTGGGCGGATGCCGGGTACGAATGCACCTGACTTCTTCAAGTTATCCGCTGTTTCACGTGGGTTAAACACCAACGCTGTATAAAAGAAACAGAAGAAAATAATTGCAGCAGCATAAAGCATTACATACAACGGTTGACCAGGGCTAAGAGCCAAAGACACATCAGTTAACCAACCGAATGCGCTGCTCTCACCATTTTGACCAAACCATTGAGCCAATGTTCCTGGGAACAAGATAATACTTGATGCAAAAATTGCTGGTATTACACCTGCCATATTAATTTTAAGTGGCAAGTGAGAACTTTGTGCTGCGAATACCTTACGACCTTGTTGACGTTTTGCATAATTAACGACGATACGACGTTGACCACGCTCCATGAAAACTACGAAGTAGATAACAGCAAAAGATAATACCGCAATAAACAATAGAAGAAGTACGTGCAATTCACCTTGACGCGCTTGCTCAATTGTTTGTCCGATTGCCGAAGGCAACCCTGCAACAATACCTGCAAAAATTAGTATCGAAATACCATTACCGATTCCACGCTCTGTAATTTGTTCACCTAACCACATTAAGAACATGGTACCAGTTACTAAACTCACGGTAGCAATAAGCGTAAACATGGTTTGGTTGATAACAACCAGATTATCGACCATGTTTGGTAGGCCTGTTGCAATACCTATAGCTTGGAATGTTGCAAGTACAAGCGTGCCATAACGCGTATATTGGCTTATCTTACGACGGCCTGCTTCACCCTCTTTTTTGAGTTCCGCTAACGCTGGATGAACTACAGTTAGCAATTGGACAACAATAGATGCCGAAATATACGGCATGATGCCCAATGCTAATATAGATGCACGCTCAAGAGCACCACCGGAGAACATGTTAAACATTTCAACGATGGTACCTTTTTGCTGCTCGAACAAATCGGCAAGTACAGCTGCGTCAATACCAGGAATCGGCACAAAAGAACCGGCTCGGAATACTAAAAGTGCACATATTACGAATAACAAGCGCGACTTTAATTCACTTAAACCGCTCTGAGCACTACGAAAATCTTGTCCTGGTTTCTTAGCCATCTGTACCTCGTTCCTCGAGATTATTCCTCGATTTTACCGCCTGCAGCTTCGATTGCAGCTTTAGCGCCTTTAGTCACGCGTAGACCTTTAACAGTCACAGCTTTGCTTAGTTCACCAGAAAGTACGATTTTTACAAATTCGATATTCTTAGTTACTAAGTTAGCCGCTTTAAGGCTGTTCAAGTCAACTACGTCACCAGTAACATTCGCTAGCTCAGCTAGACGAATTTCAGCAGTCACAAGACTCTTACGAGATGTGAAACCGAATTTAGGTAGACGCTGTTTCAAAGGCATTTGACCGCCTTCAAAACCTGGACGAACAGAACCGCCAGAGCGTGATTTTTGACCTTTGTGGCCACGGCCACCAGTTTTACCAAGGCCAGAACCGATACCACGACCTACACGCTTCTTAGAAGGTTTAGAGCCAGCAGCCGGTGATAGAGTATTCAAACGCATTCTGATTACTCCTCAATCTTAACCATGTAGTAAACCTTGTTGATCATACCGCGAATACACGGTGTATCTTCAAGTTCTACTGTATGGTTGATGCGACGAAGGCCTAGACCTTTCAAGCACGCTTTGTGCTTAGGTAGGCGACCAATTGAGCTCTTAGTTTGAGTCACTTTAATAGTATTAGCCATGGTTCTTACTCCGAAATTGTTTTAACGGTTAGACCACGTTTAGCTGCTACCATTTCTGGTGACTTAACGTCTGACAAACCAGCAATCGTTGCGCGAACAACGTTGATTGGGTTAGTAGAACCGTAAGCTTTTGCTAATACGTTATGTACACCTACAACTTCAAGTACTGCACGCATCGCACCGCCGGCGATGATACCAGTACCTTCTGCAGCTGGCTGCATGTAGATCTTAGAGCCCGAATGACGACCTTTCACCGCGTGGTGAAGTGTGCCTTCGTTAAGTGCGATAGTAACCATGTTACGACGCGCTTTTTCCATTGCTTTTTGAATCGCAGCTGGTACTTCACGAGCTTTGCCGTAACCGAAACCAATGCGACCATTACCGTCACCAACTACTGTTAGTGCAGTGAAGCTCATGATTCGACCACCTTTAACCGTTTTAGAAACACGGTTAACAGCGATCAGTTTTTCTTGCAAATCACTAGCTTGTTGTTGTTCTTTAGCCATCTTCCAACCCTACCTTAGAATTTCAGACCAGCTTCGCGAGCAGAATCTGCTAGCGCCGCTACTCGACCGTGGTATTGGAAACCAGAACGATCGAAAGCAACATTTGAAATGCCTTTTTCGATTGCGCGCTCAGCAATAGCTTTACCTACAGCTTTAGCAGCGTCTACGTTACCAGTATTCTTAACTTGCTCACGGATCGCTTTTTCTACGGTAGAAGCTGCAGCGATAACCTCAGAGCCATTTGATGCAATAACCTGAGCATACACGTGACGAGGAGTACGGTGTACTACTAGGCGAGTTGCACCCAGTTCCGCAATCTTACGACGCGCACGTGTAGCACGACGGATGCGAGATGCTTTCTTATCCATAGTGTTACCTTACTTCTTCTTAGCTTCTTTAGTACGCACATTTTCATCTGCGTAACGAACACCTTTACCTTTATAAGGTTCAGGCTCACGGTAAGAACGAATGTCAGCCGCAACTTGACCTACTAGCTGTTTATCACAACCAGTAATAACGATCTCAGTTTGACTTGGACATTCAGCTTTAACACCTTCTGGTAGAGCGTGCTCTACAGGGTGTGAGAAGCCCAAAGTTAGGCCTACAGCGTTGCCTTTCATAGCAGCACGGTAACCTACACCCTTAAGGGTTAGCTTCTTAGTAAAGCCTTCAGTAACACCAACAACCATATTGTTCACAAGAGCACGTGCTGTGCCTGCTTGTGCCCATGCGTTAGCAACGCCTTCGCGTGGACCGAACGTAATGGTGTTATCTTCCTGTGAGATAACTACAGCGTTGTTTAGAACGCGAGTTAGTTCACCTTTACCACCTTTAACAGTGATTTCCTGGCCGTTTAGTTTCACCTCTACGCCGGCAGGAATTGCAACAGGTGCCTTAGCAACACGAGACATATCCTACTCCTATTAAGCTACGTAGCAGATGATTTCACCACCAAGACCTGCTTTGCGAGCAGCACGGTCAGACATCAGACCCTTGGAAGTGGACACTACAGCAATACCCAGACCACCCATCACAGACGGTAACGAGTCTTTATTTTTATAGACGCGAAGACCAGGACGTGATACACGTTGGATTTGCTCGATTACAGGTTTAGCTTGGAAGTACTTAAGTGTAACTTCTAGCTCTGGTTTTACTTCGCCTTCTACAGCGAATTCAGCGATATAACCTTCAGCTTTAAGTAATGCAGCAATTGCAACTTTAAGCTTTGAAGAAGGCATTTTCACAGCAACTTTATTTGCTGATTGACCGTTACGAACGCGGGTCAGCATATCCGAAATCGGATCTTGCATGCTCATAAGATTTACTCCAAATGATTAAGTGGCAATTACCAGCTAGCCTTACGAAGACCCGGAATCTCGCCTTTCATGCAAGCTTCGCGAACCTTAATACGGCTTAGACCGAATTTACGTAGGAAACCGTGTGGGCGACCAGTTTGGTTGCAACGGTTACGCTGACGTGATGCACTTGAATCACGAGGAAGAGCTTGCAGTTTAAGAACTGCATTCCAACGATCTTCTTCAGATGCGTTTACATCGCTAATAAGAGCTTTTAACGCAGAACGCTTTTCAGCGAACTTAGCTACTAGCTTCGCACGTTTAACTTCACGTGCTTTCATTGATTGTTTAGCCATAACAGTAACCCTTCACCTTACTTACGGAATGGGAAGTTAAAGGCAGCCAGCAAAGCACGGCCTTCCTCATCGGAGCCTGCAGTCGTCGTGATAGTAATATCAAGACCGCGGACACGATCGACTTTATCGTAGTCGATTTCCGGAAAGATGATTTGCTCGCGAACGCCCATGCTGTAGTTACCGCGTCCGTCAAAAGACTTAGCGCTAACACCACGGAAATCACGTACACGTGGAAGAGCAATAGAGATTAAACGCTCTAAAAATTCCCACATACGCTCGCCACGCAAGGTTACTTTACAACCGATTGGGTAGCCTTCACGAATTTTGAAACCAGCTACAGATTTGCGAGCTTTAGTGATAAGCGGCTTTTGACCAGAGATCGTTGCCATATCAGATGCTGCATTTTCTAGTAGTTTCTTATCGTTGATTGCTTCACCAACGCCCATGTTTAGGGTGATTTTATCAATCCTAGGGACTTGCATGACGCTTGTGTAGCTGAACTCTTTGGTAAGTTCAGCGACTACAGACGACTTGTAGTAATCATGCAGTTTCGCCATAGTAGAACTCCAAATTACTTCTATTAGTTAGAAACGGTTTCGCCGTTAGATTTAAAGAAACGAACTTTCTTACCATCTTCGATACGGAAACCGATACGGTCTGCTTTACCAGTAGCCGCGTTAAAGATTGCAACGTTAGAAGCATCAATTGCTGCTTCTTGTTCAACGATGCCACCTTGCTGACCTAGAGCCGGAACCGGCTTTTGGTGCTTTTTCACAAGGTTGATACCTTCAACGATAACTTTACCAGTTGTCAGAACCTTAGTTACCTTACCTTTCTTGCCTTTATCTTTACCAGCAAGAATGATTACTTCGTCATTACGACGGATTTTAGCTGCCATTTTGTAACGCTCCTTACAGAACTTCAGGTGCTAGTGAAACAATCTTCATGAATTTCGAGTTACGAAGTTCACGAGTCACTGGCCCAAAGATACGTGTACCGACTGGTTGCTCAGTAGTGTCGTTCAACAATACGCAAGCATTACGGTCGAAGCGAATGACAGAACCGTCTGGACGACGAACGCCTTTACGGGTGCGCACTACAACCGCCTTAAGAACATCACCTTTTTTAACTTTACCGCGAGGAATTGCTTCCTTAACAGTAACTTTAATGATGTCTCCGATATGTGCATAACGGCGGTGAGAGCCACCCAGAACCTTAATACACATTACTCTACGAGCGCCGGAGTTATCCGCAGCGTCGAGTGTACTTTGCATTTGGATCATGTTAGTGCTCCGCTAAATATTAAAACTAGACCCATCACGGGTCGGGCTGCCTCTTTAAAAGGGACGCGAATTGTACCACCCTTTTTTGTGATTGGGTAGACAAAAAACAAGCGGCCCCAAAATTATTTTGGAGCCGCTTGGAAGTTATTGAATAAGCGAGATTAAATCTTCGCCTTTTCGATAACTTTTACCAATGCCCAAGACTTAGTCTTAGACAGTGGACGACACTCATGAATTTCAACTGTATCGCCTTGACGACATTCGTTGTTTTCATCATGTGCGTGTACTTTAGTCGTGCGCTTTACGTATTTACCGTAAATTGGGTGTTTTACCACACGCTCGATAGCAACAACGATAGACTTGTCCATCTTATCGCTAATAACACGACCTTGTTGTGTACGGTTTTGTTCGCTCATTATGCGCCTGCCTTCTCAGTCAAAACAGTTTTCACACGTGCGATATCACGACGAACAGTTTTTAGAGTATGAGTCTGCTGTAGTTGACCAGTAGCAGCTTGCATGCGCAAGTTGAACTGTTCACGTAGCAAACCCAAAAGCTCTGCATTTAGCTCTTCAACGTTTTTTTCGCGTAGATCTTGTGCTTTCATCACATCACCTGCTTAGTTACAAAGGTAGTTTTGAAAGGCAGTTTACGAGCCGCTAGGCGGAACGCTTCACGTGCCAATTCTTCAGGTACACCACCCATTTCGTACATTACCTTTCCAGGTTGGATTTGGGCTACCCAGTACTCAACGTTACCTTTACCCTTACCTTGACGAACTTCAAGTGGTTTTTCTGTGATTGGTTTGTCTGGGAACACACGGATCCAGATTTGACCTTGACGCTTAACGTGACGTGTCATAGCACGACGTGCCGCTTCAATTTGACGAGCAGTCAGACGACCACGGCCAATAGCTTTAAGACCGAATTCGCCGAAGCTTACATCAGTACCTTTAGCTAGACCACGGTTGCGACCTGTCATAACCTTGCGGAACTTAGTACGTTTAGGTTGTAGCATGTCTCGACTCCTTACTTACGGCCTTTACGCTGCTTCTTAGGCTTGTCAGCCTTTGGCTCTACTGCGTTAGCAGCTGGCATTCCGCCTAGAATCTCACCTTTGAAGATCCAAACTTTAATGCCGATTACACCGTATTGGGTGTGAGCCGAAGAAGTTGCGTAATCAATGTCAGCACGTAGAGTATGTAGAGGTACACGACCTTCACGATACCACTCAGAACGTGCAATTTCAGCACCGCCTAGACGGCCACTTACTTCCACTTTGATACCTTTAGCGCCTAGACGCATCGCATTTTGTACCGCACGCTTCATTGCGCGACGGAACATAACACGACGTTCTAGTTGAGACGCGATGCTATCAGCCACAAGTTGACCGTCTAGCTCAGGCTTACGTACTTCAGCGATGTTGATTTGTGCTGGTACGCCTGCAATTTTAGCTACAGCTGCGCGTAGCTTCTCAACGTCTTCGCCTTTCTTACCGATAACAACGCCTGGACGAGCAGTGTGAATAGTCACACGGATGCTCTTAGCAGGACGTTCGATAACGATACGTGAAAGAGACGCTTTTTTCAGTTCTTTAGTTAGGAACTGACGTACCTTGAAGTCGCCGTCTAGGTTGGCAGCGAAATCTTTGGTATTAGCAAACCATGTAGCATTCCAAGGCTTAACGATGCCAAGACGAATACCATTAGGATGTACTTTCTGACCCATTGCTTACTCTCCTAGTCTCTAGCGATCAGCTACAACGATGCTGATGTGGCTTGAACGCTTCAAGATACGATCCGCACGACCTTTAGCACGAGGCATAATACGCTTCATGATAGGGCCTTCATCTACGAAGATTTTAGCGACATTAAGATCATCAATATCTGCACCTTCGTTGTGTTCCGCGTTGGCGATTGCTGATTCAAGAACTTTCTTGATTAACACAGCAGCTTTTTTGTTGCTAAATGTTAAAATTTCTAGAGCCTGATCAACAGATTTACCGCGAATTTGGTCTGCAACTAAGCGAGCTTTCTGAGGCGAAATGCGAGCAAAGTTATGTTTAGCTAGTGCTTCCATCATCTACTCCTTAACGCTTCTTAGCTTTCTTATCTGCAGCATGGCCGCGATAAGTGCGAGTTGGTGCGAATTCGCCCAGTTTGTGACCGATCATTTCTTCGGTAACGAATACTGGTACGTGCTGACGACCATTATGGACAGCGATGGTCAAACCAATCATTGTTGGGATGATCATTGAGCGACGGGACCAAGTCTTAATAGGCTTTTTGTCTCCGCTTTCCACCGCTTTCTCTACCTTCTTCAGCAAGTGTAGGTCAATAAATGGACCTTTCTTGAGAGAACGTGGCATGGCGATTCCTCTTTATAGATTACTTATTACGACGACGTACAATGTACTTGTCAGTAGATTTATTTTTACGAGTCTTGAAGCCTTTAGTAGGCATACCCCAAGGTGATACTGGGTGACGACCGCCTGATGTACGACCTTCACCACCACCGTGTGGGTGATCAACTGGGTTCATTACCACACCGCGAACGGTAGGACGAACACCGCGCCAGCGGTTAGCACCAGCTTTACCAAGTTCACGTAGCATATGCTCAGAGTTACCAACTTCACCGATTGTTGCACGGCCTTCAGAAAGTACTTTGCGCATTTCACCAGAACGTAGACGGATAGTTACGTATGCACCGTCGCGAGCAACGATTTGAGCATAAGCACCAGCCGAACGAGCTAGTTGTGCACCTTTACCAGGTTTAAGTTCAACACAGTGTACAGTAGAACCTACTGGGATGTTGCGCATTGGCAGAGTGTTACCTGCTTTAATTGCTGCATCCGCACCAGATTGGATCTGATCACCAGCTTGAACACCTTTTGGTGCAATGATGTAACGACGCTCACCGTCTGCGTACAGAACTAGAGCGATGTTAGCGCTACGGTTTGGATCGTATTCTAGACGTTCAACTTTCGCTGGAATACCGTCTTTAGTACGTTTAAAGTCAATTACACGGTAGTGATGTTTGTGACCACCACCGATGTGACGTACTGTGATACGACCGTTGTTGTTACGACCACCATTTTTAGAGTTTTTCTCTAAAAGTGGAGCGTATGGCTTACCCTTGTGAAGGTCAGCGTTAACAACTTTAACGACGTGACGACGACCAGGGGAAGTCGGCTTACATTTAACAATAGCCATTTTTAACTACTCCTGTTATTCCGCACCGCCAACGAAGTCAAGATCTTGACCTTCTTTCAAAGTAACGTAGGCTTTCTTAACGTCTGAACGACGGCCTTCACGCATACCTTGACGTTTGGTCTTACCCTTAAGAACAAGAGTATTTACAGACTTAACTTCAACTTCAAATAGCTTTTCTACAGCTGCTTTGATCTCTTTCTTAGTTGCATCTTTAGCTACTTTAAAAACGATAGTGTTCGCTTTTTCAGCTGCCATAGTTGCTTTTTCAGAGATGTGTGGAGCACGTAGAACTTTTAGTAGACGCTCTTCATTGATCATGCCAGCATCTCCTCAACTTGCTTAACTGCATCAGCAGTCATTAGAACCTTGTTGAATGCAATTAGAGATACTGGATCAATACCAGCAACATCACGTGCGTCAACTTTGTATAGGTTACGAGCAGCTAAGAATAGATTCTCATCTACTTCGCCAGTTACAATCAGAACGTCACTTAGCTCAAGTTCATTAAGCTTAGCTACTAATTCTTTTGTCTTTGGAGCTTCTACAGAGAAGTTATCAACAACGATTAAACGCTCTTGACGAACTAACTCAGAAAGAATGCTCTTCATAGCTCCGCGGTACATTTTCTTGTTTACTTTTTGGCTGTGATCCTGAGGTTTCGCAGCAAAAGTAACACCACCTGAACGCCAGATTGGGCTACGAATTGTACCAGCACGTGCACGGCCAGTACCTTTTTGGCGCCATGGCTTAGCACCGCCGCCAGATACTTCTGAACGAGTCTTTTGAGCACGAGTACCTTGACGAGCACCTGCTGCGTATGCAACAACTACTTGGTGTACTAGAGCTTCGTTAAAGTCACGTCCGAAAGTAGTCTCGGAAACAGTTAGTGCATCTGCACCTTTAACCATCAATTCCATTACTTACTCCTAGACGTTATGCTTTAACAGCAGGTTTGACGATCACGTTGCCACCTGTTGAGCCTGGTACTGCACCTTTAATAAGGAGTAGATTACGCTCAGCGTCAACACGTACGATCTCTAGGTTTTGAGTCGTTACACGCTCAGCACCCATGTGACCTGCCATTTTTTTGCCTTTAAACACGCGACCTGGAGTTTGACATTGGCCAATTGAACCCGGTGCACGGTGAGACAAAGAGTTACCGTGAGTCATATCTTGAGTAGAGAAATTCCAACGCTTAACTACGCCTTGGAAGCCTTTACCTTTAGATGTACCAGTAACGTCTACTTTTTTAATTTCATTGAAAAGTTCTACGTTTAGCTCAGCGCCAACTTCAAACTCTTCTCCGTTTTCTAAACGGAATTCCCAAAGACCGCGGCCTGCTTCAACACCTGCTTTCGCAAAGTGACCAGCTTCTGGCTTAGATACACGGTTAGCTTTCTTAGTACCAGCAGTTACTTGGATTGCTGCGTAGCCGTCGTTTTCAAGTGTTTTAACTTGAGAAACACGGTTCGCTTCAACCTCAACAACAGTTACTGGGATAGAAACGCCTTCTTCGGTAAATACGCGGGTCATACCCACTTTACGTCCGACTAGACCAATCATTATTCTAATCTCCCTTAACCTAGGCTAATTTGTACATCAACGCCAGCAGCTAGATCAAGACGCATTAGAGCATCAACAGTTTTATCTGTTGGCTCAACGATATCGATCAAACGCTTGTGAGTACGGATTTCGTACTGGTCACGAGCATCTTTGTTAACGTGTGGAGAGACAAGAATAGTAAAACGCTCTTTACGAGTAGGTAGTGGAATAGGACCACGAACCTGTGCGCCGGTACGTTTTGCTGTTTCAACGATTTCCGCTGTAGACTGATCGATTAGCTTGTAATCAAACGCCTTTAGACGGATACGAATACGTTGGTTCTGCATGAGACAGAGCTCCAGTTTAATAAATTACACAAACAATATCGCCACTCAAACTCGTTAAGACGAGTGAATGCCGATTGATTTATGTGAAACCGTAGTATCCAAAATTAGGACACATTGTCAGTTAACTATAACCAGTAAACTAATTAATATTAACCGCGAACATGAGCTGAGTATACATTACCAAAACCTAATAGGTTTTGCTCCTCGATGCTTATTGGTTCACAACTGGCTTAACCAGTGCGGTGCATTATACAGATCACAGTTTAGGATGCAATAGTTTGGGTGAAAAAATAATCGCAGAAGAATTTAAAGAGTTATATCGAGGAAAATTCACTACCAGAAATAAAAAAGGAAGCCGAAGCTTCCTTTTTTTATCAATGCGGCTCTTAATAATAAGAGTGCAAAATCATTCGAAATTAAGCGAAGATTTTAGCAACAACACCAGCACCAACTGTACGGCCACCTTCACGGATTGCGAAGCGTAGACCTTCGTCCATTGCGATTGGAGCAATTAGCTCAACCGTCATTT